>JAJYZN010000009.1 GCA_021799915.1 Actinomycetes bacterium
CAGGAGAACCAGCCCATCTCGGAGAGCACCAGGTCCAGCACCAGGGGGTCACCGGCCGCTTTCTTCACCACCTCACCCTGGAGGGTCTCGAGGGTCATATCGTCCGATGTATCCAGGCCGGCTCGGGCCAGGGCCACCGAGACCAGGTCGGACCTGGACTCTCGCTGACCGTGGTGGACGTAGTTGACGGCCTTCTGGTAGAGCCATTCGGCGCGCTCTTCGAGTGGCGGCATGGTGGCCTGTCCGAAGTGGCAGTGCTTGAACTTCCTTCCCGACCCACACCAGCATGGTGTGTTCCTCCCCGGGGGCTTCCCCGCCGGCTGGCCCGTGGCCTGGCCCGGCGACTGGTCCCGCGACGTGCCCCGCGATGTGCCGACATGGCCCAGCGCCCTCTCGATGACCCTGCGGTCCGAGCTGGTGATGCCCTCGCGTTCGAGCTGGGCGAAGAGCTGCAGGGCGCCATCGGCGTCGCCCCGGTCCGACCTGTACCACGCCAGGCGGGCCACCCCGGGGACCCAGTGCGGGTCGGCTTCGACGGCGATCTCGAGGGCGGCGTGGGCGGCCAGGGGGTCCTCGTGTGTCTCGGCGACCACCGCTTCGAGGTACCGGGCCGCGGCCACGTGCGTCGCTGCCGATGCGCGCTGGACCAGCGACCGGGTGAACGCTCCCAGACGATCCAGGGATGCCTGATCCACGGCGCACTCGTGGCACAGCTCGTCGGTGGCCACTTCGAGGAGCTCGGGATCGGCCAGGGTCTCGAGGCACGGCCGCAGGGCTGCGGAGCTCCGATCCTCGCCGAGATAGCACTCGACCAGCTCCACCACCCGCCTGGTGCCGTCCCAGTCGTGGTTCAGCCGGCCTGCCACCCTCCCCAGGCGACGAAGACTGGCCGACGCGGACCACAGCTCGGGGTCATGGGCAAGTTCGGACCCACGGATCTCGAGCCCGGCGGCGGCGAAGATCTGGCACAGGGGAGGGCGGGGGACGGCGAAGGCGTCGGGATGGTCGACGAGCACGGTCAGCACGACGTCCATCACCGCCGCCGGGAGGCCGGGCTCGGCGACCTCTCCGTCGTAGGCGGCGCGCACGGATTCGACCAGGGCGGCATCGGGCTCGGGTTCGGCTGGCAGGGCTTCGATCAGCACGGAGCCGCCCTGGCGACGGACGGCGACCACCGCACCGTCGGGGCACTGGCTGAGCCAGTCGTCGGGACCGTGCCACCAGAGTCGCCTTCGCTCGGGATCGGTGCGGGGCCCGGCGTCGTCCACGTGCACCGGTACTGCCTCACCAGGCCCAGCGATGCCCTCCAGGACGACCTCGAACTCGTCATCGGGTGCAATGACCTCGAGATCGACAGTGGCGTCGAGGATGTCGTCGGTGATCTCGTCCCGAGTCACCTGATGGGTGAGGACCACGTCGGCGGTGAGCTGACGACGATCCACCACCCGGTCTTCGGTCAACAGGCGGAGCGGTCCGTCGTCGCTGATGAGCGTCTCGAGCATCCGGTCGACGATTGTCTGGAACGGCGCGACGGCTCCAGGCAGGTGGAGCGCCGAGAAGAGCTCGTCGCGCAGGCCGTCGAGGGTGGTCACCCGGTGACGGTTGACGATCTCCACCATCGCCTCGGCGATGTCGTCGTCACTCGGAGGGGGCAGGGCGTCGAGGGCCGACCGGTAGGATTCGAGGTCGACTTCCGTACCGCCCTCGGGCAGCGCGGCGATCTGGCCGGTGAGGGTGAGCTCCAACAGCCCTCCCGCAGCTGTCGGCTCGATCCCGGCCTCGGTCATGCGTCGGGCGGCGTCCCACACCGAGGGAGGGTTCCTCGAGAGGATCTGAGCTGCCACATGGTGGCTGATGGCATCGTGAAAGCGTTCCAGCTCCGGACGCCGGTTCGGCTTGGAGCGCAAGCCCTCCATCAGTGCGAGGAGGTCGGCGACACTCGAGGTGGCCGATTGGCTCCCGTCATGGGCGGGGAACCAGGACCTGACGAAGTCAATGGGCTCGAGCGGCACCGGCCGAGCGTAGCCGGGGCGCCTCGGCTCGTATCAAGCCACGGCGCCGGCCCGCCCGTGCTCGATCCGCACCACGTGCTCGAACCCCGACAGGTCGGCGTGGCGATGGGTCACCAGCAGCACCGTCCGGTGGTCCGATGCCGCCAGCACGTCGGCCAGCAGGCGCGCCGCGGTGGGCTGGTCCAGCCCGGCGGTCACCTCGTCGAGGACCAGGATCGGAGCGTCCACCAGCAGGGCTCGGGCCAGCGCGATCCGCTGGCGCTGGCCGCCCGACACCCGCGATCCCGCCTCGCCTATGGGAGTGTCGAGCCCATCGGGGAGGGTGCGCACCCAATCGGCCAGCTGGGCCCGGCGGAGGGCGTCGTCGATCTGCGCGTCGTCGGCCTCGGGTCGCCCCAGAGCGATGTTCTGGCGGATGGTCCCGGCGAACAGCACGGCGTGTTGGTCGACGAGCGCCACCGACCGGCGGACCTGAGCCTGGGCCAGGCGCTCGAGATCCGACCCCCCCAGGGTGGCCCTCCCCGAATCAAGGGGCCAGAAGCGCAGGAGGACGTTCACCACGCTCGTCTTGCCCGAGCCGCTGGCCCCGACGAGGGCCACCCGGCTGCCGGCCGGGAGGGTCAGGTCCAGGCCCCGAAGGACCCAGGGGAGGTCGGTCCGATAGCGCAGGTGGGCCTGCTCGACGGTCACTTCGAAGCGCCCCTCGGGCACGGTGTCGGGATGGTCGGGATCGTGCACCGGGACCGGGACGGCGTCGACGGCGAGCAACCGGCGACCGGCGGCCACCACCTGCCGGGTCCGCAGGGCGGCCGTGCCCAGCATCGGAACGGACTCGAACGCTCCCACCGCAGCCAGCGGGAGCACGGCCAGCATGACCGGCTCCAGGTGATGGGCCCGGAGCGCCGCCACTCCGGCGGCGAGCACCCCCACCACGGCTACCCCCACCCATACCACCAACGCGGCGGACGTGGTCCCCGCGGCCAGGGCCCGGCGGCGGGCCAGGGCGGTGAGCTCGGCGTCGACGGCTTCGATGCGGCCCAGGTACGCCCCGTCCTGACCGAAGGCCATCAGCTCGGGAGCCCCCTGGACCAGGTCCACCACCTGGGCGGACAACTCCCCTTCGAGCTCGGCCTCCCGGGCGGCCGTAGCCCCGCCGCCGTGGTACAGGGCCACCAGGGGGGTGACCACCATGGCCCCGACGAGGCTCACACCCAAGACCAGCCCGGCGGTCGGGAGGATTAGTGCTTCGACCACCACGGCCAGGACCGAGGCGGCCACGGTCGTCGCCACCGGCAGGAGGCAGCGAAGGTACAGGTCGCCCAAGGTGTCCACGTCGCCGGTGGCCCGGGTGAGGATGTCCCCGCTGCGCCACGCCCTCAGGCCGGCGGGGGAGAGCGGTTCGAGCCGGTCGTAGAGCCAGACCCGCCAACGACCGAGCGTCCGAAATGCCACGTCGTGGCCGACCAGTCGCTCACCGTAGCGAAGGGGACCCCGCAGGAAGGCCAGGACCTCGACCGAGGCCAGGATCCCGGCGATGGCTCCGAGCCCGGGCCGGAACGCCGCCCGGTCGACCACGTAGCCCGAGCCGGCCAGGAGCCCCACGGTAGCCATGGCCGCGGCCACGCCCAGGAGGGAGGCCAGGGCCAGCCGACCCAGTGTGGGGCGGCCGACCCGCACCAGTCGCCTGAAGACCTCGGAGGCCGGCAGGTCCGCGACGTCGCTCACCGCGGGACCCCGGCGGCCTGTTCTCCCTCGTGGCTCGGATCAGGGCCGTCACCGTCGCAGTCGTCCCCGTCGTCCCCGTCGCCTCCACCTCCGATGCCGATGCCGCCAACAGAGGTGGAGGCGGCGTCCACGGGGTAGGGAGCTCCCGGCGGGAACGAGCCGGTGCCGGCGGATCCGAGCCGAACCGTACGGTCCACACGGGACACCAGCTCGGGGCGGTGGGCCGCCACCACCACGGTGCGCCCCTCGAACCACGGCGCCAGGCGGGCACGGAGCTCGACTTCGGTCCCGACGTCGAGATGGGCCATCGGCTCGTCCAGGAGCACCACCGGGGCGTCCCGTAGCACGGCACGAGCCAGAGCGAGGCGTGCGCGTTCGCCGGCGCTCATGGAGAGCCCCCCTTCACCGACCGGGGTGGCGAGACCGTCAGGAAGCCCGGCCACCAGCTCGGAGAGCCCGCACAGGGAGCACGCCCACTCCAGCCGTTCGACCGTGGCCCCTGGGTCACCCAGTCTGAGGTTGTCGGCCAGGGACCCGGTGAAGATGTGGGGGCGCTGGGGCACCCACGCCACGTGGCGGCGCCACGAGGCGGGAGCCACCGCGCCGAGGTCGACGTCGCCGACGTGGACGGTCCCCTCGTCGGGACGGACGAACCCCATGAGGACGCCGATCACGGTCGACTTCCCGGCGCCTGACGGTCCTATCAGCGCCACGTGCTCGCCCGGCGCGACGTCCAGATCGAAACCGCGGAGCGCCGGCTCGCCTCGGCCGGGGAAGGTGACCGTGATGCCGGACAGCCGGATAGCGTCGCGGGCCGGATCGGGCACCCCGGCCGGATCGGGCACCGGCGGACTGTCGCCCCACCCGTCGGCAGCTCCGGGGTGGGGCGTGCCGCCGGCAGGAAGGTCGAGCACGTCCAAGATGCGCTGGGCCGCGGCCCGGCCCTCGGCGCTGGCGTGGAACTCCGCCCCGGCGCGGCGCAGGGGCAAGAAGACCTCGGGTGACACGAGCAGCACGGCCAGAGCGGTGGCGAGGGATACCCCACCACCCAGGAGGCGGAGTCCGAGAACCATGGCTACCAGGCCGGTGCCGATCCCGGCCAGGAACTCCATCGCCAGCGCCGACAGGAAGGCGACGCGAAGGGTCTTCATGGTCGTGACCCGCAGTCCTTCGGCGGCCGCGGCGACCTCACGGCGGCCGTGGGCCTCCCGACCGAACGCCCGGAGGGTCGGCAAGCCCTGGACCAGCTCGAGGAAACGGGCCGAGAGGGACGACAGCCGTCGCCACTGCCTCTGGGTGTGCCGGGACGACTCCCGGCCGGTCCAGATCATGGCCACGGGCACCAGGGCCACGACTCCGAGGAGCACGAGAGCCGATATCCAGTCGGTCCATGCCACCCAGGCCAGGATGCCCAGGGGGGCGAGCCCCGCCAGCACCGCCTGGGGGAGGTAGCGGCCGAAGTAGGTGTCGAGGGCGGCCGTGCCCCGGGTGGCGCTGAGGGACAGCTCACCGGCGCGTTCGCCGGCCAGCCACGTGGGGCCCAGGTCGAGGGCGTGCCGGACGAGCTGGCGCCGCAGGACCGACGTCACCGTGGCCGACGTCCGGGCCGCCGCCGCTTCGGCGGCCCACGCGCACCCGGCCCGAGCGGCGAACGCCGCGGCCAGCCCTCCGAGCAGGGGGGTGACCGAGCCCAGGTCGGCACCGTGGAGGAGCACCCGGCTGATCACCGCGGCCAGGAGGACGGCCTGGACCACCACGCAGGCGGTGGCCGCCAGCCCGACGACGACCGCCACGACCAGGTAGCGACGGGTGACGGTGACCCTGGCGGCCAGGCGGGGGTCGACGAGGCCCCCGGACCGGGGCTTGGGAGGCAGGGCCCCAGAGGGAGGCAGGGTTGCCGGGGGAGGCATCGGGAGCCACGCTACCCACGGCCTGTCGCCAGGCACACGTCGGAGGAGACCGAGACCGGCCCGGTGGTGGATGGGACGACCGTCTCGCCGGACCCGGGTGAACCGGGTGACACGACAGGGCGACCGGGAGTACCGTGACCGCGGGGAGGGGAGGGCCGCCATGTTCATCCTGTTCGGCTATAGACGGCGGAGCAACGGGCGCGGGGTGGTGCTGCGGGAGTGCGCTCGGTGCGGGCGCGTCGGCCCTCACGTCCTGGTGACGACGACGACGTGGCTTACCTTGTTCTTCATCCCGATCGTGCCGCTTCCTCGCCGGCACCGGCTGGTGTGCCGCCAGTGCCAGCGGAAGACCTCGATCCGTGGTGAGCAGCGTGCGGCGGTGGAGGCGGCCATCGCCGGTGCGTCCGCCCCGGTCATGGCGTACGGCGGTGTCGGGACGGCGGCCAACACCGAGAGCCTGAGTGGCGTGGCCACGGCGATCGGGGTGGACCCGACTGTCTCCCCTGCGCCCTACGGCTCGGTTGGCGCTGGTGCCGTCCTGCCCAGGTTCGACGTGGGTCCAACTCTGAGTCCGGCCGGACCTGTTCCGAAGGTGCCCTCGACGATGCCGGCCGATCAGGGTGGCGACCGACGACCCGCCGTCACGGCCCTCGACGTCGTCAGCCATTCAGCGCCGGGCTGGTACCCCGATCCCGAGGGTGACGAGGGCTCGAGGTGGTACTGGGACGGAGCAAAATGGGCGAGCCGGGCTCGCTGGACCGGGACGGACTGGGAACCGGTCTGACCCGCTGCCCTCGGAGGGCCCGCCGTCCTGCTCACGGTGAGAAGGCGTTGTTGCTCATGGTGAGAAGGCCAGGCCCCGGACGCCAACCGTCGATCCGATGAATCGGTCGGCGGCACCGGATGCTGCGGTCAGTTCGACCGCCAGGTCCGGGTCGTCCGAGACGGCCACGCACCGTGCCGGACCACCGTTCCCTGCCGCCACGTCGGCCACGACAGCCACCCGTACCGGGGTTGTCCCGTCGAAGGTGACCGTGTAAGAGGCGACCGTCGCCGGGCCGTCATGGCTGTCGAGCACGGTGACCGTGGGGGTGGCGCGGGCGGCGGCGTCGGCCAGGTCGTCGATGAGCGGAGGTCGTCCGTCCGGCCGTGCCGACCAGACCGCCAGCCCCGGTTTCGTGAGGAGCCCGCATACCGTGGTCACGACCCCGAGGACGTCCGGTTCGGACCGAAGCCTTGCGACCACGGCCGCGGTCGCCTGGTACACGAAGTTGTTGAACGGACCGCCGGCGAAGGCCATGCCGCCGGTGACCGTGGGAGCCCCGTCGACGGGCAGCCCGAGCTCACGCTGCTGCACCCGAACGGCGGCGGGGAAGCACGAGTAGACCTCGATGACCTCGACCCCGGCGATGGGCCGTCCGATTCGCTCGGAGGCGGTTCGACCCAGCACCTCCATGGCCGGCCAACGATGGAGGTACCGGCGCCGGCTGAGGGACACTGAGTGATTGGCGTCGATGCCGACCAGTGGGAAGATCCATCGGTCCGCCGGAATTCCGTGCTGGCGGGCCGCCCCGGCCGAGCACATGAGGAGCGCCGCGGCCTGGTCCACGGTCCATTGGCTGGCGTGCCACTTGTTGTAGGGGAACGACAGGGGGCGGTTTCTCGGACCCGGCGAGTCGATCTCCTCGGCCGTCCGGGGCTCGCCGAAGGCCGCGTCGGGGTTCCCACGGGCCACCTGGTTCATGCGGGCCCACAGCTCGGCGATCTCGGCCCTGTGCTCTGCCGTGGATCGGCCCTCGTGGTGGCCGAGGGCGTTCTCGATGAGCGCGTACTGCTGGACCGGAGGTACCAGGATCCCGGCGGCAAGTTCCGGAGCGGCGAAGAACTCCGGTTCACGGGTCTCGACGACGTCGGGAACGGCATCGGGCTGCGCCGTCTCCCGGGCCCCGGGGGTGCGGGCCCAGCTCCGGGCCTCCCCTCCCATTACCACCGCCACCTCGGACGTGCCGGCGGCAATTGCCCTGAGAGCTTGACTGATCAACGTCTGCTGGGAGATGCCCACTTCCCCCAGATGGGTGCGGGCCGCGCTGGCTCCCACCCGCCCGGCGACGAGGCGGGCGGGGTCCGCATACCCCCACGTCCCCTTGGGGACGGCGATGCGGTCCACCGCAGCCAGCAGGCCCGGATCCCCGGCGTCGGCGGCGGCCGAGCGCAGCGCCTCTTCCATCAGCTCGATGGGCTCGGCGGCACGCGCTGCGGTTCCCACTCCTACCAGCACCGGTGCCCGCGGGTCGACGTTCACCGGCCCCCCTCCGTCACGCCGGTCCCGAAGCGGTCCCCGGGCCTCCGAGGTAGATGAATCCCGAGGCCTCGTCTCGGTGGGCGACCCCGGCCGCCGCCAGCGCGACGCCCCAGTCTCCGGGACAGTGTTCAGCCGTCTCTTCCATACCGTGGTCGGCGACGAGGAAGAACGTCGTTCGATCCAATACCCCGCGGCGATCCACGGCAGCGATGAGTTGGCCCAATCGAGCGTCGGTGTCCTTGAGCGCGGCCTGGGCAATCTCTGAATGGGGACCGCCATGGTGGAAGGCCGCGTCAGTGACCGAGAAGCTGACCCACGTGAACGTGGGCAGCGGGTACTTCACGCCCAGGTGGTCCCCGCCCCAGATCGACGTCGCCTGGCGGAGCGCGCTGGCGTCTACGAGCGATCCCCACCGGAACTCTTCGGACTCGGCCATCCATCTCTCGTCGGCGAGAGGAAGGGGGTCGGGCATGCCCTCCATCAGACGTCTCACCTGACCTCGCCTCATCAGTTCCATGGTGGAGTAGTCGCTGCCGCGGTCGGCCGGCTCGTTGATCGAGACGGTGAGTGCGCCGGGGCGGAGGCGGTGCACGGACTCGTGGATCGTCTCGATACCGGAGAACAGCCACTGCATGGACTCCTGCCACGTGGCTGGTGATTCCGTCACCACTTGCCGGTCCGTCGCCCGATCGAACCACGCGTTATGGAGGACGCCGTGATGGCCCGGATGGCATCCGGTGTGAAGGCTGGTGTGGTTCGCCAGCGTTACCGTGGGAAGGGAGGCGATCGCCCCGTGGGCGAGCGCCGTACCGTGGTCGACGAGCCAGCCGACGTTGGGCATCGTTCCGTCGACAGCCGCGTGGTACAAGACGTTGGCATTGGCGCCGTCCATGAGGACCACGACGACATGATCCGGGACTCCGGTGGCCGGGTCGAGCAACGGGAAGATCACCCGGCCGTCCTGACGGGCCAAGCGGACTTCGCCATTGGATTGACCCGTCGGACCGGTACCGACGCCGGGCTGGGCGCCAAGCAGCGACAGGATCGTGGGGGCCACGTCGACCACCCGGCACCACCCGTCGACCAGACCCCGACGAGCGATACCCGGACCTGCGGCCACCAGGGGGGCACGAGACTGGACCACGTCCAACGATCCGTGCTCGCCGCGGTGGGAGGTGGGGCGGTGGGCAGCGGTGTGAAGCACGCACAGGTCGGGTGCACAAGGGTGGTCGAACAGCTGGGCGATCCGCTCGAACGCCAGGGGGTAGCTGTTACCCTGCCGGCGCGGCTGCCGGTTGGCCAGCTCGACGGACAGAGGTGAGAGCCACGTGGGGTCTTGCAGCTCGAGCGGGTTCCTCCCCGTGACCGCGGTGACTACGTACCGCATGTCGCCACTGATGTCGGTGGGATCGGGGATCCGTGCGAAGCTGACGGCGCCGTCGACCGCCCGGACCTCGTAGGTCCCCGGCGAGGGAGAGAACGCGACCATCTCGACCATCGGCTCCAGCTCTGGCGAGCAGAGAACGTCGAGCGCACGATCGCGCTCGCTGGATCGCCCCGTTACCTCGCTCGGTGGCTCACGCCGGTCACGCCCAGGCATGGGGAGCAGGCGTCGAGGTGAATCCGGTCACGGCCGAATCGTAGATCCCCGGATCCCCGAGGTCCGTCTAGCATCTGGCGGTGGTCAAGTATCCTGAGCACGGCGAGGCGCTCTCGGACTTCACTTGCACGAGGACAACATTCCTCGGCAAGACGCGTGCCGTGTACCGAATGGGAGCTGGGCCCGCGGTGATCGTCATGGCCGAAGTCCCTGGGATCACGCCCAAAGTTGCCGACTTCGCTCGCAAGGTGGCGGGCCTGGGTTGTACGGCGGTCATGCCACACCTCTTCGGTCGGCCCGGTGAGCCTCCCTCCAAAGAGGCCATCGCCAAGACGATGGGCCCCGTGTGCATCTCTCGCGAGTTCACTGTCCTGGCTACGCGTCGGACGAGCCCGGTGATCGCGTGGTTGCGCGAGTTGGCGCGTCAAGAACATGGGCGATGTGGCGGGCCGGGGGTCGGGGCCGTGGGTATGTGCCTGACCGGCGGGTTCGCGCTGGCGATGATGGTCGACGACGCGGTCGTGGCTCCGGTCTTGAGCCAGCCTTCCCTTCCGTTCCCGGTATCACGGCGGCACCGGGCCGACCTGGGTATCTCGGACTCCGACTTGACGAGGGTGAAAGAACGGGTGGCCGACGGAACCTGCGTGCTGGGGCTGAGGTTCAGCCACGATCCGTTCTGCTTCGCCGAACGCTTTGACCGTCTTCGTGCCGAGCTGGGGGACGGCTTCGTGGCCGTCGAGATCGACTCGTCACCCGGGAACCCATTCGGGCACCCCCGCCAGGCCCATTCGGTCTTGACCGAGCACCTCGACGATCGACCTGGAACTCCCACTCGGGCAGCACTGGACACCGTGTTGGACTTCTTCACCGATCGCCTGGTGGGCGGTGGGGACGGCACCGATCGACTCCCGATGCACGACTGACCGCTCGGCCAGCGTGACCGCTCGGCCGGCGTGAGCGCTCGGACGGCGTGAGCGCTCGGACGGGGACTGCGAGCGTGGCTGCCATTACAGCCATGGCAGTGGCGATTACCCTCAGGACCCAAGAGATCGCGATGCGAGATCATTGCGCCCGAAGTGCAGCCAGTGTGCTGGCCGTTCCCAGAACGGGGTGGCCGAAGCATCATCGACATGACCCCCACTGAACCTCCTACAGACGACAGCCCAGAATCGGAACCCCCGCCGGCGTTTGAAGACGACTGGCCTCGTCCTGACCCTGTGGATTGGTCACCGCATCCGACCGAGAACTCCGCGGACGAGCCCTTCGGTGACGCCGTCGACGGCCCCGGTGAGCAAACCGTCCGCCGACCACCCGCACCCGACATGTCGCCGAGGGTGTCGCAGAGCCATCCGGCGCGGTCCTCGCACCGTCCCCCGCCTGGTCCCGGCTCCCACGGTGGGACGGCACGTACCCGAGCACTTGCTGCCATCGTTGCCGTCGCGGCGCTTGTCGCGGTGGTGCTCCTCCTGGCCACCTCGGGGTCCGGATCCCACAATGGTTCAGAGCCGGTGACGAGGAAGGCTGCCAAGGCGGTGGCTCCGAGTGGCGAAGCCCACAGCACTTCGGTGCATGTCGACGGTGGGACCGAGGTCGATCCGGCATACTTCGCCACAGGCTCCTGCGTGGCCTTCCCACCCACCTCTGGGAACCGGCACGAGACGGTGTTCGTCGACGCCGGTCATGGAGGAATCGATCCGGGCGCCGTCGGCACCACTCAGACAGGCCAGACGATCTACGAGGCTGATCAGACCCTCCCGGTGGAGTTGGAGATCATGAAGCTGCTCCGGGCCAAAGGATACCGAGTCGTGGTATCGAGAACCGGGGCGTCCACGGTCATCCGACCTCAGCCCGGTGACGTGACAGGTGGCGTGTTCACGATCAAAGGAGCTCACGACGACGTGGCAGCACGTGATGTCTGCGCCAACATGGCGAAGGCCAACGTGCTCGTTGGGATCTACTTCGACGCGGGGACATCTCCCACAGATGCCGGGAGCATCTCGGCTTACGACGCCACAAGACCGTTCTCTGCTGACAACCAGAGGTTGGCGACCCTTCTCCAGGCAGATGTACTGGCCCAGTTCACCGACCATGGGTGGAGCATCCCGAACGACGGTGTCCAGACCGACGACAGCCTGGGTGGACCTCCGCTCACAACAGCAGCCGGGAGCTATAGCCACTTGCTCTTGTTGGGCCCTGCCGACCCTGGATACTTCTCCACCCCATCTCTCATGCCCGGTGCCCTCATCGAACCGCTCTTCATCACCGATCCCTATGAGGGGACCATTGCCGCCAGCACAGCGGGACACCAGGCCATAGCCACGGGAATGGCTCAGGCGGTTGAACAGTACTTTCAGGAGATCCCGACACCGACCGGCTCGTCATCGAGCAAGCGCAAGACGACGACCGCTACTTCTGGCCAGCCCAAGCACTAGACGTATCCGGTGGGCCAAGGGTCGAAGCTCGGCGTTTCTTAGCCTCCACTTACCTTGGTCTTAGCTCCGAACGCGACGATCATGCAATGAAGCCGAGTGAGCAGTCCGATGTCGGTCTGTCAGCAAGACGTATGCCCAGAAGAGTGCTCGGGGGCACCCCGAACGGGCACTCGCCGGCATTCTGTCGGTGGTCAGCATGGGGGACCACAGTGCTCGTGGGTGTCACCGCTGGGCGACACCTCAGCCGGGCACGAGCGTTGGTGCAGATGGAGATCCAGGCCATGGATGTGACCTGTGCCCGATTTTCGAGTACTTCGGAGCTCACGAAGGTGAACCGGTCCGGCGGCAAGTGGGTGCCGATCAGCTCGCTTCTCGGTAGTGTCATTGATGTCGCCATCGGCGCTGCCGAGTACACGGGTGGCGCTGTCGACCCCACCACCCCCCGGATGTTCGAAGTGCTGGGCACCCATCCCGAGCACGAACGCTGGTCCCGAAGCGACCGGCAGGTGCCGCTCGGGGCACCTGCCGCGCCGGCCGGCCGCTGGCGCACAGTGGATCGGCATCCATCGGGACGCGCCGTCCGATTGGGACCCGGGGTGCACATGGATCTGGATGTGATCGCTTCGGCACTCTGCGTCGACCGTGCTGCGGCCAGGGTGGTGGAGGAGCTGGGGGGAGGTGCGATGGTGCGGGTGGGCAGAAACGTCGTCGCAGCAGGCGCCGCCCCAGATGGAAGTTGGCGCGTGGGAGTGGTCGACGGGGCTCAGGTGGGTAGCCGAATCGACGAATGCGTGGTCGTGCTGCGGACTGGAGGGTTGGCGCAGGCTGGCCCGTTGGCTGCTGCACCACGGCGCCCGTCCTCCGGGCTCGGCGGTACCAACGGAGCCAGAGTCCCCTCGCCACCCACCCGGACGTGGCGGGCGGTGACGGCCGTCGCGCCATCGTGCCTTGATGCCCGCGTGGCTGCCGACGCTTCCGTCGTATGGGGTGATCGGGCGGTTTCCCGGCTGGCCCAGATGGGGGTGGCGGCACGGCTAGTGGGGCACCACGACGAGGTGGTGGAGCTTGGAGCCTGGCCAGGTACGACGAAGCTCGGCGATGGTGGGACCCGCGCAATCACACGAGCGACGGCCTGATCACTGGGCGTCGGGCTCGGCTGCCCGGCTGAGTCGGTCGCTCTCAGATGAGCACAAAAGCTCCCAACCGGTGCGGAGGCGGGTCTGAGCATCCATGATCGACCCGAAGGTCGGCTGACTCCTGGTCCGATTCGCTGCGAGGAGGTGGTCGAGGGCATCGACACCGGGCGTGCCGGTGACGACGTTCCCCTGGCGGCGGGCCCATTCTGCGAGCGTGCGGCCGGCATCGGTGCCGTCGACCGTCCAAACCACCACCCGGCGCGGGTGGCCGATGATACGCACGAGCACCTGGCCCATCGCACGTGTCCTCCCCTGCATTTTGTACTCGGAGGCTGAGGGAAGCAGCCGACGAGAAAGGACGGTGCGCACGGCAGCCACGAGCACCCAGGCAAGCAAGGCGAGCGGGAGCCACGGCACGATCCAGTGCAGGAGACGCTGGCCGATAGCTGTAGCCGTCCCGAGGTGTGCGAAGCCCAAGCCGCGGGGGAACGTCCCGAGGAGGACGTGGGTGTGGGCGCCGGCCGGCGTCTCGACGAATCGAACGGCGCCCGGAGAGACTTCGGCGGTGACGCGGCCTCCAGTTCGCACCTTGGAGATGAGGATTTTCGGGACCGCGGCTCCCGCGTAGCGCTTCACCTCGGTCTCGTGGTCAGCCATGTAGTGCCAGGCGGCAATGGCGAGCGCGCCGGCCACGAGTTGGCCGGCCAGTCCAGAGCGCAGGTATTGGCCGGTGCGTCGGGCGCCGTAGTCGAGGTAGTTGGTCACCGCCCAACCGTTCCGTGTCACGGACGCGGTCTCGTGGTCGAGGGTGCTCGGTCGACAGATTGCGGGCGTATCGGGAGGGAAAGCCCTGGCAGGTGACCGAGGGGTACAATGAGCAAAGGAGTGCGGAGATGACGGCTGCGGTGTGGACGATGATCGGGGTCGTGGTCGCCGGGGGTATTGGTGCCTTCGGTATCTTGCACACGCGCATGGACGCCGGGTTCAAGGGTCTGCGGGACGAGATGAAGGCCGAGATCTCCGGCCTGCGGACCGAGGTGAAGAGCGACACGGTGGGCCTTAGGAACGAATTGAAGGGCGATATGGTCGTTCTGCGGGACGAGATGACGGGCGGCATGGCGAACGTGCAGACCGAGCTGAAAGCCAATATGGCCTCGTTGGAAATGCGCATGGACCGGCGTTTCACCTCGATCGACAACCGCTTCACCTCGATCGACCGGCACTTCGAGATCGTCGACGACAAGCTGGATGGCCTGCAGAAGGATCTCTCGATCGTCCGGGCCGACGTGGGCGAGTTGAAGGGCAAGGTCGTCTCGCTCTCGACGCGCGTCGCGGTCTTGGAGCGCAGCCCGGCCTGACCAACGCGGGGTCACCCGGCCCCCAGGAACGGTGCGTGGAAGGCATAGACCCCGCCCCCTGCTCCGATCAGCCAGTAGCCGCCGGTGGCAGTGTCCTCGGCCATGCCCATGATCGGCGCCGGGAGCGGCTGGCCGCCCATCGAGCCGTAGAAGGGGGCGCCGAAGCTGAAGATCCCCCCGTCGGAGGCGACGAAGCGATACCCGGTTCCCGAGGGCATTACCGACATGCCGTTCACCGGGGCATTCAGATGCAAGGAGCCGGTGGATCCAAAGAAAGGTGCGCCGAAGCTGAAGATCCCTCCGTCGGTCGCCACCTCCCAGTAGCCGCCGGTGCTCGGATCTGCGGCGATGCCGACGACGGGCGCGTTCAAGGACTTGCTCCCCATTGAGCCGGAGAAGCGTGCCGCTCCGAAGCTGAACACCCCGCCGTCAGCAGCCACCAGCCAGTAGCCCTTGCCTGTGGGGGTGGGTGCCATTCCGACCACAGGGGCGTTGAGCGGCTTGCCGCCCATCGATCCGTAGAAGTAGGCGTCCCCGAACGAGAAGGTCCCGCCGTCTTGGGCCACCAGCCAGTAGCCCCCACCCGTCGGAGTAGCCACGATGTGGGAGATCGGCGCGTTCAAGGAGTGGTCCAGCATCGAGCCGTAGAAGGCCGCAGTCCCGAAGTCCTCGACGGCGCCTCGAGCTGTCGTGAGCCAGTAGCCGTTGCCTGTCGGGGTGGCAGCCATGCCGACTACGGGGGACGAGAGCACGTTGCCTTTGGGTGCCGGCGGGCCAGACGGCGGTGTGGCAGGAGGGACTGTGCCGTAGACGCGACCTGTGAAGGTGAGAGCGAGGATGGCCGGTGTGCCCGCACACGTGTCGCCCAGGGGCTTCTCGCAGGCCGGCATATCGGCGAGCTCTTGTGCCCAGGTGAACGTGGCGCCCTTGGCCACTGTCGGGTTTGTGGCTGTGGCCGAGTCCCAGGCGCTGTTGCCCGAGGCGCTGTACGCGGCACCGAAGTCTGTGGTGGCGAGCAGGTAGGAGCCGTCCACTATGTGCCCGTCGGAGCCGAGCAGGCTCGAGCGGTGGTCCCAGCACCCCGGTGTCGTGATCGCGTGGCATGAGCCGTTGTCTCCGACCCCGTCGGTGTAGATGTACCCGTGGATCGCGAGCAGCGGTGTCGGGGACCCGTGGGGGTAAGCCCCTCCCCCGCTCTGCGACCAGCCGGCACCCGCCGGCGTGTTCGGGTCACGTGTGTGCTCGGCCGCTGTGAGCGCGTTTGCGTCCAGCGCCGGCGAGATCGCCTTGAACGGAGCGATGCCTCGGGCGGTGCGTTCCAGGTTCGTTACCACGAATTGCTGGGCGGCGTCTGTGAGCGCTGTGTAGTTGGAGGGCAACACCAAGGGCCTCAAGCCCTCTGTCCTTCTCCCTGTGGGCTCTGCGGAGACCTCCTGGGGCTCTGCGGGCGGGACGATGCCCTGGGTGGTGACCACGTCCAGCGTGGTCGCCGGCCCAGCGACTGTTGCTGTGGTGACCTGGGCCGACAGCGTCCACGGTCCGAGGTCGGCGCCGGCGAAGGTGAGGACGTGAACGCGCTTCGCAGGAGGTGGTGTGACGTACACAGGCACTGTCACAATCACGCTCGCGCCACGTGCGCTGACGGCGACGGGGTTGGTGAACCCCGGCCCTACCGTGTGCCCCGACGGACACGGTGCCACGGATTCGTTACAGGTGGCAGTCCCCGAGTTGGTAAGTGTGTAGGCCTGGATGGTGCCGGGGTTGGCACCGCCGACGGCGACGTTCACGTGATGGGGCTCGGTTGGGTTTCCGTTTGCACAGGTGACCGAGAGATCAGTCGTCGCCATGTCGGCGGAGACCGCCAGGCTAAGCGGTGTGCCCCCGAGGGGAGTCTGCGCCGCTGGATTGCCTGTGAACGTCGCTGGACCAATGTCCACCACACACGGGGGCGTGTCGGCGGCCGGGCGGGCACCTCCGGAGGCATCGGCCCTCGCGGGGGCGGCCACGAGGGGGGCGAAGGCCGCCAACAGGGTGGCCGTGGCCCCGACGAACTGCACACCCAGGGCAGATCTCATGACACCAGGATTTCGACTGGTCGGGTGCTGTGGGGTCCGTTAGAGGTGATCGCCGGCACCGGTAGTCGTTGCCTCGCTCATGGCCGACGCCTCGGCCCGTCTGTGCTGGTGGGCTCCCCGGTTCCGGTGCCAGACGATGCCGGTGGCGATCGCCGCTGCGAGTAGGAGCCACGGGACCCCGACAGCGACGATCCAGGCCAAGGTGCCGTGCCCGACGGCCAGACAGATGTCGGCGAGCATTGAGATGCTCATATCCCCCCTCCTCCACCTATGGCGTCGTCGAGCTCGTCCACGGCCCGTTGATGCATGCGGTCGTGGGCGTCTTCTGCGAGGCGCCGCTTCCTCGTGAGAGCCAGCCAGATGAAGAAGGCCACCACGACCAGGAACAACCACCACGGCAGGCTGGTGGCGAGCCACCAGCCGATCCCGGTCGATGACTTGGGCACCACACACCAGGCCACGGTGACCGCCACGACGGTGCTGCCCGTTGAGGCCAGGTACACGACGGCTCCAACTTTCGTGCCGTGGTAGTGGGCCCCGGCCGCATAGGAGCCCACGGCGTCAGGCGGTCGCCAGCCACTCAGGCGCAGCACCCCATCCCTTGGGAGCGCGGTCAGTCCGGTCGTCATTGCCCCGGCGCTTTCTGAGGCCATTCCTCCCGGCGGTGCGACGTCGAAGACGGTGCGCACGACCGCGGTGCAGGAGATCGGGACGGTGTGACCCACGACTTCGGATCCCGGGGTGCAGGTGACAACCGTGATGGTCGGCACGACGCACACGTCGCCTTGGGGACATGGAGCCAGGACCGGGACGGGCTTCGCTGGCAGTGGCACCGGGAAGTGCGGGGAGCAGCGGCGCCCAGTGCAGTGCCAGGTCACCGGCACCGACGTGCCCGTTGTCTTCCCCGGAGGTGTGGTGGCCGGTGGTGTCTTGGCCGGTGTCGTCCCGGTCACAGTCTTCGGCGGTGTCTTGATCCCAGTTGTTGACGGTGGTGTCTTTGACCCGGTTGTCGTCCCCGGAGGTGTGGTGGCCGGTGGTGTCTTGGCCGGTGTCGTCCCGGTCACAGTCTTCGGCGGTGTCGCGGAAGGCGGTGTCTTGGTCCCCGTTGTCTTCGCCGGAGGTGTGGTGGCCGGGGGCGCCGGTGTGACGGTCTCGAGTGCGGTGCCCTTGGATCCGTGGTCGTCGGGGGACCCCGAGTACGCCGCCACGAGAGGATCGGCACCCGTAGGCAGCGACGAGGCGGCACAGGTCGTGGTGGCAACGAGCCCTGGACTTTCCACGGCCTGGGGTCCACAGACCTCGACACCCGGTGTAGTGGCGACCGTGACGGTCCCTGCGACGAGACGTCCCTCGATCGCTTGGGTCGTCGTGACGAGCGTCACGCTCTGTCCGGCGAGCGAGCTCGCAGGCGTCGGGGTGAGCGAGGTCGTGGTCGGGTCGGGGACGACTGTGGCGGTCCCTTTCCCACTCGAGGGCGCATCGCCGATGGACGGAGTCGCCGTGGCGCCGATCGTGTCGGTGCCGACCGGCAGTGTCGCCACCGTGCAGGTGGCCTCGCCTTGTGCGATCGGGACCCCCGTGCATAAGAGCGCACCGCTTGGCCCGGTGAAGGTGACCATGCCCGAGGTGAGCGGCACCCCCTTGGCGCTCACCGAGGCCACGAGGTGCACCGGCGTCGCGAAGTCCGCAGGGTCGGGTGTCGCGACGAGCGTCGTGGTCGTCGCGACGAGCGAGGGGGCGACCACCACCACTGTCACCGCTGCACACGTCGTGGTCGACCCAATGCAGGCATCGACCACGGTGGTCCCCGGTGCCACGCCGTCGACCGTCGCGGGGACCGTGCCCGCGACAGTGGTGGTCCCTTTCGCGGGTGCCACCGTCGCAGTGGCAGTTGCAGCGCTGTGCCAGGTGACCCCGACGTCTGTGCCGACCGGGTGGGACCCGCACGAGACGAGCGCGCTCAGCGGTGCGGTGCTGCCGGCAGTGACTCTCACCGACGTCGGGGTCGCCGCGATCGACGGGGCAGGGCACGAGCCCGAGACCACCACGCGCACTGTGGTGCAGATCTCGGTGCCGGTGATGCAGGCCCGTAGCGTTGTGGTCCCTGGTGTGGTGCCCGTCACCGTCACTGTGATCGTCCCCCCTGTCGTGGTCCCCCCCGATGGCGGTGTCACCGTCACGTGGGGGGGTGTGCCTGGCGCCCAGTTGACCGGGGTGCCAGGGGGTGCAGGGGTCCCTGTGCAGGTGACCGATGCGGTGACGTTGCCGGTGCCCTCCAGTTCGAGTGTCATCTGCAAGGAGGACGCGGTGATGGACGAGTCGGGGCATCCAGGCAACGAGGGAGTGACCGCGAACTCGTAGTCGAGCGCGCCCACGTAGGGCGCGCCTGCAGTCTTGGGAGCGGTCGTCGGGCTCGTGACCACGTAGACGAGCGTGGCCCCGATTGTGTTCTTTGGGGCGACCGATCCCGGCGAGGTGGCGACGTCGGTCACCTGGTGGCCGGCGAATGTGTCGGCGGTGGTGGTCGCAGTCGCCACTCGTGTCGCAGTGGTGTCCCAGGTCCCCTTGGGTGATGTGGTCGGCTGGGTGAACGCGACGGTGGCTGTGGGTTCGGGGGTGGTCCCGGCCGTGGTGTCACAGCTGAGGGTCTCTTTCACCGGGGCGAAGGGCCCACCCGAGCCGGTCGTCTGCGGGGCGTCTGCGCCCGAGAGCACCCAGCCAGGCGCAGTGCCAGAGGCCGGGCACGCAGACGTGGGCGGTGTGTCGGCGGTGTTCGTCAGCGCGTACGTGCCGAGGAGTCCTGTCATCTTGGTCGAGCGGCTGGTCGGCGTTGTGGTCATCGTCCCGATGCCTACGCCGACTGTCCAGTGAGTCCCTGTCGCGTTCGCGTCGCTGTTCGCGATGATCGGTGGCGAGGTGGCGGTCCCTGTCGCGTTCGTGAGTGCGGTCGCGGCCCGGTGTGTCGCATACGTGGTCGTCTCGACGAAGGCGCCCGACGGTGTCTGTGTGCCCTTGGTCGATGCCACCTCCCACACCACGCGAACCCCTGACTCGGGCTTGCCTGTGCAGGTGATCGTGACCGACAGCGGTACCGCGAAGCGGGTTGTGACCTTGGTCACCTGGCCGGTGCCGGCCAGCGACCACGAGCGCACACAGCTCCCCTGGGGTGCGATCACGTCGACCACCGCCTCGGCGCACTGGCCGTCAGCCACGCTCGCCGCAGAGAGGCTGGCGCCTTGGAGACAGGCGACAGCAGTTGCTTGGCCGGGTGCAGCCCCGGTCACGGTCACCGGCATCTTGCCGCCGACGCCCGAGTCGCCCGCCGTCGGGGTGAGGGTGATCGGTGTCTGTGGGCTCGCGCTCCAGGCGATCGGCTCTGCGGGCGTAGGGACCCCAGCGCAGTCCACCGTGGCAACCAGGAGGTCACGGGCACCGACGGCGAGCTCGATGGCCCCAGGCGAGACGCTCACGGTCTCGGCAGGGCACAACTGGTCGACGACGACTGTCACGGTCGCACACGTCGTCGTCCCGCTCACACAGGCGGTGAGCGGCGTGGTCCCGAGCGAGACGCCGGTCACTGTGGCGACGGTGGTGCCCTGGCTCCCGGTCGCGTTGGTCGTGGGGGCGACGGTGGCGACCCCGGTTGTGGTCGTGGACCAGTCGACGAGGATCCCTGTCTGGGGCCTGCCTGTGCACTCGACGGCGGCCTCGACGGGTGCTGAGGTGCCGGGGCCGACGAACACGTGGGATGGGGATGCACTGATCCCAAGGTGCGCGCAGGTGTACGGCCGGGTGACGGTGATCTGTGCGGACGAGCACGTGGAAGTCGCGGTCACGCACGCACTCGCCGTCGTCACCCCAGGGGTAGCTGCCGTCGCAGCAGTGGTGACCGTTGCGGCCGCAGAGGTCACTCCGGCAATCGGGCTGAGCGTCACAACGTCTGAGGCCGCGTGCCAGGTAACTGAGAGTCCGGCCGGAGCCCCGTGGCCTGTGCAGGTGACCGTGGCGGTGAGTGTGCTCGACGTTCCCACCACGAGAGCCACTGTCACAGGGTCGACCCCAATGGCAAGCACACGGCAGGACGCTGTGGGCTCGATGGCCATTGGGTAGTCGAGGCTCCCCAGGGGGAGCCCTCCCATCGTGAGAGGTGCGCTGGTCGGGCTCACCACCACGAAGCTTTGGGTGGTTGCGGTGAGGTTGATCGAGGCAACCGAAGCCGGCGACGTGGCGACGGAGGCGGTCCGGTGACCGGCGAATGTCCCTGTCCCGGTGGTCTCTGGGGCCACCGGACCTGTGACCCCGTTCCAGGCG
This sequence comes from Actinomycetes bacterium, assembly GCA_021799915.1. Next base: position 20,862 of record JAJYZN010000009.1, read on the forward strand.
CCATTGGGAGGTGCGACCGGCTCGCTGAAGGCGACCGACGCTGTCGGCTGAGGGGTGCTCCCAGCAGTGGTCTCGCACTCGACGGACTCTTTCACCGGGGTGAACGGCCCGCCTGAGGTGGTTCTCTCCGGGGCGCCTGCACCGGAGAGAACCCAGCCCGGCGCTGTGGCCGAGGCAGGGCACGAGGACCCAGGGGGTGTGCCCGAGGTGTTCGAGAGCGCGTACGCACCAATTGGAACTCCGACACCTGTGAGCGTGGCGGTCACGGCCACCGGCCAGGTTTCCCCCGGGGTGTCCGCGATGGCATTGGCATAAACGGGGGGCGAGGTTGCGGCTCCGGCCGCGCTGGTCGTGGTCGAAGCCGCCGTCGGCCCTCTACGGACCCCGAACGTGCCCGAAGCTCCCGAGGGCGAGAGGGAGATGGCCCAGGTGAGCGGGACTGCAGTGAGGGGCCGGCCTGTGCAGGCGAGGGTGACAGAGAGAGGTGCGCCGAAGCGGGTTGTGACCTTGGCCATCTGGCCGGTGCCCGCGAGCGACCAGGTGAACGCGCCGCAGGCCAGGTGGGGCGCGGCCACGACGTCGACGGCCACTGGGACGCAGAGGTGCGTAGCGACTGCTGTTGTGTGCTTGTATGTCGCGTTCCCAACGCACGCGTAGACCGTGGTGGTCCCGACCGCCACGGCGGCGACCTGGCTGGCGTCGGTTGATGTCGCATCGGTGAGCCCGGTCGGCGGGGCGACGGTCGCAGTCAAAGGTGCCGCCGAGGTCCACGTGACCGCGACGCCTGCACCAGCGGGCTTTCCTGTGCACTCGACGGTGGCCACCGGGGTCCCGACCGCTCCAGGGACGAGGGTGACCATGCCCGGTGCGGCGGTCACGGTCAAAGTGTGGCGGTGTGTGCCTGTGAGGGCTGTGCAGACGCGTGTCGGCGTTGTCGGTGTCGCCGAGAGGGACACCCCCTCGATGACGGTGGCCACCGAGAGGTCTGTGCCGGTGAGGGTTGTGGGATTGAAGGTGCCCTTTGTCGACAGAAGACCGATCGACCCATACGCGCTCGCCGACGAGGGCCCAGCGGGGGTGTCGGACTCGATGGTGGCCACGGCAGCCACCGTGGGTCCCGAAGGGACAATCCAGGTCACGTCGATCACGCACTGGCCGTGGGCGGGCAGCACGTAGGGGTAGGTTGGTGTCCCCGAGGGTCCGCAGCCGTCACCCTGGCCGTTGGCCAGCGAGTACTGGGGCGACGCGGTGTTGCCCTGGTCGTAGGCGACGGCGAAGCGTGCGCTCTGGAGCCCCTCGTAGTTCTGGATCACCATGGCCTGGGTGAGCCGTGTCCCGACCCTGCGCCCCCGTCCTGTGAAGAACAGCGTCTGGGCGAACAGACCGTGCGACGGTGCGGTGGCCGAGATCACCCCGGGGACCACCGGGCCCCCGCTCACCGATCCGGCGTCTTGGCCCGGGACGACGGCGACGCCCTGTTGGTCGATGGGTGGGCAGTTGGACGCACCACGGGCACAGCCCGGCGGGACGGCCTGGGTGCCCTGCGGCTCGTTCACGGTGGTGCCGAGCAGGTAGGTGCAGTTCCCGATCGAGGTGCCCGCCGTGTAGTCGTAGCACAGGTAGTTCGTGACCGAGCCGGGTCGGTCAGGGGTGAAGATGACCGGGATATTGCAGGTGGATTGCGGTGCGAGGGCGTGTGTGGGTAAAGCCGAGCACAGGTTGGCCCCCGGTGCGATCACATACTCAGTGTCGGCCGACAGCGGCCAGGCGCTCTTGGCCAGCCCGATGGCGTTGGGATCGTCGGGGTTCGTCCCTGTGGTCTGGTTCACCGGCATGTTCGTGGCGTCGAACACCCCCATATCGGAGATCTCCTGGGCGCTCCCCGTCACGTTCTTCACCACCAGGTTGTAGGGACCCGTGGCCGTGCCGACGGCCGTGGCGTCGTATTCAGGGACCAACGAGTCCGAGAACACCTGGGTGTATGTGACTGCTGTGTGGTGGGCGATATCGGCGCCGTCGGCGGCCCGGGTGCTGTGGGCCATGGCGACGTTGGGGTCGGCGGCGCTCGACACGTGTGTGACGCTCGGGGTGGCAATCGGTGCGGCCCGGTGCTCGGCCGTGTGCGTCTCGAAGGGTGACGATGTCTGGTTCGATGTGCCGAACACTGTGGGGACGCTCCCCGACAGTGGTGCGGCGGCCGAGACGGCGAGCTCGCAGGCCGGGGCACTCGAACTTCGCCCGGGACTGCACGAAAGGGAGGGGAAGAGCCCGGTCACGGGTCGGGCGAGGCGGTGGGTGTCCCAGTGGGCCCCGGCGTCAGGAGTTGTGACCACGGTAGTGAACACACCGGTGAGCGGTGTTGTATTGCGGGCCATCGAGGTGGCCTCGACCATGCCGCATTGGCCGGTGCCGGTGCAGGCGAGGGACGTGACGAGGTCGGTGGCCAGCTCCGGGCTGGAGACGGCCCGCCACGACGACGCTGCCGGCGAGGCGAGCGAGGTGGCAATGGTGGTCCGCTGGCCGTGTGTCATGCCGATCGCCATGCACGCCTTCCCGAGAGGGGCACACGAGAGGAGGAAATCCGTGAGTGTGATGGTGACCTGGAGCGAAGACACCTTGGTCCACACGGGGGTCGGGTCGGGTCGCCAGTGCGCCGGCGCTGTCGCACTCGAAGTGGTGGTCGCCGTGGCCGACTGGAAGATCCCCGTTGTCGTGGCGTACAGGCAGGTTGTGGCCTCACCCACCGACGTGCACGCCGCTCCCTTGAAGCTCCCCACCGGGAGGCTGCCTCCCAGCCACTGGAGCGTCCCGGTCGGGGTCCACGCCATGATGACACCTCCCGAAGTGGCGCTGAGGCGGGTGATCCCGTAGCAGGCCGACGCCGTGCAGCCGATCCAGTAGGTCTCGGTCGTGACTGCGGGAGCGCCGACTGTGAGGTGGGAGCCGATCACAATCGGGCCCCAGTGCGATCCTGTGGTGGTCTCCAGGTCCCCGGCGACACAGATGGTGGTGCCCACCACGCAACGGGTGTCAGATCCCACCGTCGACATCGTGGGCACCAGGGAGTCGTTGAACCCTGAGGAATCGTCATAGGACAGCATGTGGTCCCCATTGGGAAATGCAGCGACGCACTGGGAACCTCCGCATGTGACTGAGCCCACGGACCCTTTGCCGATGCTCTCGAATGTGATCGCCGCCGTGGGTGTGTGCGGAGTGAGGTCGCCGAAGCCGTAGGGGTGGAAGTTGCCCGCTCCTCCGACGACGACGCCGGGCGCAACTGTGATGCCATAGGCCGGTGTTGTGAGCGGTGTCGGTCGGACGAGAAGTGTTGTGCGTCCGGCCGACGGGGCTGTGAGGTTGCGTAGGAGGACTCCGTTCCGAGACATGACTCCCGCTGTCGATACAGCCGATGTCGCTCCGACGGCGTCACACGTAGTGCTGCACGAGACGTCGTAGAGGATCTCCGAGCGTGCGACGTCCTGCAGGACGACGACATGCCAGGTCATCCCGGCATCGGTGGTGACGGCGGCCTCGGGCGCTGTCTGGACGCCGTCACCGCCGACGGCCACGCAGCGTGTGGCCGTGGCGCAAGCGAGCGCTCGCAGGGGGGGTGTCTCACTCGGCAACTGGGCATCGAGGCGCACCGACCAGGTGGCACCCGAATCTGTCGAAGCGAGGGCCAGGGCGGCACCTGTGGTGTCGCTGCCGGCAGCCAGGCAGTGGGTGGCAGTCGTGCACGTCACGCCGGCGAGTCCGGCCACACCGGGCGGAAGGGACACGGAGGTGAATTGGGGTGCTGTGGTGGCGAGCCCACTGGCTCGCAGCGCGAACGGGCTGGACGGGGTCGGTGTTTGCGGGTCCTCGCCCACCAAGAGCGCGCTCCCGACCGCTGCTGTGGTGATGGCCATCCCCATGATCGCCCCGAGCGACCCGTTGGCCGGGATGTGGGTGGAAAGGTCCACCCAGGTCTTTCCCCCGTCGGTGCTTCTCCATAAGTAGGCACTGTGCCCCCCGCCCCCCATGGCAAAGCACACTGTGGCCGAAGGGCAGGTGACCCTGAGGAGGCCGTAGCAGCCTGACGCATTCCACGAGTCACCGGAACCAGCTTTGGGCCCGCACGTGGGTGAACCGGTGACCGCCTCGTCGGTCCCTCGACGTGTGACCGGGGTGTAGGCCGGCGCCGTTGTTGCTGCCACGAAACGCTTGGCCCCTGTGGTCGAGTAGAGGGTCACGGCCGAAGAGGTCCGGGCACTCGGGTGGGCGGCGTAGCCAACGGCCACGCAGTCGCGCGCCGTCGAGCACGCCACATCGGTGAGCTCGTAGGCGGAGACGTCGTGCTCGGCGATCGTGCCCGGCGCGATGGTGTCGGGTCGTTGCACCGGCACGGTCGCGTGCCGTGGCGGAGCACCATATGCGACGGGTGAAGGCATGATCGCCAGAGTCAAGACCCCCTCGGTCAATAGGACCGCCCCGAGGCTCTGCGATGCCCGCCAGAGTGCCTGGGTCGCTTGACTCCATCGTGGATTCCCGCCTCTCTGACTTCCCCCCGCATCCCCACTCCCCCCATCTCCTCCTCCGTCTTCGGGTGTCGGTTGTGGCTCTTCGGGGCTGTCGTCAGGTCGTCGGTGAACCCGGCGTCTGCGGCTGAGGTAGAGCAGAGCGCTCCCACCGGCGATCAAGAGGAGGCCACCGATCACGACCCCGATCCCGGGCCCACCGGTGAAAGCCAGGACTGCCAGCGGGGAGGGGGTGGGTAGCTCGGGTAGGGCAATCGTGAGGGAGGGTGGCGTCGTGGCGGTGGTGAGCACCGCGGTGCAGTGAAACCCTGGATCAGGCTCGTACCCATTCGGTGCATGCAGTTCGTGCAGGCACCACGAATAGCCGGCCGGAACCGCAAAATTGAGCTGTCCGGCGGCGTTGCTCGTTCCGACCGCCCAGAGCTCATCTCCGTTGGGTACGACGGCGTCGGATGATGAGCTGCTCTCGCCCTCGACGCGGCCCACGCCGTTCACAGCGGTCGAGACACCACCCGGGGGGAGTGGACCTTGGGCCAACAGCTCGTAGGTTGCTCCGGGAATGTCGGTGTCGGGCTGCTCGACGTTGTACTTCTGAGCGGTGATGTAGAGGACGGCCGGAGTCTCGGGAATCGCGACCGTGGTCCTCGAGAGCGGCAGCCCGGCCTGCAGGACGGCGGTGCAGTGGAGCGAAGTGTCCAAGACATAGTCGAGAGGTGCGCTCACTTCACGGAGACACCACGCGTATCCAGCGGGCACCGTGAGATCCAGATCGCCCGAGGCATCGGTGGTCCCGCGTGCGTACCACGTGTCTCCGGGAACTGCGGCTGGTGCCGGGACGGGAGGCGCAGACGGAACACCACTCGGGGGTGGGGAACCTTCGACGTAGACGTCGTAGGTGGCGCCCGGAATTCCGGTGTAGGGCGTTCGGGAGTTGTACTTGAAGGCCTGGAGCGTGACCGTGGCTTCGACGTCGCTCACCGTGACGTACGTGACCGTGGCGGGTTGGCTGGGCGAGCCGGTAAGGACCCCGGTGCAGTGCGACCCAGTTGTGGCTACGTAGTTCGGCGGTGGTGTTCTTTCCACCACGCAGTAGGCGTAACCGGGGAACTGAAGCGGAAATGACGCCATCCCGCCGGTCTGCGTGGTCGCCCGAGCGACCCAAGTCTCACCGGGGATGGGTGCGATTCCCGCCGGGGGAGTGGGTTCGTCAGGTCCGGCACCCCCGTCGACCCGGTACAGATCGAAGACTGCACCGGAGAGGCCGACTGTCGGGTTCGAGGCGTCGACCTTCTTCACCGCCACCGCCACGAACGTCCCGGGATCGCTGACGGTGATGGGCAGTGCGGACTGCCCCATCGAGGCGGTGAAACAGCCGTGGGCTCCGGCGAGCAGACCGGCCGGGGCAGCCACCTCTGACCAGCAGTAGCTCTGCCCACCATCGAGAACGATCGGGGTGGTGCACCGGCCTGAGCTGTTCGTCGTGCAACCGGTGACGACGGCCCCCGTATCGGTGCCGGTGGTGACCTGGATGTCGGCGCCAGCAAATGTCACCTCCGCGGGGTTGACGTCGCCGGTGGCGACCTTCTGGAACGACACCGAGACCAGGGGTTGATCAGAGAACTGCACAGTTCCGGCCTGTGATGGAGCGAGTGTCACCTCTTTGACTGGACTGGTGGGAAGCACGTAGCCCGGTGGGGGGGAGACCTCGGTGATCTGATAGCGGCCGGGAAGGAGCGCTGTGCCGTCATTGCCCGAAGGTGAGCACGTTCCCGCGACCGTCGTCGTGCAGGTTCCCAGGCTCTCGCTGAAGGGCCCACCGGGGATGGGCGCGTACGACACGGCAAACTCCGCACCGGCAATCGGTCCGCCGGTTTCTGCGTTCACCTTGGCGATGGTCACCGATGCCGGTTGGATCGGATCGAGAACATCGACGACGGTCGGCGACGGAGAACCCCCGGTGACGTTGACCGTGATCGGGGCCTCGGCCTGATAGCCCACCGGGATGGTGGTCTCGGTGACGACGTAACGCCCCGGGACCAACGGGTACAGCTCCCTCGTGGAGCCTGTCGATGTTCGGACGGTGAGCGTGCCGACAGTGCTGGTAGAGGGTAGGGGACCTTCGACCGTGAACCCGGCGCCGACAATGGGGGCATAAGCGGTGTCGTTGCCCGCTTTCACGATCTCGAGACCGCCTTGGTAGTCGTAGAAGATCGCCGAACCGTTCTCACCGGGCGTTAGGAAGATCGTCTGGGTGGCGTCCGTCTTGCTGACGCCATTCCCCGGTGGAGCCTGGATCTCGGTGATCTCGTAGTAGCCGGGCAGCAGAGCGGGCCCATCGTTACCTCGAGGCGAGCACGTCCCTGTAGGTCCTGACGTCGTGCAGTCTCCGAGGTCCTCGTCGAATGTCCCGTTGTTGGCGCTGTCGTAGTGCACATCGAAGACGGCACCGTCCAGGGGTTGTCCCGTGTGCCCGTCACGCTTGGCGATGGTGACTGAGGATGGCGTGATGTGGTTCTCCAAGGCGCCCGCGAAGTAGACGATGGTGTTCGTGCCGGCCACCACTGTGACCGTCTGAGTGAAACCTCGCTGGTAGAAGGGGGGTGCCGTGAGCTCGGACACCTGGTAGACGCCCGGCGTCAGCGGTGGGCTTTGCGGAGTGACGCCGGCGCTGTCGGTGGTGAGCGTGGCGACCAGAGCTCCAGCGGACACGACACCGAACACGGCGTTCCCCGGTCCGTAGTAGGCGCCATCGTTCACCGCCTTTTCGATGTCGAGGGTGCCGTCGGCCACCGTGGGACGGTTCGTCAGCACTGCACTCTGCCCCAATGTGACGGGGGAAGCGATGGTGGCGAGATATTGAGCCTGTGTGTTGCCGCTGTGGTAGAAGCCCATTCCGGTGTGTCCGACTCGGGCGTGAACTTGGATGGTGACAGAGGTCGAGCCCGGTGCGGCAAAGATCGGCACGACTGCGCTGCCACCGGTGCCGGTGGCGAGGCCCACGCTGGTGCTCCCGGACGGAGAGTTGAACGTCGCTCCCGAGATGGACAGCGTCAACTCCTGGCCCACCACGCCATGTCCGGTACCGGGGAACTGCAGGGACACTTCGACAAACGCCGACCCGCTGATCGAAGTCCCCCCTCCCGCAATGCCCATCGAGAGCTCGGGCTCTCCGGTCGCGCCCGCCGCCTGTTGGTACCAGCCGTCGAGCGCGTCGAAGGCCGCCAGGACCCCCGAGCCCATGGCCGGGATGGCCTGACCCCAGGCCAGGTTGTCGTAGAGGATCTTTCCGGCCACGGCGAACGCATTCGGTGTCGCGCCAGCCCCGCCCGATGTCCACCATCCGTCGGCCTGCGCCTCGCTGAAGGCGAAGCCGAGCATGTTCAGGTCTGTGAGAGAGGCTCCCGGAGGTGCTGCGCCCGGGACGTAGCCGTACGCAGGGACGGGGTAGAGGCCACCCGTCGCCGCGTCTTCGGCGCAGAATCCCCACCCCAGTGTGGACGGGAACCCCGGCCCGTACGAACCGTAGAAGGTGTTACGTCCGCTGAATGTGCCGCAGAAGCCGTGGAACGGATCCGGGGGTCCGACCGTGGTGCACGGTGCCTGGCCACCGGCCTGGGCAGCG
>JAJYZN010000146.1 GCA_021799915.1 Actinomycetes bacterium
GAACGAGAAACGGTGCGTAGAGAAGCGCCACGAGGTATTGCGCTCCCACTCCGATCACCACGCCGATGGAATCAATCGGACGAAAGCGCACTCCGAGGTCGATGAACAGCCGTCGAGTCCCACGGGTAAGGGATGCAAGCCACGGCCCGAAGAGGAACCCCCCCCACAGGCCGACCAGCGAGACGCCGATGTACCAGTCTGGAGGAGTGGCCATGGACGACAGGCGAGACAATTGCCCGCCATCTCCTGCAGCCGTCGCAGCCAGCGTGACCAGGATCAGTGCCAGGACTTCACCGACCAGGAACCCGACGAAGCCGAACACCACCCACATCCCGGCATCGCCACGCTGGGCCGGTGGCGCGCCTGGCACGTCGAGGAAACGGCGCCCCGGCTGTACAATTGGAAGTGCTCTGGCTGCTCCGGGCTCTGACTCAGCCGCATCCGTCTCGGGTCGCGGTGGCGGTGCGCTGTCCCCAAGGTCGGCCATCGTCGCCACGATACTGCCGGGTACTTTCGTCAGAGTGGGCACGCGCCGCCAGCCAGCGCATCAACCGTGCCCACTAAGAGACCATCATGTGGGCCTCACCGATACCTGGTGGTCCCCAACGACGCCTGCCATGTTCAGGACCGCCTGGTAGGACCCTCTCGGTCGCTTGAGCTGGGACAAGCCCGGAATGTCCATGTGCTCTTGCTGGTTCGAGGGTCGAAACTCGGGGCAAGAGAGCTCTCAGGCTCCGACCGAACGAGCCGGAGGCACACGGGCGCGGTCACCGATCAGGAGAAGCGGCGCATAGCATGTGCTCGTGAGCCTTCAACGCCAGGATGGAACACCGCCTCGCAACCCCGGCCCCGGTGGCGGACCGGGGCCCGGCTCGTCGGGGGGTGACCAGAACTGGCGGTGGATCTGGATCGTCATCGCCGCCGCGATCCTGCTCATCTTGGTCGTGCCATCTCTCCTGTCACACTCCTCCGCCAAGTCGCTCACGTATTCCCAGTACATGAACGATGTGAGCAGCAAGAAGGTAGCGACAGCCAACGTCGACAATTCTTCGGGGGTCATCACCGGGAAGCTCAAGAGCGGCACGCAGTACACAGTCAGCGGGCCCAACCCGGTCATTCCTGCGGATGTGAAGGAGATGCAGGCTGACATCCCATCGGTAACGTTCTCGACGCCCAGCGATCTCCTCGGTGAGCTCCTCCCCTACATCTTGTTCCTGGGCATCGGCATCATCCTGATGGTCTTCATCACCCGCCAGGCACGGGGCCAGATGTCCGGGATCATGTCGATCGGCCGATCGAAGGCCAGGATGTTCAGTGCAGATCGACCTTCGACGACGTTCGAAGACGTCGCGGGCTACAACGGAGTCAAACAGGAGATCAGTGAAGTCGTCGACTTCCTCAAGACCCCAACGCGGTTCAAAGAGATCGGAGCCAAGATCCCCAAGGGGGTTCTTCTCGTCGGTCCGCCGGGGACCGGAAAGACCCTCCTGGCTCGAGCGGTGGCCGGTGAAGCTGGAGTCCCGTTCCTCTCGGTGAGCGGTTCGGACTTCATGGAGATGTTCGTCGGCGTCGGTGCGAGCCGCGTGCGAGACCTCTTCCAAACGGCTCGTAAGCAAGCCCCGGCGATCATCTTCATCGACGAGATCGATTCCATCGGTCGCAAGCGTGGAGCTGGGCTCGGTGGTGGGCACGACGAGCGTGAGCAGACCCTCAACCAGATGCTGAACGAGATGGATGGCTTCGACCCGGCAGAAGGCGTCGTCATCATTGCCGCCACGAACCGCCCCGACATCCTCGATCCGGCTCTCCTCCGCCCCGGGCGTTTCGACCGTCAAATCGTCGTTCCGCTCCCGGACCTGGACGAGCGTTTGCCCATCCTCCAAGTTCACTGCCGGGGAAAGCGGATCGGACCCGATGTCGATCTCGAGCTGGTGGCCCGAGGAACGCCGGGGATGAGCGGTGCAGACCTGGCCAACCTGGTGAACGAAGCGGCGCTGCACGCAGTGAGGCGAGGCAGCGCGATGATCGAGATGGACGATTTCGAATCGTCTCGCGACCGTGTCCTCATGGGCCAGCGCCGGGACAGTCTGGTCCTCTCGGAACAGGAGAAGCAACGGGTCGCGTACCACGAAGGCGGCCACGCGGTGCTCGCATACGTGCTCGAAGACGCCGATCCCGTTCACAAGGTCACCATCCTGCCCACCGGGATGGCACTCGGAGTCACCATGCAGTTGCCAATGGAGGAGCGCCACATCCATTCCCGATCGCACATCGAAGACTCGCTCTGCGTTCGGATGGGAGGACGAGTCGCGGAGCTTCTCGTGTACGGCGACCTCTCCACCGGTGCAGCGAACGACCTTGTCGGCAACACCGAGCTCGCACGCAAGATGGTCCGAGAGTGGGGCATGAGCGAAGAGATCGGACCGATGGCGTGGGGTTCGCAGGGCCAAGTCTTCCTTGGTGAAGATCTGATGCACACTCGCGACTATTCAGAGGATACGAGCCGCGTCATCGACGACGAGGTCGAACGCATCCTGCGAGCTCAGGAAGAGAGGGCGCTCGAAGTCCTGAGCCGTCACCGTGCTGGCCTCGATGCCGTTGCCCACGCTCTCTTGGAACAGGAGGCCATCGACGGGTCCGAGGTCGGGCGACTGGTCGATGAGGCGTATGGACGTCCAGTACATGCCAACGGTTCCCAGGCAGTACCCCACTTCACCGGAAACGGTCACCGGAACCCGAACGGCGCGAAGAACGGTCACGGTGCGAAACAAGGCGCTGAGGATGGAGGCGAGACGGGTGGCGCCGACGAAGGCGCTGGAGCCGGAGCTGGAGCTGGAGCTGGCACCGACAATGGCAAGGAGAAGGGCGCTGAGAAGGGCACCGAGGTCGTGGAGCCCAACAGTGCCTCCGTGCGAGTGGACGACCGGAGCATCGCGGGCACTCCCGACGGCGCGGGCACTCCCGACGGCGCGGGCACTCCCGACGGCGCGGGCACTCCCGACGGCGCGGGCACTCCCGACGGCGCGGGCACTCCCGGCGGTTCCGAGGCAGATCACTCCCCTCGCGACGTTGACGCTCCACCAGCCGAGGGAGAACCCGTCGCTTCCACTCCGGGAACCCCGGGAACATGGCCTCCCCCGGAATGGCCCAAGCCCGCTGATTCGTGGGCACCGCCGCGCTGACCGCCACTTCCAGCCAAGGGTTGGTGAGACAACGAGGAAGAGCAGCGAACCTGCTTGCCTCCAACCACTGAACCTTCGGACAGCGATGGCTGTACAGACGCTGCCTATGCTCTCTCCAGTCTCCACCGAGGTGAGCGACGCGACTTCCATCGCATCGGACGGCTTCTCTTCTGCATCACGCACGGCGAGCAGCGAATGGAGATTTGGACGCCAATGCAAGCGGGGCGCTCGGGCCCCCGAACGTCCACCGCACTATCGTGCTCCGACTCTTCCATCGGATGGCCGAGCTCGGGCCGCCGTCGTTGCTCCAAGACGGCCTCAGCTCCCTGCCGAGACGACTGCGACTTCGCGCCGACGTCAGGCGGCGAGCGGGATTCCAGCGAGGCTCACGATGCCCGGCGCCCCGGCTGGCGAATCGTCTTCCATCACGGCTACGGGGCCCGACGAGACCACCAGAAGCGCGTCGCTGGAGGTTGCCATGAGTTGGCTTGCCTCGATCACCAGGAACGACCTTGGTGGGATACGCAGTACGGGAACGGACGCAAGTCCGACCGGGCCGTCGGGGTCCACACTGTCGACTCTCACGGACACGGCATGTCCGTTCGTGTTCTGGATGGCCAGCGCGTACGGTACAGCTCCTGGCTCGGGTGGGTTCCCCGGAACGGATGGCGAAGGGATTACCCATTTCCTCGAGGAGATAGCGGCAGCCGGAGCAGCGATGCCGGACTGCATTCCCCATTGCGGTGGCGCCGCAGTGCTCGAGGACTGGGCAACTCGCCCGACGACCACTCCTCCCCCACCCCGGGAGACGACCGTCAACGTATAGTCTTCTCCCTGGGGGATCCTGGTGGTTCCGCTCAGCAGGAGGTTCCACGTGCTATCGGGGGCCACCTCCTGGACGAACGGAGCGGCCGGACCTGACGCAAGGTCAACCTCGACCCTCACGAATTGCGCACTACTGCTTGGATTGAGCACTCCGAGCGATACCTGCCCACCAGCCGTGTTCACCGTGCGGGGAAAGCTCCAACGGGTACCAGACCGCGGCGAACCGAGGAGCAGCGACAGACCCGAGAGTGAGCCGACCGTGGACTGCTCCAGTTGCGCTGCAACGACGCTCCCTGACTGGGCTTGGACGAGCGTCGCGACAGATTGTTGGTTCTGCACGAAGGACCCCACTCCTGCAACGACGACCGAGCCTGGAGCGATGACCAACCCTTCGAAGGGCTCGGGTGCGCTCTCTCCTTGTGTTGAGACGAATTTCAAATCGACGACCGCCGGAACTGCGCCCGGGTTGTACACGAAATCGAACAAGAGGTCGCCAAGCTCGGTCGACCCCGTCGCGAAGTACCAGTCCGGATTGGTCCGCGTCGCGCAGGGGGCTTCCGACCACCCAGCGGATCCCTCCACGATCTCGCTCACAGTCACCCCACCTCCGTCCAGCTGCACCGTGCTCGCGAGCCAGTTGCCCTGCTGGATCCCCTCGGGGCTCACGTTCGTTTCACGGCCACCGGGAAGCGAAATGGCTCTCGTGGCACTCTGCCCTGTGGCGTTCACGACGGTGACTGTCCCGCTTACCGCCAGATGCCCGGTGTTGACGAAGGAGAGGGTCGCGTCGGCAATTCCCCCCGGCGTCCCGGTGCTCCCGGTGCAGTACCAGCTCGAAGACTCCGATCCGACGGGTGCTGCGACACTCGCCAAACCGAGCGTCGGGATCGCCGTTGACGGAACCGTCGCCGTCCGACCAGTAGGCAGGAGCGACGCCATGAGACCGACCGCGAGCAGCAAGAACAGGACACCTCCGATCACGGGCATCCGCCATTCGGGCGGGGGAACGCGTGGTCGGCTCTCCGTATCACCGTTACTGGCAGACGGGCTCGTCATGTGCCGGCCTTCATTGACGTGTCGTCCGCCGGCTCGTCGGTCGTGCGATCCGCCGGCTCGTCGGTCGTGCGATCCGCCGGCTCGTCGGTCGAGTGATCCGCCGGCTCGTCGGTCGAGTGATCCGCCGGCTCGTCGGTCGTGCCGTTCCCCGCTTCCAGGTCTTCGGGGTTTTCCGGATCGCCAAAAGCGTCAGCGACGAGCGCCGGGGCTTGCTCCGACGAGATGTCGTTCCCAGTCATCCGAGCTGCGAACCTGTGTCTCACCATCGTGACGCCCCTCATGCAAGGTACCCAGAACGCCAGCCACCGAGCCCTGTTCAGCAGCACGAGGGCCACGCACATCCATAGCAACAATTCGGCCAGCGTCGCCCAGAACAAGAGGGGATATCCGTCGAAACTCAGCGATCCCCTCCCTCGCGAGGTCACTTCGAACTGCCCAGCCCATCCGAACACCGAGCTCTCGTGTACTTCGGTGCCGCTCACCTGCAACGTCCATCGACCGGCAGGAGCCAGCCCGGCAAACACGGCGCCGGGACTGAGCTCCCCACTGAAAGACGGCGAGGAGGATGTCGATACAGGACTGCTCATCACGGCATGCCAACCCACGATATCGGCAGGAGAGGGCAGGGGCACCTGGGAGCCTGGGCGGGTCTTGCGTACGGCAACCCCCCGCCGCCGTTCACCCCTTTCGGGCATCGCTTCGGTGTTCTCGAAGACAGAGAACCCGTTGGCCTCCGAAGAAAGCTCGACCATGTCGGTTTGATCCTGGAGCGATGGGATCAGGCCTGGTGGGAGCGGCTCCGCCGGAAGTTGCTGCACTCCTGTGATCTGAGGAGCAAACGATCCAACCACGACGACGTAGCGAACCGCCGCAGGTGCCAGCAACCGGCCAAGGTGGCTCGTCCTGCCGACAAGCGCCATCTTCACCGCACCCGCCAGAGCCTCCGCGGGTCCGGGCGATGCCGGAGCCCAGAGGTTCATCGGACCAGGAGTGCCGCCGGTGGACGTAGCGAAGGCGAAGCCAGAGGTCACGTTCCATCCCGCAGTCGGCAGTGCACTCGGGTCACCGAGCCACAGCACTCTGTACTGCGCCCCTGTCTCGCCAGGGGTAGCGCCTGTCCCGTTGCTCCGCGGCGAGAGATACGACAGAGGCTGGGAAAACCCAGTCGTCACGAGGTTCCATCGGCCGCCTCCTGCGGCGGCGACCACCGGGATCACTCCCACCACTCCGGCGACGGCCGCGATCCCGGTCACGATCTGGCGCCACCCGAAGCGATATGCGGGAAGATCTCGTTCGAATGCGGCAACCCCCAGACCAGCACTGGCAGCGACGGCGATGGCCGCAGGAACAAGCACCACGTCCAAGGAAGGGGCGAAGATCCCGGACCAGCCCCGTACCACCACCAACGCCAGGATCCACGAGAGGCACGCCGTCGTCCAGAGCCGGCCTGCCCAAGCCAGGCGTTCGGCGCGTCCAATGAGCAGTGGCATGAAGCTCGCCGCGATGATCAACCAGCTCAGGGGGGTACTGCCGACGGGACCAACGGCAAATCGCAGGAGTGCCGTCCACCCGAGAGAGCTGGAAGGAGGTCCTTGGAGCCCGAATACGGCGACGGCGCTCTTGCCGGCGACGAGAGCCCCGACGACCCACGGCGCGCACAGAACGGCAGCAACGAGCGTGCCACCGCCGACCACGCCGGCAACCCGGAACGACCCTCGCCACTGACCGACGGCAGCCGACCCGGCGATGATCCCCAGCGCGGAAACGACCAGTGCGACGGCCACGGCCGGGGCAAACGCCGACGCGACGGCATCGAGCACGCCCACCACCAACATCCCCCTCAGCACCGGCCGACTCAATATGGCCCAGTCCCGGACCTGGGTTGGAGCGGTTGTCGAGCCGGTAACAGCGACGCCCGTGGCACCAACAGCGCTCCCATTGACGGCGCTCCCATTGACGGCGCTTCCATTGACGGCGCTCCCATTGACGGCGCTTCCATTGACG
>JAJYZN010000147.1 GCA_021799915.1 Actinomycetes bacterium
GTGCGCGCCGCCTTTGGCGCGGGCGTGAGCGCGGTCGACATCCTCTCTCGCTCGACCGGTCTTGGCCCCCTGCGCTCGTTGGATCGAGAGGAGCGCGAGCGTGTGCTTGTTCGACTTGCTGGACTCCCCGGAGGGGAAGACGTTCGCGACGCGCTGAAACTTCCGGTACTCCTGGCTTGGGGTGCCGATGCGGCGCAACGCGAAAGAAGCGTTGAAACGGTTCGGTTCCGAGAACGACCTGCCCCGGTTCGACCGGATGCCGACCTCAGAGTGCTCCAGTCAAACGAATGGCCATCCCGCAGCGTTGCCGACGCGGTGGTGGTGGGCTCGGGTGCTGGAGGTGCGATGGCCGCCCGGGTCCTTGCCGCCGCCGGCATGGACGTGATCGTGCTCGAGGAGGGACGGCGCTTCGGCGTCGACGAATTTCGTGATCGTCCGTCCCTCGATCGGTTTACTGAGCTCTACCGTGACGCCGGGACGACCATGGCTCTCGGGCGGCCACCGGTCGTGCTTCCCATCGGGCGCGGGGTCGGAGGAACCACTTTGGTCAATTCCGGCACCTGCTACCGGACGCCGCTATCGGTGCTCCTCCACTGGCGGGACGATCACGGCTTGGCACTTGCCGACCCCGATGCGTTTGCTTCTTACCTGGACGATGTCGAGACACTCCTCAAGGTTGGGCCGGTCGCTCGCCAAGTGATGGGCAACAACGGGCTCCTGGCCCTGCGCGGCGCAGAGCGCCTGGGCTGGTCTGCCTCTCCTCTCGTGAGGAACGCGCCCGGATGCATCGGAAGCTGCGAATGCGCTGTGGGGTGCCCTCAGAACGCGAAGTACGGCGTGCACCTCAACGCGCTGCCCGAGGCGTGTGGATTCGGAGCGCAGATCGTGAGCGAGGGTCGGGTGGAGGTGATCCTCCATGAGCACCGCCGGTCGCCGCTCGGCGCCCGTCACACGGCTTGCGGAGTGCGAGTACGCCGGCCCGACGGAAGCACCTTTGAGATTTTGGCACCAGTCGTCGTCGTGGCTGCCGGAACGACCGAGACCCCAGCCCTGCTACGTCGAAGCGGTCTCGGGAGCCATCCCGAAATGGGACATCACCTGGCCATCCACCCTGCAGTGAGCGCAGCAGGCTGGTTCGAGGAGCCAGTCGACTCGACCCAAGGGGTGCTCCAGAGTGTGGGCATGGACCAATTCCACACATCCGACGACATCCTGGTCGAGGCCACCGCGACGCCCCCGGGTATGGGATCGATGGTCCTCCCTGGCGCCGGTCGAGAATTGCGACGCCAACTCGAGCAGTCTCGGCATTTGGCCACTCTCGGGGCAATGATCGGCGACCGTCCGTCAGGGTGGGTGACGGGCCGACGCCACTCGGTCATCCGATACGCACTGGACAGGGGGGACGGAGCGCGGCTGGTCAAGGCCATCGGGGTCATGGGGAAGTTGCTTTTTGCCAGCGGGGCGACTGCGGTGGTCACGGGCATTCGCGGACACGACACGGTCACGAGCACCGAAGCACTTGAAGAAGCGATAGCAAATGCCCGCCCCGAGAAACTGCATCTGGCAGCGTTCCACCCCACTGGCACCGCACGAATGGGCGGCGACCCTGAGCAACACCCCGTGGATGCCCGAGGTCGACTCCGCGGGGTGGACGGCCTGTGGGTGGCCGACGGATCGGTCGTGCCTTCGTGTCCCCGGGTGAACCCCCAAGTGACCATCATGGCCCTCGCTTCAGCTGTCGCGCACGGGATTGAGTGAGGCAAGTACGAGGTGCGCGTCCCGAGCGCGTCCAGCGCGTCCAGCGCGTCGAGCGCATCGAGCGGTTCCAGCGCGTCGCGCGCATCGAGCGGGCCGTTCCATTGCAGGACGCGGCTCGACTTGAAGGTCTTTCTGGAGTGCTCGGCGACGATGCGACGACTGGCACTCTCTCGATCACCGAGGAGCTCCATCATCGACGAGCTGCACCCTCGAGGAGCTCAATCGCCTTCGGTGTCCTCGACAGCACGGAAAAACCATTGGAGATAGTTGTGTAGTCGAGGCTGGTCATCCCCACCGAGCACTTCGAGTAGGCGGAACAGCCCTTCGAACGCCTCAGGGCCAACCTGTTTCCGAAGGTCCTGCTCGATCCGACGGGAAGCAGATCTTTGGGCGGTGAGGTAATCCTGGCCGCGTGGAGTGAGGTTGACGACCTTTTCTCGGCCGTCACTCGGAGAGCTCCGAAGGGTCACATAGCCCCGGTCCCGGAGAGCCACCACGGCTTTGCCCGCACCTTGACGAGTGATGCCGAGCTCCCGACCGATCTGGGAAGTCGTCACCTCCTCCAACTGGCTACACAGCCGGAGCACTCGTCCATCGGGAATTCTCCGGTCGGCGAAACCTGCGGCAGCCATCCGCTGGTCCAGGCGCCGCTGGTAGCCGACCCAGGCTCGTCGCAGTGCAGGTCCCAGCGCTGGCGGAGGACGCTGTGCTCGTTTTGTTCGACCGTTTCCGACATTTCCATGCCCCTCGGACGACGATCCAGAAGCGGGTTCACTGCACGCACTCATGATGATATGTTGACAACCATGGTTGTCATTATAGGCCATGATGATCCGCCTGGTGGCACGTCAATGCACGCCGCCGCCGCCGTCAGCGGCCGTTTCGCACATCGCCACCGACGTCGGCAGTCCAAACCCTGCGGCCCTGGGGAACGTGATCGTTTCGGTCGCTGCCCCGTGAACACCACAACTTCTCCCGAGCCAACGGCAGGGCCCAGGTCGCGTCGCCAAACGCGCAGACTCTGCATCCCGACGCGCCCGACGGGTTCGGTTCGGGAGTTTTGGTCCGAGCCAGACCTTGGAATCGGCTTGCGTAGTGATATCGACAACTCGGTGCGTAGTCTCATCGCCAAGGTGCCAGCAACGAAGGGGTCGTCACCCTCGATCCCAACGCACCGATGATTCGCACGCCCAGAACCGAGCATGCTCGCGCCACCCGGGTCCCGGCATGCCACTGCGCGGGCCGGCCCTTCGCACTGGGCTCGATGGCCTTCGTGGTGGGTGCCCTGCTCTTGGCCGCATGCGGTAGCACCAGTAGGACCATTCCGTCGCACGGTATGACGGCGTCGGGATCCACCGTTTACCGATGGGGAGTCGTCGGCGACAAGGGCCCCATCTCGCAACTCCAGCTCGACCGTCCAAGTGCGATTGCCGGTCTCAGTGGGAAGGTCATCCAGGTCGCCACCTCGAACTCCGACGGTTACGCCCTCACGTCTTCCGGCACCGTCTACGGCTGGGGCGTCAACAGCGACGGAGAGTTGGGGGATGGACATTCGACGCCCTACGAGACCACGGCCGTGAAGGTCGAATTCCCGACCGGTGTGACGATCAGAGCGCTGGCGAACCCAATGCCTTTCGATGCTGGCCTCGCCATCGATTCCACGGGCCACGCATGGGGTTGGGGCCTCAACGGCGCCAACGACCTCTGCCTGTCTGGACTCGTCGTCGCGCGCCCCCGGCGGCTGCCTTTCGGCGACGTGACGCTGGCGACCGGCGCCCGAACCCACTCCCTCTTCGACTCCAAGGGCACCCTCTTCGCATGCGGGAGCGGCGACGCCGGCGAGCTGGGCAACGGATCGACGTCAACCGCGAGCACCCCGACGCCCGTGGTGGGACTTCCGGGTGGAGTGAAGATCACCTCGCTCACGTCGTCATGGGAGGGATCGGGCGCGCTGCTGGCCGACGGCGACTACTACGACTGGGGATACAACAAGGCGGGCCAGCTGGGGGACGACTCAACGGCCGACAGCGCCATACCCGTCAAAGTTGATCTCCCTTACCCTGTGAGGCAAGTTTTCCAGGGTGGGAGCGGGCCAACGAATGGACAGACGGTCGCAATCTTGCGGGACGGGGAGACCTGGGCATGGGGGGCCAACAATCGGGGTCAGCTCGGCGTCGGTAGTCGGAAGAGCTCAGCCATCCCGGTGAGGGTCGATGTCCCGCATGACGTCACCTTCGTCAGTGTGAGCTCGGGTGGCTTCGCAAGCTACGGCATCGATCGTTCGGGACGACTGTGGGCCTGGGGAGCGAACACGAGTGGGCAACTTGCGACCGGCGCGGGCCGACAGGGCGCGAGCATCCCGGTGAACGTCGGCATACAACTCACCGAGGTGTCGTCGACGGCGCAGAACGTGGCAGGACTTCAGGAAAGCACACAGCGGTCGTGATGGGCAGCCTCGTCGCGCTTGGGGGCTCACACCTCTTCGGAGGCCACCACGGTCACCACGGTCTACGCATTCTCATTCTTGTGCTCATTGTGGCGGTGGTCGTGGTCGGCGGCGTCATACTGCTTCGGCGAGTGCGGGCGCGTCGTCTTCCGGAAGCCCCCTCGCCCGTACCCACCGGCGTCTCTCCGGTCAGCAGCGAGAGCGTGCCCCAAGAGCCGAGCGTTCCCGAGGTAGCGGTGGCCGGCCCGGTCCGCATGCACACCCCGTTTTTCGGAGGAACGTCGAACTCCATTTGCGCGACGAAGCTGACGAAGCGCTTCGGTGACAAGGTTGCGGTCGATGGGCTGAGCTTCGACGTCAGACCCGGTAAAGTCACCGGCTTTCTCGGGCCGAACGGAGCCGGCAAGTCCACGACGATGCGCATGATCTTGGGCTTGGATCGTCCCGACTCTGGGTCCGTCACCGTCAACGGCCGTCTTTACAGGGGACTGGCCTGGCCACTGCGCGAAGTCGGAGCCCTCCTAGAAGCAAAGGCCATCCATCCTGGCCGGACCGCGTATGCCCATCTGTGGATGCTGGCCAAGACGAACCACATCCCGCGACGGCGAGTGGAGGAGGTGCTCGACCTGGTGGGCCTCTCGTCGGTGGCAGGGCAGCGCGCTGGCGAGTTCTCCCTGGGCATGGGTCAGCGTCTCGGCATTGCCGCCGCCCTGCTCGGCGATCCCGGGGTACTCATCTTCGACGAGCCAATCAACGGACTCGACACCGATGGCATCCGCTGGGTTCGCCAGCTTCTGCGGAGCCTGGCATCAGAGGGACGCTCCGTGTTGGTCTCCAGCCACTTGATGAGCGAGATGGCCCAGACTGCCGACGAGCTCGTGGTCATCGGCCGCGGACGGCTCATCGCCGCGATGCCTGTGACCGAATTCACCTCTCGCTACTCGCGCAGCTACATCCGGGTTCGCTCTCCACAGCTCGATGAGCTGCGCGTTGCCCTGGAACAGGCGGGCGCGTCGATCTCCTACGAAGACGGGAGGAGATCCATCTCAGTGCGCAAGATGACCCCGGACGTCATCGGTGAGATCGCGTTCCGGCATTCGATCATGCTCCACGAGCTGGCGCCTCAGGCGGCCTCCCTGGAGGAAGCATTCGTGGAGTCCACTGAAGCCGATGTCGAGTTCGGGGGTCACCGCGAGACGACCGCGCCCGATGCATCGAGAGGAGGAGCATGAGCACGGAAATGCCCCCATCTGCCGCTTTGGAGGGGCCGCCCTCGGGCCACTATGGGCTGGGTGGCGTGCTTTCATCGGAGTGGATCAAGCTCAGCAGCGTCCGCTCCACGATCTGGACCCTCGTGATCACGGCCATTGCAGGCGTGGGCATCGGCGCTCTCGTCACGTCAGCCCAAGCGGCCCGGTTTTCGACTCGCTCACCGGCCGCCCGGCTGGCCTTCGATCCCACCCGCTCCAGCCTTTCTGGATTGCTGTTCGCCCAGCTCGCGATCGGGGTCCTCGGAGTGCTCGTGATGAGTGCGGAGTACAGCACCGGCACCATCCGGGCCACGTTCGCCGCCGTGCCCCGTCGCCTGTTGGTCCTCGTGTCCAAGGTCGCTCTCTTTGCCGTGGTGGTCTTTGTCGTCGGCGAAGTCGTCTCCTTCGTCGCGTTCCTCCTGGGTCAGCACATCCTCTCGGGGAAGACGCCAACCGCCTCACTGTCGGACCCGACCGTGCTGCGGGCCGTCGTGAGCGGAGGTCTCTATCTCACCGCGCTCGGGTTGCTGGCCCTTGGGCTCGCAACCATCATCCGACATACCGCGGCAGCAATCAGTACGTTTGTCGGTTTGCTCTTCATCCTCCCGATCATCGCCGATGTCTTGCCGTCGTCATTCGCCAACGATGTCGACAGGTTCTTACCGGCTGATATCGGAACGCGGATGTTGAGCGCCAATTACCACGGTGCGGATCCGTTTGGTCCGTGGCTGAGCTTCGCCTTCCTCGGCATCTACGCCGTCGTCATCCTGATCGCCGGTGGGGTGCTCTTGGTCCGTCGCGATGCATAGGGTCAACCTCGAAGGATCGAGGGCTCTATCGGCACGCGGTCCGCACCGGCGATTGCCCAGAGCGTTGCGAACTTTCTCTGATCCGCGAATTGCTGGGCGCTGTACTCCGAGGTGCTCCTGTCGTCGGGGGCCGCAGGTGCTCCTCGGGTATCCGCGACACGCAGTGACCGCCCCTGCCTCTTTCGAGCGCGTCAACCAATCCGGGTTCTACAACGTCGTACATGGAGATCGGCGTACGTGACCTTCGGAATCGCACCAGCCAAGTCACCGACATCGTCCGGGCGGGCGAGCGGGTGGTTCTCACCGTCCACGGTGAGGCGGTCGCGGATATCGTCCCCCACGCCCAGAGGTCCCGCTGGGTGCCAGGCGATCTCCTCCGTCGAGAACTAGTCCAGCAGGCAGCCGATCCAGGAGTGCGTGACGATCTCGACCTGCTTGCCGGGAACACCTTGGACGAGCTTTGAGCGTCCCGGTCGGGCTTCTGGATACCTCGCTATTCATCGGCCGGGGGGCCAACCGACCACTCGGGGAGCTGCCCGACCGCGTGACTGTGTCGGTTGTGACCATCGGCGAGCTCGAACTTGGTGTGCTCTGTGCCGCACGCCGCAGGGCCAGCTCGGTCGGCGAGGGGATCCGTGCCGCGGCGAGATCGAAGAGCTCGCCTGCTCGAGACAACACCTCGGCATCGAT
>JAJYZN010000148.1 GCA_021799915.1 Actinomycetes bacterium
ATCTCGGGTGGTCCTCGCCGTTGCCGAAGACGCGCCGTACAGCTGCCTGGCGGACATGTCCGGGCGCCACGTGCGAGTGAGCACCGAGTACCCCGAGCTGGCACGCCGGGCTTTCGAAACCCACGAAGTGGATGCAGAGATCTCCCTGTCCTACGGCGCGACCGAAGCAAAGGTCCCCGAGATCGCAGACTGTGTCGTCGAGATCACCGAGACTGGCCGGGCGCTGCGATCCGCCGGTCTCAAGATCATCGAGACGCTCTTGGTGTCGCGCACCGAGCTGGTCGCCAATCCCGAGGCTTCGGCTGACCCGGTGAAGCGTCATGCCATGGAACAGATCCTCACCCTCCTCCAGGGCACGTTGGAAGCGCGAGAGAACGTGCTCGTCAAGCTCAACGTGGCGGCCGAGCATTTGGAGGGGGTCATCGCCACCCTGCCTTCGCTGCAGGCGCCGACGATGTCCGAGCTCTCGGGGGGTCGGGGCTATGCGCTCGAAACGGTGGTCCCCAAGGAGATCATCAACACCTTGATCCCAGCCCTGAAGGACCAGGGTGCCACTGATATCCTCGAACTGGCGCTGTCCAAGATCGTCCACTGAACGTGCCCGACGTCCGCCTCGGTACCGTCAGCGCATTCGACCCCGACCGGGGGCTCGGCGAGGTGACCGGGGAAGACGGCTCGACGTTGTCGTTCCATTGCACTGCCATCGCCGACGGGTCACGTCACGTCGACACGGGTACGCCTGTTTGCTTCGCAGTGGTGCCCGGTCATCTCGGTCAGATGGAGGCAGCGGTGGTGACGCCGCTCCCACGGCCGCCAACTGGCAAGTGACTGGCGCCGGGCTGGCCCTGACCAGCGGCGAGGATCGACCCCAGCGATTCAGCAGACCTCTGGTACGCCGGCCCGGCGAACCAGCGGCTCAGTCGCCGTCATGCTGGCCTGCGCTGTCAGGCGAGTCGGCGGTTCTCGAACCGTTCCCGGTCCGGTTGCCGGCGTCGATCTGCACGTAGGCCAGACGGACCTGGGCCAGTGCGTCGCGCAGTGGTCCGTGAGCTTCACCGAGCCGCTCGCCCAGCCGGTCGACGATGGAGGCGAGCGCATCGATTGCCAGCCTTGCGCGGTCCAGCAAAGGAGGCTGTTGGGAGAGGTAGACCGCGGCCAGCTCGAAGAGCCCGTAGCAGTGGTTGGCCACCACCACTTCGGCTGGGGCGTCGGCGAGCTGGCGGCGTAGCTCGTCGAATGCGGCCTCGGGATCCGATGAAGCTCTGCTTGTGCCGCTCGCCCCCGTGCCTGGATGCCTCGCTACTCCGCCGACGGGAGGCTCCCCGGCGTATCCATCCTGTACTGGCCGGGCACCGCCGTCGGGGGGACGTGGCCGTTCGGCGGCTGGAGGGGGCTCGCCGGGGATCCGATGCTCTCCTGATGGGGTCCACAGGCTCATGCTGGTAGCCTATGCCCACCAGGAAGCGGGGCCACCGTGCGGTGCGCCTCCACCCGGCCGCTGCGAAGCGAGCCGGGTCGAAGTGGCAACGGCCCCATCGGGCGTGGCTCCGCTCCCCAGCGATGGTCGCGGAAGGACCGACGACCCGATCGAGAGGAAGATGCCACATAGTCACCGCCACTGCCCCTGAGCATCGGATCAACGACCGGATCCGAGCCCGTGAAGTGCGTCTCGTCGACCAGGACGGTCAGCAATTGGGGATCAAGTCGCTCCCTGAGGCCCTGACGATCGCTCGTGGCCTGGACTTGGACCTGGTGGAGGTGGCCCCGATGGCCGATCCTCCGGTGTGCCGGATCATGGACTACGGAAAGTTCAAATTCGACGAAGCGCAGCGGGCCAAGGAGAGCCGGCGCAAGGCCGTCCACGTCGGGATCAAGGAGATGAAGTACCGACCGAAGATCGGGCCAGGTGACTTCGAGACGAAGACCCGTCAGGTCGAGCGATTTCTCGAAGAGGGTCACAAGGTGAAGGTCACGATCATGTTCCGTGGACGCGAGGTGTACCACCCAGAGCTCGGTAAGCGCATCCTGGACAGGATTGCCGAGCAGACCGAGGGGTCGGCCAAGGTGGAAGCCGAGGCGAGGCTGGACGGGAGGAACATGGTGATGGTCCTTGCGCCAGACAAGAGAGCGCGCCAGTCGGCGGCGTCCCGTCATCGCGAAGAGCAGGCGGCGGCGAACGGGGCAGCCGCGATGGGCTCGGGGGACGCGGGGCTCCACCTGGAGCACGACGGTGCCCCGCAGGGTGAAGCGCCACCGCACGAAGTGCCGCAAGAGACGAATTGAGACGAGGCAAGGAGCGATCATGCCGAAGATGAAGACCGATCGGGGGGCGGCCAAGAGGGTGAAGGTGACCGGGACCGGACGGCTCCGCCGCCGCCGGCAGAACCGTTCCCACATCTTGGAGAAGAAGACCAGCGTGAGGAAGCGCAGGCTGGCTCGCGAGGACGACTTCTCTGCGGGCGACGAGCGCCGGGTCCGGCGGATGTTGGGATCGTGAGCGGGCGCCGGCTCTGAGGCGCCGGCCAGGAGAAGGACAATTCGAGGAAGAGGAGAGGGAGACCACTGATGGCCAGAGTCAAGCGGTCAGTGCACGGCCGGAAGCACCATCGTGCAGTCATGGAGCAGGCGAAGGGGTACTACGGCAACAAGAGCCGGACCTACCGTGCTG
The DNA here is from genome assembly GCA_021799915.1 of Actinomycetes bacterium. The sequence goes on from JAJYZN010000148.1 coordinate 2,669, forward strand.
CCAACGAGCAGCTCATGCACTCGCTCCAGTACGCCTACCGGGATCGGCGGGCCCGCAAGGGCGACTTTCGCAAACTATGGATCCAGCGCATCAACGCGGCAGCGCGCGAGAACGGGATGAGCTACAGCCGCTTCATCGCCGGGCTCCACCGGGCCGGCGTCGAAGTGGATCGCAAGGTCCTGGCCGACCTGGCGGTGACCGACGCGGACGCGTTCTCGGCTCTGGTCGAGCTGGCTCGTGCCTCGGCTCCCGCTGGCGCTCCCGTCGAGGTGGCCTCCTGAGCCTCGCGTACTCGCACCAGCGGGTGCGGCGCCTACGGCGGCTCCTCCACAAGCGCACGACCCGTTGGGCCGAGCAGGTGTTCGCGGTCGAAGGTGTCGAGCTGGTGCGCGAGGCGCTTTCAGCCGGCATCGTGCCCGAGTCCGTCTTCGTCGCGGCGGAGGGCGCCGGCAACCCGGCGGTGGAATCCGTCGTGGCGCTTGCGGCCGAGCGCGGGGTTCGGGTCCACGAGCTGGCATCAGGGGTGATCGCCAGGGTCACCGACACGGTGACGCCGCAACCACTGGTCGCCCTGTGCCCGATGCGCCCCACGCGGCTCGCCGACCTGGCCGGTGGGAGCCTGGTGGTCGTGATGGACGGCGTGAGGGATCCAGGGAACGCCGGGACGGTCCTGCGAACGGCCGAGGCATCGGGGGCCGACGGCGTCGTCTTCGCCGGCGGGAGCGTCGACCCGTACAATCCCAAGACGGTCCGCTCGTCGGCCGGCTCCATCTTCTACGCCAAGGTAGTCGTCGATCCGGGGACCAACGAGGTGTTGGAGGCGTTGGTCGAGCTCGGGTACCGCCGCCGGGGAGCAGTGCCGCGGGGCTCCGAGCCGTACACACGTGTCGACTGGACGGTCCCCACTGCGTTGGTGCTCGGGAACGAGGCCAGCGGATTGCCGGCGACACTTTCTCTTGACGAGCTGGTGGGTGTTCCGATGAGCGGGAGGGCAGAGTCCTTGAACGTGGCGATGGCGTGTGCCGTGTTGTGCTTCGAGGCGCAGCGTCAACGCCACGGCGAAGCGACGGCAGACGTTCGTTCTACGATGCCCCGATGATCGACGTCGGGCGGATCGAGCACGAGGCGCTGGCCGAGCTCGATGCGGCCTCTTCGCTGGGCGAGCTCGAGGCTGCCGAGCAGGAGGTCCTGGGGAAGCGGAGCGGCCTCGCGCTCGCGCACCGCAGCCTGGGGTCGCTCGATCCCGAGCAGCGCCGGGTCTCCGGGCGTGAGCTGCACGAGGCACGACTGCGGCTGGAACAGGCGTTTGCCGAGGCTCGCCGCCGCCTGGCAGCAGCTGAGCGGGCGCAATTGCTGGCCGAAGATACCCTGGACCTCAGCGAGGGGCTGGTGGCCGATCCAGGACTGCGCCGGGGACATCTGCACGTGGTGACCCAGACCCGTCGGGCCCTCGAGGACACGTTCGTCGGCATGGGGTTCTCGGTGGCCGAGGGAAGCGAGGCCGAGACCGATTGGTACAACTTCGAGGCGCTCAATATCCCACCGGCCCATCCGGCACGAGGGATGTTTGACACGTTCTACTTGGAGCTGGGGGAGCCGGAGACGATCATGCTGCGGACCCACACCTCGCCGGTGCAGATCCACCTGCTCGAAGATGCAGTTGCCGCAGGCACTTTGCCGGTTCACGCGGTGATCCCGGGGCGCTGCTACCGCCGCGACACCCCCGACGCCCGTCACCTCGCCGTGTTTCACCAGATCGAAGGACTGGTGGTCGACCGGGGCATCACGTTCGCCGACCTGGCAGGCACGATCGAGACCTTCACCGGGGCCTACTTCGGTGCCGATATCCACTCACGGTTCCGCCCGGCCTACTTTCCGTTCACCGAGCCGTCAGCCGAGTTCGAGATCACCTGCACGCTCTGCCGAGGCGAAGGATGCCGGACCTGCTCTGGCACCGGGTGGATCGAGCTCGGAGGGTGCGGGATGGTGGACCCGGCAGTGCTGGACGCGGTTGGCGTCGATCGCAGCACGTGGTCCGGTTTCGCGTTCGGGTTCGGTATCGACCGTTGCGCGCAGATGCGCCACGGGATCGCCGACATGAGGGCGCTGGTCGAGAACGACCTCCGTTTCTTGAGGCAGTTCTGATGCGAGCTCCGCTCAGCTGGCTGAAGGACTTCGCCCCGTTCGACGCTCCGCCGGCCGTCCTGGCCGAAACCCTCGATGACCTCGGTTTGGTCGTGGAAGGCGTCGAGCACATCGGCGAAGGGCTCGAGGGCGTCGTGGTGGCCAGAGTCGACGGGATTGCCGCCATTGCGGGCGCCGACCGGATCCGGAAGGTGACCGTGGATGCCGGCATGGGTCCGCAGGAGATCGTCTGCGGGGCGACGAACTTCGCAGTCGGCGACCTGGTACCGCTCGCCCCGGTAGGCACGACGCTGCCCGGTGGGCTCACGATCGGTCGGCGCACGATGCGGGGAGTGACCTCCGACGGCATGCTGTGCTCCGGGCGCGAGCTGGGGCTCACCGACGATCACGCCGGCCTCCTCGTCATCGGGCCCGGTGAGGGGATCGTTCCTGGGGTACAGCTCACCGAGGCACTGGGGATCGTGCCCGACATCGTTTTCGACGTGACCGTGGAAGGCAATCGACCTGACGCCTGGTGCATTGCCGGCGTCGCGAGGGATCTGGCAGCGCGACTCAGGCTCCCCTACACAGGGTTGCCGCCCGCGCCGCCTGTGCCGCCGGTGCCGTCCGTACCGACCGCGCCGCCGGTGCCACCGCTCCCGACCATGTCCCCCGTCGCGCCCGCGCCGGTGGGATCACTGGCTTCGTTGGTTGTCGACGACCGCGACCTCTGCCCGCGTATGACCGTGCGAGTGCTCGTCGACGTGGATACCGGTCCCTCCCCGACGTGGTTGGCCCGGCGGTTGGTCATGGCCGGCATGCGACCGATCAACCGGATCGTCGACGCGTCGAACTACGTCATGCTCGAACTGGGCCAGCCCACGCATCCCTACGATCTCGACCGCCTGGCCGGAACAGGCCTCGTCGTGCGCCGTGCCCGACCGGCTGAGACCGTCCAGACCCTCGACGGCGTGGTCCGGACTCTCGGGACCCCAGGGCGCAGCCTTGGCGACCGGGGCGAGGACTGCCTCATCTGCGACGCTGCAGGCACGCCGGTGGGGATCGGAGGGATCATGGGCGGCACTTCCTCGGAGATCACCGACGCGACGACCCGGGTGCTCCTCGAAGCCGCGTACTTCACACCGATGGCGATCGCTCGCACCTCGAAGCGCCTCGGCTTGCGCACCGAGGCGTCGATCCGTTTCGAGCGGGGCTGCGATCCGTGGGGCATCGACCGGGCTGCGGAGCGCTTCTGCGAGCTGGCCGGGGGGACGGCGGCCCCGGGTGTCCTGGACGTGCGTGGCAAGGTGCCCGATCCGATCCGGCTTCGCCTTCCGCTGGCACGAGTGAGCTCGGTCCTCGGGATCGAGCTTGCAGGAGATGAGGTGGCGTCGTTGATCGGACCGATCGGGTTCGCCTGCAATCTGGAACCCCGGGAAGATGACGGAGGTGACACGCTCGTGGTCACCGTGCCGACCAACCGCCCCGACGTGCGGCCGTCCCCGCACGGGATCGAGGACGTGATCGAGGAAGTTGCGCGCACGTATGGGTACTCGAAGCTGCCCCGCCGACAGCCTTCGTGGCCGGCACCAGGTCGGCTCACCGATCGCCAGCGGGAACGTCGCCTGGTTGCCGACGTCCTCTGCGGTATGGGTATCGACGAGGCCTGGACCCCCGCGTTCGTAAGCTCGGCCGACCTTTCCCATGCCGGTCTGAGCGGCCCTGCAGTCCGAGTGGCGAACCCGCTCGTCTCCGACGAGCCATTCCTGCGACGTACCCTCCTTGCCGGGCTCTGCCGAGCGGTCGCCTACAACGTGGACCGCCGCCAAGAGCACGTGCGGTTGTTCGAGCTGGGAACGGTGTTCGGCACACCTCGAGAGCATCCCCCGCAAGCCTCGGAGCTGCCGATCGAAAGGGAGCTGGTGTCGGTGGCCTTGGCCGGGACCGGGGACGATGCCCGGAGTGCCGTTGATGTGTGGTGCGGCCTTGCCGGCGCGCTCGGGCTGGATCGGCGCTCGATGACCCTGGAGGCCGATCGGACCATCC
>JAJYZN010000149.1 GCA_021799915.1 Actinomycetes bacterium
TGGTGCGAAGTTCTACGGCTCAACCGGAAGCATGACCCTGAACAAGCCGGTCGTGGGCATAGCCGGGACCCCCGGCAGCACCGGGTACTGGCTCGTGGCCTCCGACGGGGGGATCTTCAGCTTCGGAGACGCCCGGTTCTACGGGTCGATGGGCGGTAAGCCCTTGAACCAGCCCATCGTGGGCATGGCCGCCAGTCCGACAGGGACCGGCTACACCATGGTTGCTGCCGACGGAGGGATCTTCAGCTTCGGCCATGCTCCCTTCTACGGCTCACTCGGAGGGGTCCCGCTCAGCCGACCGATCGTCGGCATGGCCATGACTCCCACAGGCCACGGCTACTGGTTCACTGACGACAACGGAGCAGTCTCGGCCTTCGGCCAGGCCGGCTACTTCGGATCGGCACCTCAGGTGCTGAACCAGCCGGTGGTCGGCATCGCCGAGGCCACTGGTACCGGTGCCTTCACCTCACAGCCGTACCCTCCAGAGTCCTACGGCTATGACGTGTCCGTCTTCCAGTGCACAAAACCCCTGCCTCCCGAGCCCCACGTCATAGGAGTGGTCGAGGTCAACGGCGATGAAACACAACAGACAGCCCCCAATCCCTGTCTGGCCCAAGAGGCGTCCTGGGCCGGCGCCGGCCTGAACCTCTACGACTTCCTCACCTTCGGGACGACGCACACAGGGCCGGGCGCCTGCGCGGGAGACCAAGCGTGCAACTTCGGCTTCCACCAGGCCCAGAACACGTTCGCCATGGCCCGGCAGGCTGGTGTGGACACGGCCGTGACGTGGTGGCTGGATGTGGAGCCGGCAGGAGGCTGGTCGGGCAACCCGACACAGAATGCCCAAGTGGTCAGCGGTGCCCTCTTGGGGATTCGAGCCGAAGGGATCAATACCGTGGGCATCTACGCCAGCCCCGGTGACTGGAACACGATCGTAGGGCCGTACCAGCCTCCCGTGCCCTACTGGATGGCCTGGTACACCGCTTCGACAGGGGGAGGTGGACCCTACAACTGTGCCCATGTCACCACATGGACCTCCAACGAGGCCTTGCCGACCGGACCGGTAGTGATGACGCAGTACTCCGACAGCGCTGGCCCACGACCGGGATTCGACGGTGACTACGCGTGCTGAACACTGGACCGTTCGGGTCCAGGTGATCGACGTCCCATTCACCGAGGGATGTCGTTGTACGCGCCGAGGGTCCAGCCCTGGCCCTGGCCCTGGCGTTCCCAGACCGTCATCGACGCATGACGCGTTCGCAGGCCCAGCCGAGGCCGATTTGGCGCCACCGGCATGAAGCGGAGCATCGTGGCCTCGATCACACCGGCATGGCATACGACAACGGTGGTCTCACCCGCATGGCACTCGGCCACGCGGGTGACTCCAGCCGTAGCCCGGTCGACGAACTCCGTCCAGCTCTCACCTCCCGGAGCAATGGGCTGGGTCGGATCGGTGTCCCAGTCCGGGACCGGAAACTTCACCGCGAACTCCTCCCAGGTCAACGCGTCAGCTTCGCCCGGGTGCAGCTCGCAAAGGTCGCAGTCGGTCCTCACTTCCAGAAGTGCGTCGTCCCTCCGTACTCCGAGCATCGGCGCCAGGATCTCCGCCGTCTCGATCGCACGCGGAAGAGTCGAGGCATAGAGTGACCCCACCGTCCCGAGCTCGCCGGACCTTCTGAGCCGGAGGCCCAGCTCCTCCGCCTGCGCCCGACCTTCCCCGGTGAGCCCTGAGCATCCCGAAGGACCTCCGATCACTCCGTTCACGTTGCAGGTCCCCTGTCCGTGTCGAACCAGGACGAGCTTCGTCGGCGCCGCGAGGCCCTCGGGCACGGTACGGACCCCCTCGGGTGGATGTTGCCCTGCTGCACCCGGCCGACGTCTTCCGCCACTCATTCCAGATCACCCACGAAGCGTTCGAGCTGTCTGAGGGTTCGACACTCCACTACGGCTTCACAATGCACGCCGTACTCGTCGATGATCGAGTCGCCAGAACCCCAGTAGGCCATGGGCTCAGGATTGAGCCAGTACACGTGACGGGCTCTGGCCTGGAGCTCCGCCAGGACCCACGCCTGTGAGGCATGATAATTGTTACGAGCGTCGCCCAGCATCAAGATGCTGGCCTTGGAAGTGACCTCGTCCCCCCATCGGTCGTTGAACACAGTCAGGGCGTGGCCATAGTCCGAATGGCCGTCCACCCATACCACATCGGCCTCGGCATTGATCCGCCGGACCGCGTCAGCAGGATCATCCGCGCCCTCGAAGAAGCGCGTCACCTCGTCAATGCCGTCAACAAAGACGAAGCTCCTGACCTTCGAGAACTGTGAACTTATGGCGTGCACCAACAGGAGGGTAAAACGAGCGAACGACGCCACCGAGCCAGATATATCGGCGACGACGAAGATCTCCGGTTTCGAGGGATGTGGGTGGCGGAACTTGGGCTCGACCGGCACCCCACCGGTGGACAGTGACCGACGGACGGTCGCCCGGAAGTCAAGGGGTCCTCTGCGCTGATGCCGGCGTTTGCGGGCAAGTCTCACCGCGAGCTTGCGCGAGAGCGGGTGGAGCGCGACCTGTAATGCCTTCAGCTCGTCGCGGGTGGCGTGCATGACGTCAATGTCTTCTGGCAAGGGCGTGCGTACTGATCGGAGGAGAGCCTCTGCACCTCGGTCGGCGACCAGTCTCCGGCGAATCTCGCTTTCGATCGACTTTCGTAGATCATCCAGACGGGACTTGTACGCGTCGGCCATGAGGCGCTCTTCCAGCGCGGTGAGCGCGTCCCCATCGGACGAAGCGGCCGTGTGGCGGGCCTCCTCCATGAGCCGCTGGAGCACCCCTTCGAGGTCCAGGTTCCGGAGAGTGCGGTAGAAGTAGTACGTGCCTCCCACCGGCCGACCTGGCTCCATGCCCGAAAATCGGTCGACAGCGTGACGGGCCACCATCGCGAGCATCCCCGAATTCCCCGACCGAATGGCCTGATAGAGCAGCTCGGCCAGCTCCTGGGGCGTCATCCCCGAGCCCCCACCCCTTCCCGTCCCCTGCTGCCCGGGAAGGCCCATTCCGGCTCCCGGGAAGGACTTTTCCCCTGCTTCACCCCACGCCTCGAGGTTCTCGATCTGGGTGTCTCCTGGTCCACTGTCCCGACGGAGCGCGAAATAGATCTCGAACGCCGTCTCGAAGGCCCGCCAGTGCGAGTTGGATTTCACCAGGGTGGCACCCAGTGCGTACTTCAGCTCGTCGCGGTCGTCGAGGTTCACGTGGTGCATGGCATCGGCGGCATCCAGATGCTCGGTGAGCGACACCGGAAGCCCAGACTGGCGCAACTCCATGACGAACCCTGAGAGAAGATCGAGCACCGATCTCCTCTCAGGTCCCGGCCGAAAGCAGTTCCTTGGCTGCCCGCTCGATGTCCGACTGGTACTTGAGGAGGATGTGGAGCGTGTCACGAGCTCCCGAAGCATCGATCGACTCGATCCCGAGCAGGACGAGGGTTCTCGCCCAATCCAAGGTCTCCGAGACCGACGGGGCCTTCCGCAACTCGATAGTGCGAAGCGACTGCACGATCCTGGCGACCTGATCGGCCAATTCATCCGTGATTCCGGGCACCCTGGTTCGGACAATTTCGCGCTCCCTCTCCAACCCGGGGTAATCGATGTGCAGGTAGAGGCAGCGCCGCTTCAAGGCTTCGGACAGTTCCCGGGTGTTGTTCGAGGTGAGGAACACCATTGGCAGGCGCGTGGCGCGCACGGTGCCAAGCTCGGGTATCGACACCTGGTACTCCGAAAGGACCTCGAGGAGCAGTGCTTCGGTCTCGAGCTCCACTCGGTCGACTTCGTCTACCAACAACACGACTGGCTCGTCCGCTCGGATGGCCTCCAGCAGCGGGCGAGTGAGGAGAAAGTCCTCAGAGAAGATGTCCTCTTCGAGGTGCTTCCATGCAGCACCATCCTTCGTTTGAGCTGCCGAAGCCGCGCGAAGACCGTCGTCCGAACCACCCGAGATCTGCGCCGCCTGTATCCGCAGGAGCTGCTTGCGATAGTTCCATTCGTACAGGGCCTTGGATTCGTCGAGCCCCTCGTAACACTGGAGCCGGATCAGTCGACTGTTGCTGAGCTCGGCCACAGACTTGGCCAGCTGGGTCTTCCCGGTTCCGGCCGGCCCTTCGACCAGGACCGGCTTGGCCAAGCGATCAGCCAGGTACACGACGCCCGCAATCCCGTCGTCAGCCAGGTACCCGATCTCGGCCAGACCGCGCCGTAGCTCGTGCGCCGACTCGAACCTCGCTGGACCACTGTCAGGAATGCCCAGGTCGGCATTCGACCAACTGGTCCGACCTTGCTCGGCGGTATCGCTCACCGGACATGGCCCTCTCCGCGAATGACCCACTTCACGCAAGTGAGCTCCCGAACACCCATCGGCCCTCGGGCGTGAAGCTTCTGAGTGGAAATGCCAACTTCAGCACCCAATCCCAGCTCACCTCCATCGACGAACCTGGTGGATGCGTTTACCACGACGGCAGCGGCATCCACGCCCCGCACGAATCTGTCAGCCGTCGTCAAATTGTTCGTCACGATCGCCTCCGAGTGCCCAGATCCGAACCGAGCTACGTGCTCCAGCGCTCCGTTCACATCGTCGACGACGGCCACGCTGAGCTTCAACGAAAGAAATTCCGTGGCGAAATCCTCTTCGGTAACCTCACCGACGTCGTCCACGAGTAGGCGCACTCGGTCGTCACCGACCCACTCCACGCTCGCCATCTCCTTCCGAAGCCCTGGGAGGAGCTCGGCGGCGACATCCGCGTGCACGAGCAGAGTCTCGACCGCATTACACACCCCGGGGCGCTGCATCTTCGCGTTCACGACGATCTTCCTGGCCATTGTCAAGTCGGCATCCACGTCCACGTAGACGTGGCAGTTCCCGTCTCCGTCCAGAACGTACGGAACGGTAGCGTGCTCCAAGAGTGAGGCAATCAATGCAGGTCCCCCACGGGGGATGAGGCAGTCGATCAGGCCCCTGAGCCGCATGAACTCGATGGCCGCGGCATGGCTCGAATCCTCGACCAGCTGGATGCCATCCTCGGGAAGTCCGACTTTGGCCAAGCTTCTCCTGAGCACACCGACCAGTGCCGAATTCGTCCGCTGAGCTGAAGAAGAGCCCCGGAGCAGGACGGCATTCCCGGCTTTGAGGCACAGTCCGGCTGCATCGCTGGTCACGTTCGGCCGGTTCTCATAGATGACCCCAACGACGCCGAGCGGGACCCGGACACGCTCGATCCGCAGACCGTTCGGCTGGACCCACCCGTCGATGACTTCACCCACCGGATCCGCCAAACCGGCCACGGTCCGCAGTCCGCCGGCCATGCTCTCGAGACGCTCACGGCTCAGGCGGAGCCGGTCCAGTGCCGTCGCGTCCATTCCACTCGCCTGAGCCTGCTCGATATCCGACGCGTTCGCCTCGAGGAGATGGGATGCTTCTGACATCAAGAGGTCCGATGCCACCTCCAGAGCTTCATTTCGGACAACGGCCGACGAAGCTCCTACCAGGAGCGACGCTGATTTGGCCCTGACCCCGAGTTCGTGGATCTCCCGCAATGCCACCGAGTCAGCCTAGCCGTCGCCGGGCCGGCCCTAACCGAGCACGACCAGGTCGTCCCGATGCACGACCTCGCTCCCCAGGTCCTCGGGAAGCTTCTCACTCCGCTTCCCCGTCCACTCCGACGCCCTGCTGGAAGGCAGGCGGCAGATTCCCTTGGCGAACACCACTCCGTCGGGTCCAGCTATCTCCACGGCGTCCTCGGGAAAGAAGTCACCGGTCACACCGGTCACTCCTGCGGCCAGAAGTGAACGACCCTGCTCCAACAGCGCCTTCCGAGCACCTTCGTCAACCGTCAGTACGCCGTTGGCGCCCAGGGCGAAGGCGATCCACAACTTGCGCGACGAGATGGTGCGACGTTGAGCCCGGAACACGGTTCCCGAACCCGCCCGTCCTTCCAGGACGGAGCTGAGGACTCCCTCCCGCTGCCCGCTGGCGATCACCACCTCCACTCCCGACCACGTCGCAATCTTCGCCGCGGCCAGCTTCGAGGCCATTCCTCCACTCCCGACATCGGACCCAGGACCACCTGCCAGCGACTCCAGCCGGTGATCGATCTCCTCCACTTCTTCGATCAGCGATGCCTCTGACACCACCCGTGGATCCGCATCCAGCAGACCATCGATATCACTCAGCATGATCAAGCGGTCGGCCCCGACCAGATGGGCGACGAGAGCGCTCAGCCGGTCGTTGTCGCCGAAGCGAATCTCCTCATCGGCGACGGCGTCGTTCTCGTTCACCACCGGTACCACCCCCAGCCCGAGCAGATGGTGCAACGTTTGGCGGGCGTGGAGGTATTGACGGCGATGGATGAAGTCCAAGGGTGCGAGAAGGACTTGACCAGCCAGTAGATCGTGATGTCCGAAGCCGTCCTGCCACGTGCGCATCAACCGGTGCTGCCCTACGGCAGACACTGCTTGGAGCACGGCCGGATCGCGCGGCCTTTGACGCCCGCGACCCAGGATCGACCAGCCGGCAGCGATGGCCCCGGAGGTGACCAGCACCACTTGATGTCCCGAGCGCCAGTGATGTGCTATCTCCGCGGCGATTCTCTCTACCGCTCGAACATTCACGTCACCCGCCGCGTTCGTGACAGTCGAGGACCCGACCTTGACCACAACGGGAGGAGTGCTCACTTGCTTCTCCGAGGTTCTCGTCTCCTCGCTTTACCATGC
>JAJYZN010000150.1 GCA_021799915.1 Actinomycetes bacterium
GAGCAGGGCCACGTGGCCCGGGAGGGTCCCCGTGTACCCATCGGTGGACTCGGTGGCCGCCACGACAAGGTCCGGCTCGGCCCGGCGGATCGCTGCCGCCAGTACTTTGGCGGTTCCGAGGGCATCCGATCCGGCCAAGGCCTCGTCGCTCACGAGGATCGCCTTGTCTGCACCCATCGCCAACGCCGTCCGCAGCCCAGACACTTCGCCACCCGGGGCCATCGAGACCAGGGTCACCTGGCTGCCTTCAACCTTTCCGGCAAGCTGGAGCGCCATCTCGACGCCATAGGAGTCCGAGTCGTCGAGAATGAGCTTCCCCGACCGGACCAAAGTGTGAGTGCTGGGATCCATGGCCGACGGGGCGGCCGGGTCCGGAATCTGCTTGACACAGACGACGACGTTCATGGTCGGTCATTCTGGACGACAACTGGGAGGTCGCGCCACTCCGTCCGGAAAGCTGCTTCAGTTAATTCCCGGATGCGGCCGGACCGTGCCGAGTGACTCGAAGCGCTTCAGCCGGCCGGTCGGTGATGATCGCGTCGACCCCCATCTCGACCATTTCTTCGAGGTCGGACCGGGCGTTCACCGTCCACACATGGACTTGGAGACCGGCCCCGTGGGCGTCGGAGAGGAATGCGGGGCTCACCTGGGTCACGAACGGGTGCACCGAATCCCAGCCCCAGCGAGACGCGGTGCGCAGCCCTTCTGCCGCATCTCGGTTCCATGGGAGCAGCAGGCCCACCGCAAGCCGCGGTTCGGTCGACCGGACCGCTTCGAGGATCAGCGGATCGAACGAAGAGACGATTGCCCGATCCGCCCATCCGAGGGCGGCGAGGATGCCCGCCGTGGACACTGCCGTGCCTCGGTTGAACTCGGACGCCGTTCCAGGCGTCCCCAGCCACCCGGGGCTGGCGTCGGACACTGCCTTGATCTCCACGTTCACAGTCATGCCGGCGCACATGGCGAGCGCCTCCGCTAGGAGCGGGAGGTACGACGGCAGCGCGGCTCGATCCAGTTGGTGGATGAACCCCGCGCCAGGAACATCGGGGTCGTGATGGACGACGAGCGCACCGTCGATCGTCCGCTGGACGTCCAATTCGACACCATGGCAGCCGATGTCCCGGGCTGCGGCAAACGCCTGAAGGGTGTTGTCGATGATGTCCGGTTGGGACTCCGTACGCCCCCGATGTGAGAACACCCAGGTCAAGTGCACTCCTTGCAACGATCGGCAGGGTGTTGGCTCGTGGAGGCCCGGAAAAGGGCTCGGCAAGAAATCGCTCGACGACCCCTTGCCAGACGCGAACAATGCACTATAATGTCCACGTCAAACCCCCTTTTCTCCGACGGCCACCCCGTGTGGGCCGATCATGTGAAAAGGTTCACAATCCTGCAGGCGGAGGACCGGCGATGGCGTTGATGTGGAACCGAACGGTGGACTGGGATGCCGACGACTGGCGGCGATTGGCCGCGTGTCGAGACACCGAGCCCGATCTCTTCTTTCCCATCGGGACCACCGGGCCGGCAGTCGAGCAGATCGAGGCTGCGAAGGGTGTCTGCCGCACCTGTGAGGCCCAAGAGCCGTGCCTGGACTTCGCATTGGCCACGAACCAGGAGTCCGGGGTGTGGGGCGGAACCTCGGAAGAAGAGCGCCGCAAGCTGCGCAAGGCCTGGTTGGCCGCCCGGCGGAGGGCGGGCTGAGGCGCCTTCGAGGTACTGATCGCTGCCCTGCCGTCGGCGTACTGCCCCACGCGGCCACACGCGGCCAAGGCAAGCGGGTGCCGTCATCAGACCGCCCCCCGACCCTGCCTGTAGGACACAAGAGAACCCGGCTACCGGCGATTCCAAAGGGACGATTGCTCAACTGGGTGCCGAGGGGACCGCGATGGTCACCAGGGTCCCTTGCCCTTCAACTTCTGGCACCCTCTGGAGGGCGATAGTCCCTCCAAGCTGAGTCATGACCAGGTCTCGCACGATGGACAGGCCGAGGCTGTCCGTCTCTTCGATATCGAAGGCTGGTGGCAGTCCACAGCCATCATCGCGGACGGACAAGGCGAGCTCGTTCCCTCGATCCTCCAGGAGCACCCATACGTGCCCCACCGGCTCCCCAGTGCCTCCACCAGATGGGATTTCGCCATCCAGGGCTGGTTCGGTCGGGGCGAACGCGTGCTCGACGGCGTTCTGGAGAACTTCTGCGAGAATGACCGCCAGAGGAGTGGCTACGTCAGCGGCCACATGGCCGAGATCGCCGCTGACCGAGATCTCCACGCCGCGCGACGACACCACCGAATCGCTCGCCATCTGCACCAGTGATGTGACAATGGTGTCGAACGGCACCTGTTCACCTGGATCACGCGAGAGGATCTCGTGCACCAACGCGATCGAGCGAACCCGGCGTTCGGCCTCTCGAAGAGCTTCGCGTCCGGCACCCATGGCCACCCGGCGGGCCTGAAGGCTCAGGAGAGAAGAGATGGTCTGGAGGTTGTTCTTCACTCGATGATGGACCTCACGGATTGCAGCATCTTTCGATAGCAGGAGGCGGTCCAATCGGCGAACGTCGGTGACGTCGCGAAGCAGGATCATGGCGCCTGTCACTGCGCCGTGGGACAAGAGCGGAATGCAGTGGACCAGGACAATTACGTCGGGCCGACGCTCGACTTCCTCCACAACTGGCCGACCCGTCGCGAGAGCCCATTCGACGGCCGACTCTTCGACTCCGAGCTCGGTGAAGCGGCGACCTTCTGGAGACGAGTACACCCCCATGCGGTGAAATGCGTTCATGGCATTCGGAGACGCGAACTCCACCCTTCCTTCCGCATCAACCAGGACGAAACCGTCGCCAACCCTGGGCGACTCTTCCGTGCCGACATCTTCCTCCGGAAACGGGAAGGCAGACTCCGCCACCATCCGCGCGAGGCGCTCGAACACGTCAAGGTAGGTCCGCTCGTACATACTCGTCGGTGCATTCAGGGAAGCCTGCGTCACACGCAGAAGCACTGCGATGACCTCCGTGCCGTAGCGCACGGGAATGTTCTCCACCGGGACCGAATCGCCGATGATCGGATGGTGCACAGCCCCTCGGACTACTCGCCCTTCTCGCAGCGCCGTTGCGCTCAAGCTCCAAGCCGTTTCGCGCACCGTCTGACCCACCAAGTCCTGCTCTACAAGCGTTGGGCGATTGCTCGGCCGGATCTGCCCGAGGACGACCAGTTCGGGATCTTCACCTCCGATATCTCCTTGAGGCTTCGTGACGCCTACGACGAGAAGGAGATCGGAAAAGGACAGGTCAGCCAGAACTGACCACGATCCCAAGAGACGCTGGAGGTGCTCGAGCTCGTCAGGCCTGAGCTCGGTGTACTCAACAGCCAGCTCCGCTGGGGTCGGCATCGCTGAAGCTACTCCTCACTTGCAGGCACGATGTGGGAGGGTGCAGAACCAGCGAGACCCGGCGAAGCGAGCGGCACCCAATGGGGCTGTCGCCGGCGATACCCCTGGAGGTGATCAACTCCGAGCTGGTCGAGGATTGCCCGCAGATCCTCGGTTCGATCCGCCACGTGCTCGTGGCGATGTGCGTCCGAAGCAGTCGTCAGAGGAACCCCACGGGCAGCGAGACGCACGAGAAGCGGCAATGCCGGGTACTGCTCGGCAACTGGCTTTCGCCAACCTGCCGACGACAATTCGGCCGCCATGTTCGACGCAGCCGCGGCTTCGGCAATGCGATCCCACCACTCGGCCGGGCTCCCAGGGTACCGCCCCACAACCTTGACCAGGTCGGGGTGAGCAAGCACGTCACACGTACCGCTGGCAGCCAACTCTTCGATCGCTCGAGTGTACGACTCCCACGTGGCGTCAACATCGCGCACTGACCACTCAGCCATCGAGAGCGGATCGTCGAGGTCGTCGAAGCGCCATGCCCCCAACCAGTGGATCGACCCGAGGAGCACGTCGAAGGGGTAGCCACTCAGAAGCGCAGCGACCTGCTCCATGCGACCGGGATAGTGGTCCACCTCCAGTCCCATCACCACTGGCAGCCCCGCCTTCTTTGCCGCCAGAACCGTCTCCACATATACGTCCAAGTCTGCCCGAGCATGAAAATCCCAATACGCGGCCATTGATTTCTTCAAGCTGGGTGAGATCTCGTCGTCATCCCAGAAGGCTCCTACAACCGGAACGGCTTGGGTAAACCGGAACAGATGCTCGGTGATAGCAATCTCCACAACTCCAGCTGCCGCTGCTCGCTCGCAGTAGGCCGCCACTTGGTCCACAGCCAGCTCGACGTCACGCTGCGAATGAGGCCAGAGGTGGAGGTGATAGTCGATCATGCCAACTCGCTGACCACTCAGCCCAGAATGACAGGCTCTTCACCGAGGCCTGCGTCGGCTCGGCGAATGAGGGTAACCCCGTCACGAATAGTCGTGAGGGCACAGACGACCCGCGGGTCGGCAACCAGTTTGTCGTTGAACCGCTTGAGCGCAGCGGCATTAGGGTCGGATGCTACGTCTTCAAGCACTTCCCCGTGGTACAACGTGTTGTCCGCAAGGATAAGACCGCGGCTGGCGAGTTTTGGTAACACCGCTTCAAAATAAGCGTCATATCCAGCTTTGTCGGCATCGATGAACACCAAGTCGAAAGGGCCCGACAATCGGGCGATCGACTCGAGGGCTGGTCCCTCGAGGATCTCGATTCGATCTGCATAGGGACTGGCCTCGATATTTCGGCGAGCCGTGGCGGCATGGTGCGGGTCCACCTCGCAGGTCTGGATCTTGCCGCCGGAGGACAGCCCGGAAGCCATCGCGATCGCCGAGTACCCGGTGAAAGTGCCGATCTCTAGGACGCTTCGAGCATTCGTCGCAAACACAAGGAGCCCCAAGAACCGACCCTCTTGGCGACCCACCATCATTCCCCACGCCGGAAAGTCTCGTCGCGTCGTCTCCTCGACAGCGCTCAGGTAGGCAGGCGGTGCAGTGGAGTGCTCGTCGGCATAGCGGACTGCGACCGGATCTACGACATCACGCACCAGATCATCGTAGATGCCAGCAACGCGGGGACGACGCATAGCCCGGCTCTACGTTGACGCTGGAGCGATCGGTGCGGCAATGACTACCACGTTGTCGGCGTAGTGACCCGTGGCCGGATCAAAAGCCCCTCCGCAAGTGACGATCGCCAGCCTCCGTGGACCAGTGGGCGCGAAAATGCCCTGCGGAAGTTGCGCCTTCGGATATGCCTCCAACGAAACGGCTTTCCAAGCGGTCGGGCTCCCAGACGAACCACTCAAATATATCACCGCCCCGGGCTGGATATTCGACAAGTCATATAGAGCCCCATTTCCTTGGTTATACCAGTTTATATGACCTGCCAGAAGCACAGTGCCATTGCTTCCATAGATTCTGCCGCCACCAGTCCACATTCCCACGTCCTTCACGTTGCCTGGAATCTCCAATGAGTATGTCGATATAGATTCCGGATACACCGGCGCAAGAACGCCGAGCGAAGGTATCGAAAGCTCATCTGGCTCCAGCGCGTCTTCCACTGGAGCCTTTGGCACGGATGAGCCTGCCGGAGCGACCGTCGAAGATGCCGGCGCTGAAGCATGCGGCGAATCGGCGAACGGATGCTTCGGCAACGGAGCCGGGCCGGGTGTGGAACTGGAGACAAGGCCCATCCCCAGCAGCACTGCACCACAGGCACACAGCAACAGCGCCGCAACGAGCAGGGGGCGCCAGCCCTGGCGGGAGAGCCTGCCCTCCCTGGACGAACGTACCCTCACCCTACTGCCTCCCACCCGCCTATTCCATGTGCAAGTCTGACCGCCGTCGGATTACTGCCACAAGCAAGGCTGCTACGCCCAGCACGAAGACGACAAGGCCACCGAGCTCAAGCGGTCCATCACCGCCATGCCGACTATTCCCTCCCGTGATGATGCTCGTGGGATGTCCGGTGAGCACCGTCGCCGACGAAGGGGGCGAGGTGGCGACTGTTCCATTCGCAGAGATCGCTGACGCCGTTGCCGTATCGGTGATCTGCCCAGCCGTCATATTCGCAGCGGTGACGACAAACGTACCGGTGCAGGTCTCCTTCGCCCCTGCAGCCAGGGTAGCAGACGGGCACGTGGGGCCAGTGGCGAGCGTCTCTCCGGTCACCGACTGGGTGTCGGTGACCTTCACTGTATGCAGTGTGACGTTGCCAGTATTGGTCACCACGAAGTCATAAAGAATCGTCTGACCTGCCACAGCCGCGCTTTCAACGTTTGCCGATTTCGTCAAAGAGATCGCCGCAGCGGTCTTTCCTTGTAAAGTCGTCGAAGCCGTAGCTTGCACCGCTGCAGCGACGGCAGATGTGCCCGTTGCCGTTGCCGTCGTTTGAATTGAGCCGGTCGCAAGATCTTGCGCCGTCACGTGATAGGTGGCCGTACACGTCTCACTCATGCCGGGAGCCAGGCTCGTCGCCGGACAGGTAATGGCTGACAGTCCGGGCATAGGATCCGAAACAACTACCGGCTCCAAATCCACGTTGCCGGTGTTGGTCACCACGAACGAGTAGGTCAGCACTGTACCGACCCGTGAAAAGCTCGAGGGATCCACTGAGATCGCAAGGGCAATTGCCGGTTTACGGACAACTGCCGTCCTCAATGGGCTCGTCGTCCCACTGACTGTCTTTGTGGCCGGGGTCTTGGCCGTCACCTTGGCGGTGTCTTCGACGTAGCCGTTGTCGAGGTCGACCTGGGTGACCTTGTAGGTGGCGGTGCAGGTCTCTGT
>JAJYZN010000151.1 GCA_021799915.1 Actinomycetes bacterium
TCGCTACCTCGAGCAGCTCGGCTCGCCCACGGTCGGGCTCGACGCCGCCGCCGCCCTCTTGGACATCGCCTGCCAGGGACCGACCGGGCCGGTGGAGGGCCGCACGCACGCGTTCGTCCGTGGCGATCTCGAGGCGCTCCCGTTCGGCGCATGGGCGTTCGACGGCGTGTTCGCCCACCACTCGTACCTCCACCTGCCGCCGGAGCGAGCGCCGCACGCTTTCGGCGAGGCGGCCCGCGTGCTCGTGCCGGGCGGCACGATCCTCCTCTCGATGATCGCTGGCGCCTATGCCGGGCGGGCCCTGCCCGGGGACGACTTCCCCGGGCGCTGGTACTCCTTGTGGGTGCCCGATGCCTTGGCCGGCGCCCTCGTTGCCGCCGGGTTCGCCGATGTGGAGGTGACGGTGACCGAGGGACGCCATCGCGAGCTGGACCTCGTCGCCACGGCTACGCGCCGCTGAAGGACGCGCTGCCGCCCGATCGCGAGACCTGGTGATCAGGTGGCGGGGGCTCCCAGCGCGCCGGGCCGGGCGGCCACGTGCTCCGCTGCCTCCCTGACGCCGGCACCCCCCGGCAACCCCGAGCCCGAGGCGAGCTGGCCGGCCCGGGCCAGCAGCGGCGGGCACCGCAGGCGGTGGGCGATGGCCCGTGCCTCGCGCACCGATTCCTCGGCACCGGGCCGGCCGGCGGCGTCGAGCGCCCCTGCATGGTCCAAGAGCGCGTGGCCGAGATGGTACGGGTTGCCCGCCCGGCGTACCGCGACCACCGCGCGCTCCACCGCCGTCACCGCCTCGGCTGGCTGCCGTTCCGCCGCCTCCAACGCCTGCACGAGCTGCCGCTCGGCCCGCAGCACCGGCGGGACGTGGCCGGGGGGGTAGGCGTCGAGCATCGCCATCAGCTCGGTCAGCCCGTCCGCATCCCCGATCACCCGCGCCACGCGGGCCGCCAGCGGCCACCCCCAGCGCTGGCTCTCGTGCCCGATGCTGATGTCCTTCTGCCGCGCGAGCGTGGACCGGGCGTGGGACAGGGCGAGCTCGAGATCGCCGGCGGCGAGGGCCACCAGGGCCTCGAGGAACGCGAGCGACGCTTGCACCTGGGGCTCCTCGCTGTCACGGCTCTTTTCGAGCCGTGCCAGCGCCGCCATCGCCCCTGCCGAGTCGCCGCGCAACCCGGCCAGCCACCCGGTGACCCGCTGTGCGTCCTCGTCGTCGAGGTGGTCGACCTCTCGGGCCTCGACGAGGGCGGCATCGGCTTCGTCCCACTCGCCCACTTCGAGCAAGGCGATCGCCAGGTTGGCCACAGCGAGGCCGAGGCTCGCGCGCCGGCCGGTCCGCCGGGCGTGCTCCGCCGCCGACCTCGCGACGTCGGCGGCGCGCCTCGGGTCGGTGCGGGCGAGGATGTCGGCCAGGTTGTGCTGGGCGACGGCCGCGGCGCCGAGATTGCCGGTTCGCTCGGCGATGTGGGCCGCCGCCTCGTAGTACGTCGCGGCCTCCCCGTGCCGATTGCCGAACGCCGCGGCGTGGCCCTTGGCGTCAAAGAGCCGCCCGAGGTGGTCGGCTTCGACGTCGAGCTCCTGGGCCAGGCGAAGTGCCTCGTCCACGAGCGCCTCGCCCTGGGCCAGATTGCCGGTGAAGATCTCGATGGTGGCCAGGCGGCGGAGCGCTTCGACCGTGTCGCCGTCGGGCTCCGTTCGGAGCTGGGCCACGGCCTCCGCGAGCTCGCGGCGGGCGGCGGCGGACCGCCCCTCGTACTGCAGGATCCGGCCGCGCAGCGAACGCGTGCGCGCCACCCCGCGCTCGGATCCCGCGGCGCGATGGGCGTCTGCGGCCCGGTCGACGAGCTCGGCGGCTTGGTGCACATCGCCGAAGGTGTAGGCGGCGTATGCCGCCTGCTCGAAGAGGGTGCCGCGTTCGGAGATCGGCGCGACGACGGCGGCCTCGGCGAACAGAGCGGCAGCGCGCGAGGGGGCGCCGGAGCGAACGGCGCGATCCCCGGCCCGCAGGAGGAAGTGAAGCCCGTCGGTCGACAGCGCCGCAGCGTCCGGGCCCCCCGGGTCGGCGGCGGCGGCGTCGAGGTAGTGGCGCGCCACCACCTCGGCGACCTCCTCCCCGTCGTTGGCGAAGGCGGCCCGCATGTGGGCGGCGACGGCCAGGTGGTGCGCCTTGCGGTCTCGCCGCGACAAGGTCTCGTACGCGACCTGGCGGAGCATCTCCTGACAGAACCGGTACGAGCCGCGTTCGGGGGAGAGCGGATCGGCGGCGATGGAGAGCACGTCTCGGCGCACGAGCTCGCCCAGGGCTTGGTGGACGGCTTCTGGTTGGCGGCCCGACACCGCGACGAGCGCGTCCTTGGAGAAGCGCTGGCCGAGCACGCTGGCCGTCCCGACGAGGGAGTGCTCGTCTTCGGGCAAGGCGTCGAGTCGTGCCGCCAAGAGGCTGTGCAACGTGCTCGGGACGGCCATGGTCCCGGACAGCTCGCCCACCAGGCGGTAAGGGCCCTCACCCTCGCGCCGCACCGCGCCGTAGTCGATGAGGGCGCGGATCGTCTCCACGGCAAAGAGGGGGATGCCCTCGGCCCGGGTGACGACCGCCTCCCTGGCGGCCGGCGGCGCGCCGGGGACCAGCGCCCCCACCAAGTCGTCCATGGAGGCGGGGTCGAGGGGGTCCAGCGACAAGGTCGACCGGTTCCGCCCCACCCCGTACCCCGAGTCGATGGCGTCGCGGCCGGGGCGGGCGAACAGCAGCACGAAGATCGGGAGCTGGCGCGTCCATTCGATCAGGTGGGCGAAGAACCCGAGCAGGCCCTCGTCGGCGTGGTGGGCGTCCTCGATCAGCATGGCCACGGGCGCGACGGCGGCCAGCCGCTCGAAGAACATGCGCCATCCGGCGTAGAGCTCGTCCCGGTCGAGCACCGCTGCCGGCGCGGCGGGGTAGCGGACCCCGAGCAGCCGGGAGAGGCGCGCGCCGACGTAGTCCCGCTCCGCCGGGTCGTCGACGAAGCGCAGCATGCCCTCCACCATCTTGGTCTCGGCCACGCCGGTCGGGTCTTCCTCGGCGATACCGAACCGCTGACGGACGATCTCGGCGAGCGCCCAGTACGCCACGCCCTCGCCGCCAAAGGACAGGCAGTGGCCCCGGTGCCAGAGCACCGTGTCGGCCAGCCCGTCCGTGTACTTCTCGAACTCCCACCCGAGCCGTGACTTGCCGACGCCGGCGGGGCCGGTGATCACGAGGAGCCGCGGGCTGCGCCGCTCGACCGACGCGTGGAAGAGGTCCTTGACGGTCCGCAGCTCGGCGGCCCGGCCGACGAGCGGAGCCTCGAGCCCGTCCACCCGTTGGGTCCCGCCCGCACCCGACAGGACGCGGGTGGCAGCAAAGAGGTGAGCCGACGCCTCGCGGCCCTTGAGGGCGTAGACGCCCGCGTCGTCGTAGGCGATGGCACGCTCCGTCAGCCGCTTGGTCGAATCGTCGGCGAGGACACCGCCGGGGCGTGCCACTCCCTGCACCCGCGATGCGGTATTGACGGCGTCGCCGGCGACCATGCCCTCGCCGTGCGCGCCGATCGTGACCGCGACCGGCCCGGTCACGATGCCCGCCCGCGCCGCCAGTCCGGCCGCGCTCACCGCCGCTCCGAGCGCCGCCACCGCCTCCACCAGCTCCAAGGCCGCCCGTACGGCGCGCTCGGCGTCCTGCTCGGTGGCCACCGGCGTGCCCCACACCGCCATCACGGCATCGCCGATGAACTTTTCGACCACGCCCCCATAACGGTCGATCACGTTGCGGCAGACGGTGAAGTAGCGGGACAGGATCTCGCGGACGTCCTCGGGGTCGCGGGCCTCCGACAGGCTGGTGAAGCCCACGAGGTCGGCGAAGAGCACCGAGCACATCCGTCGTTCCGCCACGGGCCGAGCGGGCGCGGTGGCGGGGTCGGCCGCCGGCCCTTCACCCTCGGACGGGGCGCCACCGAGCTCGGAGCCGCACTGGCTGCAGAACCGCTGCCCGGCGGGGTTCGGCTCGCCGCAGCGCGCGCATGGCAGCTGGAGCGACGCGCCGCAGGTCCCGCAGAACCGGTCCCGGTCCGCGCACGACGCGCCGCAGGCGGAGCACTGCGTCATGCCGGCCCATGGTACCGGGCAGCCCGGCGCCTTCCCTGAACATCACGCCGTCGCCGCTCGGTGCGCGCCGACACCGGGCGGCGTACCATGACGCCATGTCGACAGCCGCCGAAGTGCTCGCTCAGGTCCCCATCTTCTCCATGCTCTCCAAGCGGGAGGTGGCGAAGCTCGCCGAGGACGCGCATGACCGCACGTTCGAGGCAGGTACCGTCCTCACCGAGCAGGACGCCTTCGGGACGATCTTCACCGTGATCGCCGACGGGCAGGCGACGGTGACGGTCGGCGGGAAGACGGCCCGGGTTCTGAAGCCGGGGGAGTTCTTCGGCGAGATGGCGCTGATCGACCGCTCGCCCCGCTCGGCCACGGTCACCGCCGACACGCAGCTGCGGTGCATCATGCTCACCCAACCGGTCTTCCGCCCGTTCGCCATGTCGCATCCCGAGGCGATGTGGGCGCTCCTCGAGCTGATGGTGCAGCGGGTCCGAGACGCCGAAGCCCGCGACTGAGGCCCCGCCGGGGCCGGCCCGGTTATTCGGGCCGGACGTTCTCGGCGATGTCCTCGGGCCGGACGTTCTCGGCGATGTCCTCGGGCCGGACGTTCTCGGCGATGTCCTCGGGCCGCACGTTCTCGGCGATGTCCTCGGGCCGCACGTTCTCGGCGATGTCCTCGGGCCGCACGTCTCCCGGGTCATTCTCGATCTCCGACATCGCCGTACCCCCTCCGTGGCCCGTGCGTTCGCTCGGGATGCACCCGCTCGGGATGCACCCGGAAGCGTACCGTCTGGACGACGGCGCCGCCGGTGGGCTTGGCAGTGTCAGTTCCGGGGTGCTGTCTCGTCGACGTCGACCGTGGTCGGTGCCTCCGGCTCGAGGATTTCACCGGTGTGGTGCGGCGAACTGAGGTCGTCGACCTCGAACTCCACGTCGTCGACGTCCGACCAGTGCACGATCAGCGCACTGGCCTCGGCCTCGGACTCGCAGACCGTCGAGTCGATCAGCCGGCCCTCCTTGTAGACCCGAACCTCCACCGGAGCTGCGCCTCTATCCCCGTCACCCGCTGCCTGCATCGCCCTCTCCTCGCTTCGCAGTCACCTGGGACCACCATTGCCTCGCTCATGGGCCGGCCCCCAGGGCCGATGGTCCTTGCGGTGCCACGCGTCGGCGGCTATGCGAACACCCAGACGACGGTGCCGATCGGGGCTTTGTCGGACGACCAGAGCCAGTTGATCGCCTCGTTGCTCAGCCGGACGCAGCCGTGGGACACCGGGTACGGCGGCACGGAGGGGTACCCGTGGATGGCGTACCCGGCGTAGAAGTACTTCGGTCGCCAGAGCTCCCCCAAGGGAGCCGTGACCAGGCCGTCCACTTCCCGGTAGATGGTGAACGTCCCGACCGGGGTGTCGGCGACCGCCGTCCCTGTGTAGACGTACCCGCCGCCCGTCGACGTGTTGAGCGCCCAAAGGAGGGTGCCGTGTGTCACCAGCATGAGGAGGTCGTCGCGCAGGTCGACCTCGATGGCGTAGCCCGACGTGGGCCGTGGCGTCGGCTCCACCGCGGCGGCGAGCGCCTGCTCGGTCTGGGGACCGACCACCCCGTCGCGCGCGATGCCCGCCGCCTTCTGCAGGGCGTACACCGCTTGCTGGGTGCTGTCGCCGAACTGGCCGTCCGGTGTGCCGAGCCAGTAGTGGAGCGCCTCGAGCCGGCGCTGGAGGGTGAGCACGGCCGCTCCGGACGAGCCGAGGCTCAGCGCCGGCGCCGGCTGGGTCGTGGGCGGTGCCGGCTGGGTCGTGGGCGGCGCCGGCTGGGTCGTGGACGTCGTGGTGCCGTTGCCCGACGGTGCGGTGCCGGCGCAGCTCGCCAGCACCACCGACGCCAATGCGGCGGCTGCCACAGCCGAGGCTGCGGCCCGCCGCCCGCCGGCCGAAGCGATCCGGGCTCCCATGCGTCCGACGATCCCCCGCGGCCGCCGCGGCGACCAGGGGCGAAGGTCCTGGCAGCCCGGACCCGGCGTCGTGGAGCCGACGCGCCGTCGACACGCCCCGCGGCAGGTCCCGTTCGCGCCGATGCCCCGGGTTACCGGCTCCAGAAGCGGGGAATGCAAGAGGTGTGAAGGATCCGGGTCCGGCGCGGTCCCGGAGCAGAGGAAGGGCAGCGGGCATGAGCCAGACGGTTGGCGACTACATCCTCGCGAGGCTGCGCGAGTGGGACGTCGAGAAGGTTTTCGCGTATCCGGGCGACGGCATCAACGGGATCCTGGCCGCGTTCGGGCGCGCCGGCAATGATCCCAAGTTCATCCAGTCGCGCCATGAGGAGATGAGCGCCTTCGAGGCCGTCGGCTATGCCAAGTTCACCGGGGAGGTCGGCGTCTGCATGGCGACGTCCGGACCCGGCGCCATCCACCTCTTGAACGGCCTCTACGACGCCAAGATGGACCACGTTCCCGTGGTCGCCATCGTCGGCCAGACCAGTCGCTCGGCGATGGGAGGCGCCTACCAGCAGGAGGTGGACCTCGCCGCACTGTTCAAGGACTGCTGCCACCAGTTCGTCGAGACGGCGATGGTGCCGTCCCAATTTCCCAATTTGGTCGACCGTGCCATCCGTGTGG
>JAJYZN010000152.1 GCA_021799915.1 Actinomycetes bacterium
GTCCGGCCGGGCGAGCGTGCCCCACTGGTGCGGGCGCGAGCCCGATGACCCCTCCAGAGCACCCATCCCGCCACCGCCACGGCGGCGACCGTGGTGAACACCGACGTCCGCACGGCAGCGCGATCCCGCAAGCGCACCGGGTTGCTGAACTCCCGGACCTCCCACCCGCGCCCCTTGGCCGTGCGAGCCAACGACCGATCAGGGTTCACCGCGACAGGGTGGCCGACGGACTCGAGCATCGGGAGGTCCGTCGCCGAGTCCGAGTACGCGGTGGAGAGCGCGAGGTCAATGCCCTCCTGCTCCGCCAACCTGCGGACCGCCGACGCCTTCGCCGGGCCGAACGCGTAGAACGCCATCCGACCCGTGTAGCGCCCCTCGGCGTCGACTTCGGCCCTCGATGCCACCGACCCGTCGACACCGAGGAGCTCGGCCAAGGGCTGGACGATCTCCTCGGGCGCCGCGGAGACCAGGTAGACGAGGTGCCCTGCGCGGCGGTGCTCCTCCATGAGGTCGAGGGCCTCGCGGTAGATGATGGGCTCGATCGTGTCGGAAAGCGTCTCTCGGACGATCGAGGCCACCCGGTCCCGCTCCCACCCTCTGGTGAGCACCAGCATGCTCTCGCGAATCCGGGCCAGCTTCTGCTCGCTGGCGCCGAACTGGAGGAACACGAGCTGCCCGACGACTGCCCGGACCACCGTCCGGCGACTGATGAGGCCACCGCGGCGGAACGGTCTCCCGAATGCAGCGATCGACGCCTTGGCGATGACCGTCTTGTCGAGATCGAAGAAAGCCGCCCGCACGATGGCAATTGTAGGGTCCTGTGACGCCGGGATCGGCGCACCACTTACGTGCCGATGAGCAGTGCCTGCACCGCAGCCTCGACCTCGGCGATGACGAGGGTCAGCACCTCGTCGCCGATCTGGAGCACCGTGTCACCGCGCGGGACGACGAGGCGGTCGTCGCGCACGACGGCCACCACCGTGGCATCGCGAGGAAACTCGAGATCAGCAATGGCTCGACCGGCCGCCGGCGAGTCCTCCGCCAGGGTCACCTCGACCAGGTGTGCAGCACCTCCTTGGAACTGCAGCAGGCGGACGAGGGAGCCGACCGATACCGCCTCCTCCACGAGAGCGGTGAGGAGCTGGGGGGTCGAGACGGACACATCCACTCCCCAGCTCTCGTTGAAAAGCCACTGGTTCTTGGAATGGTTCACCCGGGCCAGCACACGCGGCACTGCGAATTCCTGCTTGGCCAACAAGGAGATCACGAGATTGTCCTCGTCGTCCCCGGTGGCCGCCACCACCACGTCGACGGTGCCCATCCCGGCAGCATCGAGCGAGGCAACTTCGCAGGCGTCGGCCGCAACCCACGTCACGTCCAGCTCCTGGCGCCGTCGTTCGACGAGATCTGAGTCCTGCTCGATCACCATGACCTCGTGGCCGTTCATGTGGAGGTCCCGTGCGATCGCGGTCCCCACGCTCCCGCCACCTGCAATGGCGACCTTCACGACCGCTCCTCGCTGCCGGGCGCAGCGCCGGTGACGGTCGTGCCCTCTGTCGTGCCGGTCTCGGCCATGAGCGCCTCGAGCTCGGCCAACGCATCCCGCATCACCGCGACGTGAAGCTGGTCGCCCTCCTGCCCCACGAGGTCGCATCCATCGAGGCGGGGCACACCGGCCCGGGTGACGCCGACCAGTCGGATCCTCCCGGGGCTCTCGATCCCCGCGAGCTTGCGCCCCGCCCAATGCTCGGGCAGCTCGCGCTCGATCAGCACGAGGCGTCCAGAAGCGTCGGCCCATTCCCCGGCCGCCGCCTCGGGCAGCAGGCGGCGCCGTACCTGGTCGATCGTCCAGGTCACCGTTGCGACCGTCGGGATGCCCAGGCGCTGGTAGATCTCGGCCCGGCGCGGGTCGTAGATCCGGGCCACGACCCGAGGTATCTGGTAGGTCTCCCGTGCGATCCGCACCGTGAGGATGTTGGTGTTGTCACCACTGGTCACCGCAGCCAGGGCGGTAGCCCCGATCGCTCCGGCGTGCTCGAGGTCGTCACGATCGAACCCCGAGCCCACGATGCGCTGCCCCGGCCATGACTCGGGAAGCCGACGAAAGGCGCGCGGTGACCGGTCGATCACCGCGACGTCGTGCCCCTCGTTCACCAGAGCGACGGCGAGGCCCGATCCCACACGTCCGCACCCCACGACCACCATGTGCACGCTGACAGTGCAACACGACACGTGAGGTCCTGTAAAGCCCGGGCACCGGTCACCTGTCGAAGCCGTTGCAGCCGAGTGAGCGATGGTGATCACTCACGCTGCACCGTTCCTCAACACTCGGCGGAACTCAGTCCCGCCTTGCGGGTGGTCCCGAACGATCTTGGGCCACCGGCACCCTTGGACCGCACGACCCGAGCTGTAGCTCGCTCTTCCCCATGCTCTGCTGGAGTCGAGGCACACCTCCTCTCTTGGCGTGCTCGATGTCCGAGCCCGCGTCTCGCGATGACAAGAGCCGCCGCACGGTGGCCCGAGGCATCGGCTGAGATCTCTTGGAGTGAGCCGAGCCAGTGCTCGGTGCCCCACTTGCTGGTGTAGGCCGGATCGACGGCAATGACGGCGACCCCGGCGTTGGTCGCCATCTGGACCAGGCGTTGAGAGAACTTGGCCGTCGGGATACCTGCGAGTAGGCGTCGGAAGCTCTTCTCCCGCCTGCCCCGTGAAGGACGGTGTCCCGTGCGCTCTTTGCCCAGCTCCCGAGCCTCGGCGACGTCCAGGTTCTCGATCACGATGGCCCGACAGCCGCTGTCCCGTGCGGTCGTGAGCAACTCGGAGATCGCCTGGCGCAGGTGGCCGTCACGGGCGGTGGCGGGCAAGTTGGAGAGTGCGAGCGGGATCGTGCCCGGACGGCCGAGAGGGTTCCCAGAGGGGTCCACCACCATCGCTGCGAGGTGCCCTGCGTTGACGTCGACGGCCAGGACCCGGTGCCCTCGGAGCTGGCCTACCCGGATCTCGGAGCTCGAACGCGGGGTCACGCACGACACCGCACTCGCCCGGCGCTCCGTGAAGTGGCTCGACGAGCGCAGCACGGACGCCCCAGAAAGTGCCCAACTCGCGGCTTGACAACGATAGGAGCATCGACTGTTGGCAACACCGGCGCACCGCCTTTGGCCGGCACACCTCACAGCAGGCCGGCACCGATGGGACAACCGGCCTCGGACGCCTCTGTGATCGAGCGTCGGCAGCCCATCTGGTGACCGCGGGCCATCAGTTCTACTCTTGCGCGGTGGATACCCACGAGCGCGACGACCCGTCGTCGGACGACCGGGACGGTTCATCGGACCCAGGGAGCGCGGCGCAGGGCGCGAGAGGTGCCGACGGCGCAGCCCATCCGGCACGCGGGCTCCGGCGCCCGCTCCCTCCGCCGCCCCGGCCCATCGCCCTGCCCTCGGGTGTGGCGTCACAGTTCCCCGAATCGATCCGCTACCGGATGAAGAATTGGCTGCTCGGACCGCCACTGGTCACCGAGCAGCTCAGCAGCGAGCGGCTCGGGCGGCCGACTGCCCTCGGCGTGCTGTCGCCGGACTGCATCTCCTCGTCGGCGTACGGCACCGAGGAGATGCTGACCCAGCTCGTCCCCTACGTCGGCCTGGCCGCCTTCACCCTGGTCGTGCCCATCACGTTGGCCATCATCGGCGTGCTGTTCTTCGTCACCCTCTCGTACCTCGAGGTCATCCAGCTCTACACCAAGGCCGGCGGTTCTTACGTGGTCGCCCGTGACAACTTCGGGCCCCAAGTGGCCCAGGTGGCCGCCGTTGCCCTCCTCATCGACTACACGGTCACCGTCGCCGTCCAGACCTCGGCTGGCACCGCTGCGCTCACGAGCGCCCTGCCGTCCTTGTTGAGCTACACCGTTCCCATCACGGTCGGCGTGGTCCTCGTCCTGCTGTACGGGAACCTCCGGGGCATCCGCGAGGCGGGGAAGTACTTCGCCTTCCCGACGTACTTCTTCATCTTCAGCTTGGGAAGCGTCATCATCGTGGGCTACGTGAAAGCGGCTCTGGGTGATCTTCACGCCAAACCGCTGCCACCGGCCTCCGAGCTGGTCGGCCAGCACATCGGGACCCCGGGGGGCGGGCTGCTCATGGGGCTGGCCTTCATCTCGCTCCTCAGGTCCTTCGCCAATGGCGGATCGTCGCTCACCGGGTTGGAGGCGATCTCGAACGGGGTGAGCAGCTTCCGGCCTCCAGAGTCCCGCAATGCCCGGGTCACGCTCGTGGCGATGAGCTCGGTGCTGGCGTTCTTGGTCCTCGGTGTGACCCTCCTGGCCCGCTGGACCCACGCCGTCCCCTACGCCATCGGCTCGCCCACCGTCGTGTCCCAGGAGGTGCGCGACGTGCTCGGGAGCAGGGGGATCGGGCACGTCCTTTTCTACGTGGTCCAGTTCGCCACGATGCTCATCCTCTATACGGGTGGCAACACGAGCTTCAACGGGTTCCCCTACCTCGCCAGCTTCGTGGCCGGGGACTCGTTCCTGCCCCGCCAGCTCACCCGCCGTGGCCACCGACTGGCGTTCTCCAACGGCATCATCGTCCTGTCCGTCGTGGCCGTCACGCTGATCCTCGTCTTCCAGGCGAGGGTCGATGCCCTCGTCGCCCTCTACGCCATCGGCGTGTTCACCGGGTTCTTCATGGCCGGGTCGGGGATGGTGAAGCACCATCTGCGCGAGCGTGGTCCGCACTGGCGGCGCAGCGTGATCGTGAACGGCTTCGCCGCCGTGCTCACGGCCAGTGTCGTCCTCATCTTCGCCGTGGCCAAATTCCTGGAGGGCGCGTGGGTGGTCGTGGTGCTGGGCCCGCTGCTCTACTGGGGACTCATCCGGCTCCACAAGGAGTACCAAGAGGAGTCCGAACAACTCGAGGTGGGAGCGATCCGGGCGTCAGAGGGGCGAATCCTCCGCCGGCACGTCGTGGTCGTCCTGGTCGACCGGTTGGACATGGCGACCGCCCGGGCCATCCGCTATGCCCGGACCCTCGCCCCTGACGACCTACGCGCAG
The DNA here is from genome assembly GCA_021799915.1 of Actinomycetes bacterium. The sequence continues at coordinate 5,046 of JAJYZN010000152.1, forward strand.
TCCATTTCGACATCGACGGCGCGGTTGCACGAGAGCTGGAGCGCGAGTGGAGCAGGCTGGGCCTTTCTCGCCTCCCGCTCGACATCGTCGAATGCCCTGATCGACGCCTTGCCCGCGCCGCCATCGAGCTGGCAGCCGAGGCGGTCGCCGACGGCGACACCGAATGCACGGTCCTGCTCCCCCGGCGGAGCTTCAGCTCGGGATGGGGAAGGTTCCTCCACGACCGCACGGCCGACCGGATCGCCACCGTCCTCGGCCAAGTGCCTCACGTGAGCGCGACCATCGTCCCCTACGACCTCCACGGGCGTTGGGGCGACCGGGGCGAGCAGTACCGCCAGATCGTCCAGCGCGCGGTCACCGCCGGCCCGGGGCCCGAAAGCACCTCGGCCACTGCTCCTGCGACCGGGACGAGCACCGGCGTGGTCGAGAGCCCGGACGACGACACGGCAAGCGGGCGTGGTCTCTACGCAACACTTGGGACCGGAGAGACGGGTGGGCAGGCGATCGACGGCGATGGCGCCAACGACACATCGACCGGCACGAGCACGAGCACGAGCCCGCCCACCCCGGAGCCATCGCGCGGCCGCGGCTCCCGGCGCGACCGCGCCCGGGAAGCCGCGACGTCGCCGGCTGACCAGGCCCTCGCCCGGCGGTCCGCCGGCACCAGCCCCGTGGGTTCTGTCCAATTCCGCGAACGGGTCCGCATCGCCGGACGCGTCCGCTCGGTCCGTGTCCAGCCCCGGGCAGGTACGTCGAACCTCGAGTGCATCCTGAACGACGGCACCGGCAGCATCCTGCTCGTGTTCCAAGGCCGGCCTCGTATCCCCGGCATCGAGCCGGGTGCGCGCCTGGTCGCCGAAGGCATGGTGGGCTCCTGGGGACAGCGCATGGCCATCTTGAACCCCGACTACGAACTGGTGTCGGGCTCCGACGGGCCTCCTCCCGCCACCGCCTCGTGAGAGAATGACCGCTGTTCAGCGCCCTGAGGAACCTGCGACAGAACGCTTCCTTGCCTCCGGGCCGCTCCAGTCGCTATCGTCCCCACGACCTCGGAGAGTCGCTGGTCCGGTGTTGCCCGTTCCCGTCGCCGGGCCGGGGTCCAGATCGGCTCTCGGGCCGAGCGGTCGATCCGGACGTCACCAGGAAGGCGGGACCGGGGTCGAGGCCAGTCTCCGGCGATCGTGCCGGTGCTCGGTGGCCGCCGACGACGAGGAGCGAGAGAGTGCGAGCTGACACGAAAGGGAAGACCTCGGGATGATCCACGCCTTAGTTGCTGAAGGGGGCTACCAAGCCTTCCACCTGAGCTCGGCCGATTGGGTGTGGCTCTTCGTGGCGTTGGGTGCGGGAGTCGTGGGCATCGGCACCGGGCTCATCCTCATGCGCGGTGTCCTGGCTGCCGACACCGGCACGGCAAAGATGCGTGACATCGCCAAGGCGATCCAAGAAGGTGCCGAAGCGTTCTTGAAGCGTCAGTTCCGGGCGATCGCCGTGATCGTGGTGCCACTGGCCGTCCTCATATTCTTCACCGCTACCCAGGTCACGAGGCCCAACGGTTCGGTCGCACTCAATTTCGTCCACGCCGGGATCTACCGGGTCATCTGCTTCCTCTTCGGCGCGGCGTTCTCGGGCCTCACCGGCTTCATCGGCATGAGCATCGCCGTCCGAGGAA
>JAJYZN010000153.1:0-1082 GCA_021799915.1 Actinomycetes bacterium
ATTGTCTCGGGGCCACCACCACGACCGGTGGATGGTCGTTTCTACGCGCCAGAACTACTATAAGTCCTAGTCAGAGGCACGTTTCCCTATCCGCGCGGCCTCTTAGCGAATTGCTGCAATCCTCTCAGGCTTTTCTTAGAAATGCACCGTATCGTCCGGTACGATGTTCTTCACCTACCTCCGACGCGAGCTGCGACGGCGCGTCAAGCAGGCAGTCGTGGTGGCCGTGGGTCTCGCCATCGGGATCGGCCTGGTGGTGGTGGTCTCCGCGACGTCGGCCGGAGTGAAGACGGCCCAGGCTCAAGTGCTGCATTCGCTCTATGGCGTCGGCACGGACCTGACCGTCACGATGCCCGCGAAGCCTTCGTCGGGGGGCTTCCAGCATTTCGGGACATTCCGTCGTGCATCGGGTTCGCAGGGCTCCCATGTCGCCCGGAAGACCCTCAGACCGTCGATCGGATCCGCGACGCTTCCCGAGTCCGACGTCGGCCGGGTGGACCACCTTCACGGCACGGCCGCGAGTGTCGGCGGCCTCACCCTTACCGATACCTCCTTCTCGGGCACAATTCCGGCCGCACCATCCACAGGCACATCCTCGGGTGGCTTCGGCGCACCCAGAGGGCAGGGCCTCGGGTTCACAATCTCGACGTTCACCGTCGACGGCGTCCAGATCGATAACTCCGGCGTGGGACCGCTGAGCGCATCTGAAGTAACGGATGGCTCGTACTTCTCCAAGGGGAATTCGACGGCTGATGTCGCCATCGTGAGCTCGTCGTATGCCAAGACCGACAAGCTCGCTGTCGGCTCGAAACTCACAGTCGCCGGAACGTCGGTCAACGTCATCGGGGTCGCAGATCAGACCTCGGGTTCCACCGACGTCTACCTGCCGCTGGCCACGGCCCAGAACCTCGCCGGCGTGACCGGGAAGGTCACCAACATCTACGTGGCCGCATCGAACGCCACGTCGGTGACAAGCCTGGCCGCCGACGTCAAAAAGCTCATCCCGGGAGCAACAGTGGCCACGTCGGCGAGCCTCGCCAGCGACATCAGCGGATCGCTCTCGAGCGCCTCGCATCTGGCCA
>JAJYZN010000153.1:1092-6665 GCA_021799915.1 Actinomycetes bacterium
GCAAGTGGCTCTCGATCGGTCCTCTCGTCGTCGCCATCCGCCTGGCCGGATTGCTGATGCTGTCCGCGGTGACGCGTCGGGTTCGTGAATTCGGCACCTTGAAAGCGCTCGGATGGCGCACCCGACGAATAGTCGGACAGGTCATGGGCGAAGGTCTTGCTCTCGGCATCCTCGGGGGCGTCACTGGGCTGGTCCTCGGGGTGGTCGGAGCAGAGATCATCTCGGCCGTGTCGCCGTCACTCACGGCCACCGTGGGCTCGCCAGCGGCATTGGGAGCGGCGTTCGGCGGCTTCGGCGGCGGTGGAGCGGGAACGCCCTTCGGGGGAGGAGCAACAAGCCCCGGATTCCACCGTCCGGCCCGGGCGGGGTCGTTCTCCCATCATGGTGCTGCTGCCGTCCACACGGTGGCTATCCACCTCACGGCGCCTCTCCAGGGAGGAGCAATCGGCCTCGCCCTCGGGCTGGCCATCCTGGGCGGACTGGTCGCAGGCGCATTCGGTGCATGGCGAGCTGGGCGACTCCGCCCAGCGACAGCCCTGAGGCGGGTGGAATGACGATCGTGCCACCGGAACAGGAAATACCGACCGATGCTCCAGAAGTGGGCACGCACAGCCGTCGGAACTTGTACTCGCTCAAGAATGTACACAAGACATTCCGGCGTGGTGACACGAGCCGCGTCTCGGCGTTGGACGGCGTCGATCTCAAGATCGACCAGGGTGAATTCGTGGCAATCCAAGGTCCGACCGGTCAAGGCAAGACGACCCTCCTCACCCTTCTTGGGGGTCTCGACCGACCCACTTCGGGGAACGTGTTCTTCGAAGGGCGGGACCTCGGCACCCTGGACGACACTCACCTGGCTCAGCTCCGGGCCGGGGCCTTCGGGTTCGTGTTCCAATCGTTCAACCTGATCCCCACCCTCAACGCCCTCGAGAACGTCGAGACGGCCCTCGTGCCCCTGCATTGGGACCCGTCTGATCGCCGCGCTCGAGCGCAGGAAACGCTCGAGCGCCTCGGGCTCGGCGACCGTCTCACTCATTTACCCGCTGAGCTGTCAGGGGGTCAGCAGCAGCGAGTCGCGCTGGCGCGAGCACTCGTAAAAGAACCCACGGTGCTTCTTGCCGACGAGCCCACCGGCAACCTCGACGAGACAACCCGTGACGAGATCGTCGGGCTCATGCGCCAGCTCTGGCGGGACCTCGGACTCACGCTCGTGATCGTGACCCACGACTCCGGGGTCGCCAAAGGGGCGGATCGAACCCTGGTGATCAGACGAGGGCGGGTCGCCTCGGGGTAGTGCACCGAGCTGCACTTCGACAGGTGCCCCACCCGCACCGATCGAGATTCCACCACGCCAGTCTCATTCACGAGCGTGAGTGCCGCTCCGGGGGAGAGACTCGAACTCTCAACCTAGCGGTTAACAGCCGCTTGCTCTGCCATTGAGCTACCCCGGAATGCCGGTCGACATTAGCAGCCGGGCTTCGGTCGCCCGCATGCTCAAGCCTCTTCCAGGTAGTCCCGAAGCAGGTAGGCGGCGTCGGGACGGCGGAGCTTGGCCAGCGTCTTGGACTCGATCTGCCGCACTCGCTCACGGGTGACCCCGAATTCCCGTCCGACCTCCTCAAGGGTCCGGATCTTGCCGTCGTCGAGGCCGAAGCGTAGCCGGACGACGTCCTGCTCGCGCTCGGTCAGATGGGCCAAGGCCTCTTTCACGGCCTGGTCGAGCATGGCCCTGGTGGCGGCGTCACCGGGGACGACCGCACCTCGGTCTTCGATGAGGTCCGAGAGGCTGAAGTCGTCCTCCTCGCCCACGGGCTGCTCGAGGGAGATCGTGTCCTGGTTGATGCGCTGGATCTCTCGAACCCGCTCGATGGGGTACTCCACCCTCAGGGAGAGCTCCTCGGTGGTCGGTTCGCGGCCCAGCTCTTGGAGAAGCTGCCGCTGAGCCCACACCACCTTGTTGATGGTCTCGACCATGTGGACCGGGATCCTGATGGTGCGAGCTTGATCGGCGATGGCCCGGGTGATGGCCTGACGTATCCACCACGTGGCGTAAGTGGAGAATTTGAAGCCCTTGGAGTAGTCGAACTTCTCCACCGCCCGCATGAGGCCCAGATTTCCCTCCTGGATCAGATCCAAGAAGGCCATGCCGCGATTGCGGTAACGCTTGGCGATCGAAACCACCAACCGAAGGTTGGCCTCGATGAGAGCCTCCTTGGCCATCTGCCCCTGCCGAACACGCCGACGATCGGCGAAGACCTGCTCAGGGGTGAGTATCCGATGGTCAGGATGCTCGCTTCCGGCTCCCCCACCGGACTCGGCTTCGGCTTCGGCTTCGGCGAGAGCGTGCGCCGCGAGCCTGGCCGCCGCCTCGTTCCCCTGCTGAATGCGACGGGCCATCTCCACTTCGAGCTCGACGCTCAACAGTGGGACCTTACCGATCTCCTTCAAGTACGTGTGGACGGGATCTTCGGCGCTGCCGCCTCCACGGTCAGCGGACCCAGAAGGGGCGTTGGATCGGGCTCCCCTGTCAGATCGAGAACCTGAACGGACTGCGTCCACGGGTGCCGTCCGTGCTCCCGATCCCTTATCCAGGTGGTTCGACCTCCCCCGCGAGGACGCTTCGAGCGCGCCACTCGCCGTCGGGTCCCCGGGCACAGCGGTGGCACCATCGAGTCCGGTCACGTCACGTATATCCGTCATGGGCCGTCCAGCGAGCCATCAACCCTCCCGTTCCACCAGCCACGCTAGCAACCGCTGGGCCGCCGGGTGACAGGCTTCGGGAACGTCAAGCTCTTCCATCCAGTGGCGGACCAATGCCGTCTCGCTGGCCACCGATCCCAGGTCCCCGGCTTGCGTGCGGACTGCGGCCGACATCTGCGAGAGGCTACGCCTGACCGCTCCTCGCAAGAGTTGGAAGACGACGGCGTCAACGGGGTCGACCAGGGGATCCCCCACGTCCACCGGTTCCTCCACCGTGACCCGCCGCAACAGGTCGGCCACTTCCAGGGGTGACTGCTCGACTGCTTCGTGGACGCTGTCGGCCATGCTGAGAGCAGCAAAAGCCCGCCGCTGGAGGTCGTCGGTGAAGAGCACTTCGTGGAGGCGTCCGACCACATCTTCGGGCCTGTGGACGGCCAGGCGGAGTCCTTCGAGGCCGGGGCGGCTGGACGGTGTGGGCCGAGAACCGGCCGGGGACGAACCAGGGCCACCCTTGCGTTCGAAAGCTGCGCGGTCGTCCGTGGACCCATCAAGTACCGCTGAGGCGCGGTCCACTGGATGTTCTCGGTGATCATCGTGCCGGCGAGCCTCGCTCCGACCGCCCCCCTGGGCTCTCCGTTCGCTCCGTTCACGTTCTCTGCTCTCTTCCAGACGCAGACGAACGCTTTGGGCGTCCAGCCGGCACCGATCAGCGATCTGCATGACGTACTGATCTCGCACCAGCGCATCGGGGTGCTCCGCTACCGCCCGTAGGGCTGCCTCTGCGGCACGAGCCCGCCCCTCGACAGTGGTCAAGTCGGCTCCCGTAAACACCCTGTCGACCCGGAACTGGAGCAGCGGACGAGCTCGGGTGATGGCGTCGCGGAGCCTCTCGGGATCAGTCCTGGCCAGGTCGGCGGGGTCGGTCCCGGGGGGGAATTGCGCCACCGCTATCTCCACCTCGTGGCGGCTCTCCCACTCATACACTCGTGACACAGCGGACTGCCCGGCATTGTCGGCGTCGTATGCCAGGACGATCCTCCGCCCGAAATTCCTGAGCAGCTTCAAATGCTCTTCGGCCAATGCCGTCCCACACGTAGCGACGGCGCGCGGGACATCGGCGGCGAAGAACCCGATCACGTCCGTATATCCCTCGCACACCACGACCTCGCCTGACCCGACGATGTCGTTCTTGGCCCAGTTCAGCGCGTACAGCGTCCGCCTCTTGCTGTAGATGGGCGTTTCGGGTGAGTTCTTGTACTTCGGCTCAGGCCGGCGCTGGCCAATGACGCCATTCCCTGTGTCGGGCCCGCCATAGCCGTCGCCGGCTGGGAGGATGCGGCCTCCAAGGGCAATCGGACGTCCGGAGGGATCGCAAATTGGGAAGATGATGCGCGCTCGGAACGCATCCTGAGCGTTCCCACGACGATTTCGAAATCCGAGGCCGGTATCGACCAGGACCCGCTCGGGCAGCCCCAAAGCTCGACAGAGGGCATCCCAATCATCGGGCGCCCAGCCCAGTCGGAACTTCCGGACGAGCTCACTGCCATAGCCGCGTGAGCGGAGATAGTTCCGTGCCGGCCCGGCATCTGGAGCTGACAGAAGGCGTTCGTGGTACCAGCAGACAGCACGTTCCATCGCTTCGAACAGGACGGTTCGTTGCCGCTGGGCCACACCCCCGCCGGCATCCTCTCGGACCGCGATACCCGAGCGGTCAGCCAAGTACCTCACTGCGTCGACGAAGTCGAGGTGCTCCATCGACCGGACGAAGGTGATGGCGTCCCCCGATGCCTGGCATCCGAAGCAGTAGTAGAAGCCCTCCTCGGCGTTCACGCTGAACGACGGAGTCTTCTCTGCATGGAACGGGCAGAGTCCCACCCACCGCCTACCCTGGCGGCGCAGGGCCGCGTGCTCGCCGATGAGTGCCACGATGTCAGTCGCCGCCCTCACTTGGGCCACGTCCTCGTCGGGAATGCCCATGACCGAGCAGGGTACCGCCCCGAAGGTGCCGACGAGGCCGTCCGGCACCGACGGTCTGGCCGCCCCGCCCCAAAGGGTGTGGTGTCAGCCCTTGGGCGTCTTCGGCGAGGAGGTGCCCTTTCCTTTGGCTTTGGCCTTGGCTGGCTTCCTCACGCCCGGCCGGGGCTTCGGCGGGGTCGGGCCCCCGGCCGACTGGATCACGGCCTGGGCCGCGGCCAGCCGGGCAACGGGCACCCGATAGGGAGAACAGCTCACGTAGTCCACACCGAGGCGGTGGAAGGTCGAAATCGACTGGGGATCTCCTCCGTGCTCTCCGCACACGCCGATCTTGAGACCCGGGCGCGTAGACCGGCCTCGTCGGATGCCGATACTGACCAGCTCTCCAACTCCATCGGCGTCGATGATCTCGAAAGGATTGTGCTCCAGCAGCCCCTGGTCGAGGTAGGTCGACATCATGCGTCCCTCTACGTCGTCGCGACTGAACCCGAACGTCATCTGGGTCAGATCGTTCGTCCCGAACGAGAAGAAATCTGCTTCATGTGCGATCTCGGCAGCCAGAAGCGCCGCCCGAGGGGTCTCGATCATGGTGCCGATCGTGACGTCCCCCGGTGCCATGGAACGGCTGCCTCGGCCGGCCTTTGACCGGCTGTCCTTGCTGCTGCCGCCCCGACCACTGGGTGGGGCCGGGGTCAGCTCCCCCTCCACGACCTCCTCCACCCACCTCCGGGCCAGTGCGAGCTCAGGTCGGCTCACCGTGAGGGGGATCATGATCTCGACCACGGGGTGACCACCCTGATCCATTCGTCGCCTCACGGCCTCCATCAGGGCCCGGACCTGCATCGCGTAGAGGCCGGGCTTCACCACCCCGAGCCGCACGCCTCGGGTCCCGAGCATGG
>JAJYZN010000010.1:0-26135 GCA_021799915.1 Actinomycetes bacterium
CTCACGATCTCGACGAGGGGGACGCCGGCCCGGTTGTAGTCGATGAGCGAGTGGTCGGCGCTGTGGATTCGGCCCCCGGACCCCACGTGGACCGACTTGCCGGTGTCCTCTTCGATGTGGGCTCTGGTGACGCCCACCACCGTGCCGTCGGGGAGCTCCAGGCGCCCGGCGACGCAGATCGGCTCGTCGTACTGGCTGATCTGGAAGTCCTTGGGCATGTCGGGGTAGAAGTAGTTCTTGCGGTGGAAGGTCGACGGACGGATCTCGCACTGCAGGGCCGAGCCGATGCGCATGGCCAGCTCGACCGCCTGACGGTTCAGCACCGGCAGGGCCCCGGGCAGTCCCAGGCACACCGGGCAGATGTGGGTGTTGGGCTCGTCGCCGAAGCTGTTGACGCACCCGCAGAACAGCTTGGTCGCCGTCTGCAGCTCGCAGTGGACTTCGAGGCCGACGATCGTCTCCCACGTCGTCACGGGGCGCGCACCTCCAGCGCCGCCGCCACCCCGAACAGCACCGATTCGCCGAGGGCCGGGGCGAGGACCTGCACCCCGACCGGCAGGCCGTCGTCGCCGGTGCCGAACGGCACGCTGATCGCCGGGTGCCCGGCCAGGTTGGACGGGATGGTGCACACGTCGGAGAGGTACATGGCCATCGGGTCGTCCACCCGCTCTCCGATGCCGAAGGCCGTGGTCGGCGACGTGGCCCCGATGAGCACGTCGAAGCGCTCGTAGGCCCGGGCGAAGGCGTCCACCACCAGCGTCCGGACCCGCTGGGCCTGCCCGTAGTAGGCGTCGTAGTAGCCGGCCGACAGGGCGAAGGTCCCGAGCATGATGCGGCGCTTCACCTCGTCGCCGAACCCGGCGGTGCGGGTGGCGGTGTTCATGGCCGCCACGTCGTCGGCCGGCACCCGCAGCCCGTAGCGCACCCCGTCGAAGCGGGCCAGGTTCGAGGACGCCTCGGCCGGGGCGATCAGGTAGTACGCCGACAGGCTGTAGGCCAGCTCGGGGATGGAGACCTCCTCCACTCGGGCGCCGTCGGCGGCCAGGGCCTCGGCGGCCTGGTGGACCCGGGCGGCGACGTCGGGGGCGGCGCCGTCGACGAGCTGGCGGCACACGCCGACCCTGACGCCGTCGATGCCGGTAGCAGCGAGCTCGGGAGCGGGGTGCGACGTGCTGTCGGCCGGGTCGTGGCCACCGATCACCTCGAAGAGCAGCGCGGCATCGGCCACGGTCGTGGCCAGGGGGCCGATCTGGTCGAGCGAGCTGGCGAACGCCACCAGCCCGTAGCGCGACACCGTCCCGTAGGTGGGCTTCATCCCCACCACCCCGCACAGTGCCGCCGGCTGGCGGATGGAACCGCCAGTGTCCGAGCCGAGGGCCAGCGGGACGAACCCGGCGGCCACCGCCGCCGCCGAGCCGCCCGACGAGCCACCCGGCACCCGGCCGAGGTCGCGGGGGTTCCGGGTGGGGCCGGTGCACGACGTCTCGGTGGACGAGCCCATGGCGAACTCGTCCATGTTGGTCTTGGCCACCAGCACGGCCCCGGCGGCCCGGAGGCGATCCACCACGGTGGCGTCGTAGGGCGGTCGCCAGCCGGCCAGGATGCGCGAAGAGCACGTGGTGGGCTCACCACGGACGCAGATGTTGTCCTTGAGGGCCACCGGGACCCCGGCCAGGGGACCCGGATCACCCCCTCGGGCCACGGTGGCGTCGACGGCGGCGGCGGCCCGTCGAGCCGAATCGGCCATCACGTGCAGGCAAGCGTGGACCTCGCCGTCACCCCCTTCGATGGCCGCCAGGGAGGCGTCGGTGACCTCGACGGCCGAGCGCTCGGCAGACCGCACGGCGGCGGCGGTGGCGGCGGCGCTGCTCACGATCCGACCCTGGGCACCCTGAACCGGTGGTCCTCCACCTCGGGAGCGGCGGCCAGCACCTCGTCGCGGTCGAGCCCCGGGCGGGGTTCGTCCTCCCGAAGGACGTTGACCATGGACAACGGATGCGACGTCGGCTCCACCCCCGACAGGTCCAGTGCAGCGACATCGGCAGCATGGGCCAGGACCCGGGCCAGCTGGCCGGTGTAGGTCTCCAGCTCCTCTTCGCTCAGGGCCAGGCGGGCCAGACGGGCGACGTGGGCGACGTCGTCTCGGTCGATCACCGGAACAGCGTGGACATGAACGTCACCGTGCGGTCCTCGATCTCGTCGCGGTCGTAGTCGAGGGTGGCGACGTGGTAGCTCCGCTCCAGCCACACCCGCTCGACCGGGCCGCTCACCGACGCCACCAGAAGGTCGCCGCTCGACGGCGACACCACGTGGTCCTGGCGACTGGAGAACAGCAGGACCGGGCAGTCGATGCCGCCGAGACCGGCGGCCACCTCGTCGGTGCCCTCGAACAGCGAGAGGGCCGCGGCCAGGGGAGAGCCGTCGTAGGTGGTCTCACGCGAGTCGGGCAAGGCGATGCCCGAGCCGATGCCCGGGGCGATCTCGGTGCCGGACTCGAGAAGCTCGCGCACGGCCGAGCGGAACTGGCCGTCGGGGGGCTCGACCAGCGGGTTCACCAGGACCATCCCGGTGAGCTCGGGGTGGTGCTCGGCCAGCCAGCAGGCCAACGTGCCGCCCATGGACAGCCCCACCACGGCCACTCGAGCGCACCGTGCCGCCAGGCTGGTGTAGGACTCCTCGGCGGCACCCGACCAGTCCGACCAGCGCCGCGGCACCAGGTCCTCGATCGCCGTCCCGTGCCCGGGCAGCAGCGGGAGCTCGACGGTGAGACCGGCGTCGGCCAGTCGCTCGGCGATGCCGCGCATCGACTGGGGGTTGCCGGTGAAACCGTGGAGCACCAGCACGCCGTCGGGGCCGCCGGTGGCCGAGAAGGGTTCGGCACCGGGCATCACAGGAGCGGTCACGAACGGCATGCTACCGGCGCCGCGGGTAGCCTTCCTGCGTCCAGCCCGAGAAGGAGGAGCACCCCGACCATGCCTCACCCGTTCCTGAGCGATGAATGGATCGAACAGGCCCACGCCATCCGGGCCGAGTACGAGGGCACGACCGGCCAGATCCCCCACGTGATCCGCATGAACCTGGTGGTGACCGAGCTGCCTTTCGGGGACGGCAGCCTCGACGCCCATCTGGACACTTCCTCGGGGGAGCTGATCCTGGACAAGGGGCACTTGGAAGAAGCCGACCTCAAGGTCACCGTCGACTACGTGACGGCCCGAGCCATCCTGGTGGAGGGCAACCCCCAGGCCGGGATGCAGGCGTTCATGGCCGGGAAGGTCCGGGTGGAGGGGGACATGGCCAAGCTCATGATGCTCCAGGCGGTGCCCGTCGACGAGTCAGCCCAGGAAATGGCCGTACGGATTCGGGAGATCACCGAATAGCAGCCCGGCCCGGGACCCGCTCGAAGTAGCGGCTCACGACGTAGCTGGGCACGGCGGCGATCCCGATGATCACCAGGGCGAACGGCGCCGCTTGGCCGTAGGAGAGGTTCTGCTCGTAGGCCCAGAACTGCGTCGCCAGCGTCTGCACGCCGGTGGGGATGAGCAGGAGGGTGGCCGTGAGCTCGGTCACCGCGGCCAGGAACACCAGGCAGAAGGCGGCCGCCACCCCGGGGCCGACCAGCGGGAGCGTCACCCGGGCGAACACGCCCAGTCGCCCGTAGCCGAGGGAGCGGCCGACGTCTTCCAGGGTGGCCGGCGCGTGGGCCAGCGCCGCGCTCACCCCGACCAGGGCCAGCGGGAAGAACAGAATGGCGTAGGCGGCGACGAGCAACGGCGCCGTCTGGTAGCCGAAGCCGCCGGCGTAGCGCTCGGCGAAATAGCCCAGGGCGAAGGCGATCACCACCCCGGGCATGGCCAGGACGAGGTAGGTGCTGTTGACCAGGATCCGGCTACCCAGGCCGGGGTGGCGGACGGACAGTATCGCCACCGGCACCGCCAGGACGGTGGACACGGCGGCGGCGGCGGCGCTGTAGAGAGCGGTGTGCCAGGCGGCGTCGAGCACGCTGGCCCCGGCGATGGCGTGCACTCCCCCTTCGAACACCCAGTAGATGCTGGCCCCGATCGGCACGCCCAGGGCCAGGCCCACCAGGGCACAGAACCCGGCCACCACCGGTACTCGGGACCGACCCAGGCGGTGGCGCCGGATCACCCGCTGGGGCGAGCGCAGGGGTCGGCCCCGGGAACGCAGGGCGAGATCTCCGCCGAGGACGACGATCCCGACCACCACCAGGACGAGGGACAGGGCCGATGCCGCCGGGATGTCGAAGACCTGGAGCTCGGTGAAGATCTCGGTGGTGAAGGTCTGGTAGCCGAGGATCTCGAAGGCGCCGTACTCGGCCAGGATGACGAAGGCCACCAGCACGCAGCCCCCCAAGATGGCGGTGCGGGCCTGGCCCACGGTAACGCGAAGGAACGTGCGGACCCGTCCCATCCCGAGGCTGCGGGCGATCTCCTCCTGGCCCGGGTCGGCGCTCCGGAGGCTGGCGGCCACCGGCAGGAAGACCAGCGGGTACACGGCCAGGGTCATGACCAGGACGGCGCCACCGAATCCCTGCACCCAGGTGGTGATCGACACCCACCCGAAGCTGACCACGAAATCGGGGATGGCGAAGGGGATGACCACCAGCACGGCCCACACCCGCCGTCCCGGGAGGTCGGTGCGCTCCACGAACCAGGCCGCCAGGGTGCCGACGACGGCACACAGGGCGGTCACCACCACCGTCAGCCTGACCGTGTTCCACAGCAGCATCCCGGTGAGCGGGCGCCAGATGAGGTGGGCCACACCGTGGGCTCCGGCCGCTTCCAGCAGCAGGAAGATCAGTGGGACCGCCAGCACCAGGGCCACGGCGCCGGCGGCGACCATCAGGGCGCGGCTCACAGCAGGCCGGCCCTCTGGAGGAGGGCGATGGCCGTCGACCCGTTACCGAGCTGGGCGATGGTGATCGGGTACGGCTGGAGCTGGTCGAATGGGGTCTCGGGGGCGGCGGTCGTCACACCCGAGGCGATCGGGTACTCGAAGCTCATCGAGTGGCCTCCGATGATCTCCTGGGCCTGGCGGCTCACCAGGAAGGCCAGGAACCGCTGGGCATCGGCCTGGTGGCGGGAGGACCGGAGGATCCCCGCACCCGAGACGTCCAGCACGTAGCCGGGATCGTGGGGGGAGAAGTAGGTGATCTTCGAGTGCATGTTGGCCGCGCCGATCTCGGCCCGCAACCGGTACCAGTAGTACTGGTTCACGACCCCGAAGGCCACGGTGCCCCGGTTCACCTGTGCGGTGATTGTCTCGTTGGCGGCGTAGACGTGGCTCCCGGCGTTGGCCTTGATGCCCTTCAGCCAGTGCAAGGTGGCGGCGGTTCCGTAGGCCCGGTCCACCGAGGTGATCACCGGTTGGAAGTCGGTCTCTCCGGGAGCGAACGCCAGCTCACCGCGGTAGCGCGGGTCGGCGAGCTGGAGGATCGAGGTGGGGAGCTGGCTCTCTTCGATGAGCGAGGGGTTGTAGATGAGCACGCTCACCCGAGCCGACACCCCGACCCAGTCCCCGCCGGGAGAATCGAACCGGGAGGGCGTGCGGGAGAGCGTCGACGGGTCGACCCTGGACAGCAGCCCCTTGCCCTCGAGCTGTTCGAGGGCCGGAGAGTTCTCGGTGTAGATGACGTCGGCCGGCGTGCTCGACCCCTCCACGGCGATCTGATCGGCCAGCGTGTCCTCTGTGCCGTTGCGGACGTCGACGGTGATCCCGGTGTCCTTCTCGAACGCCGCCACCAGCGCGTCGGTGGTCTGGACGTGCTGGCCGTTGTACAAGGTGATGCTGGGACCCGACGTCCCACCGCAGGCCGAGAGGACGCCCCCGGTCAGGAGCAGGGCCACCATCCACGCCACACGGCGCCGCTCCCATTGCTTCTGGTTCACCTGTAGCACAGTATTAGGTGAACCTAATATTCCTGCCCTTCCCCGTCAACCCCCCAGTGCCCGGCGAACCGCCGCCAACCGGTCGGGGTCCAGACGCCACCAGGTCCAGCGCCCGCGCTTCTCCCCGATGATGAGCCCGGCGTCGGCCAGGACCTTGGTGTGGTGCGAGACCGTGGGCTGGCTCCGCTCCAGGGGGGCCTCGAGATCGCACGAGCAGACCTCGTGGCGCGCCGCGATGAACGACAGCATGCGGAGGCGCACCGGGTCGGCCAGCGCCGCCAGCACGTGCGCCATCTCACCGGCTTGGCCCTCGTCGAGCGGGGCATCCGTCACCGAGGAGGACTGCGGGACCTTGGACATGGCGCCTCAGATTATAGATTGACAATCATCGATCTATAGTGGATATTGGTATCGACCACCGTGAATCTATCGGAAGGAGTGACGACATGTCCCGCGTCCAACTGGCCCTGAACGTCGCCGACCTCGACCAGGCGATCGAGTTCTACTCCAAGCTGTTCGACACCGAACCGTCCAAGGTCCGGGCGGGATACGCCAACTTCGCCGTGGAGGAGCCGCCGCTGAAGCTGGTGCTGATCGAAGACCCCAACCAGGTTCCCGGGACGTTGAACCACCTCGGCGTGGAGGTCACGAGCACCGACGACGTCGCCGCCGCCCACCGGCGCCTCGCCGACGCCGGGCTGGCAACGGTGGCCGAGGAGGAGACGGCCTGCTGCTATGCGGTCCAGGACAAGGTCTGGGTCGACGGCCCGGACGGCGAGCCCTGGGAGATCTACACGGTGCTGGCCGACTCGGACGAGCCCGCCGGGCAGCTCCGGTCCGCGGCCCCCGGACAGTCGGCGTGCTGCGCCGACCGCCCCGTCCCGGCCGGCGCCGGCAGCTGACGTCGATGCGCCTGGTGGTCATCGGGGGGAGCGACGGCGGCATCTCGGCGGCACTGCGGGCCCGTGAGCTCGATCCCGACGTCGACATCAGCGTCGTGCTGGCCGACGCCTATCCGAACTTCAGCATCTGCGGCATCCCCTACCACGTGTCGGGCGACGTCCCCGACTGGCACAGCCTGGCCCACCGGACCGCGGTCGACATCGAGGCCCTCGGGATCAGCCTCCTCACCGGTACCCGGGCCGAGCGGATCGACACGGGTGCCGGGACGGTGACCGCCACCGGTCCGGACGGGAGCGGGTTGACCATCGGATACGACCGCCTGGTGGTGGCGACCGGAGCGGTCCCGGTCCGTCCTCCGATCCACGGGCTCGAGGCCCTCGGGCCGGCCGACGGGGTCCACCTGCTGCACACCATGGGTGACACCCACGACGTCATGGCCACCTTGGAGCGCAGGGACGTCACGTCTGCGGTCGTGGTGGGCGCCGGCTACATCGGCCTGGAGATGGCCGAGGCCCTCACCACCCGCGGCATCGCCGTCACCCAAGTCGAGGCCTTGCCCCAGGTGCTTCCGACCATCGACCCGGAGCTCGCAAGCCTGGTGGCCGCCGAACTGGCCGCCCACGGCGTGGAGGTCCGCACCGGTACCCGCATCACCGAGCTGACCAGTCTGGGGGATCGGGTGAAGGTGCGTGGCACCGGCGAGTACGAACGGACCGCCGACATGGTGCTGGTGGTCACCGGGGTGACGCCCGACACCTCCCTCGCCGCCGCAGCCGGTCTCCGGCTCGCCGCCAACGGGGCCATCCTCGTCGACCAGTGCATGTACACCGGCGAAGCGAACGTGTACGCCGCTGGCGACTGCGTCGTCACCCACCACCGGCTGCTGGGCTCCACCTACCTCCCGTTGGGCACCACCGCCCACAAGCAGGGCCGGGTTGCCGGCGAGAACGCGCTAGGAGGCGAGAGGTGCTTCGCTGGCAGCCTTGGCACCCAGGTCGTCAAAGTGTTCGGCCTGGTGGCAGCGCGAACCGGCATCCGAGACCACGAAGCGCGGGACGCCGGCTACCAGCCGCTGACCGTAGCCACGACCTCCGACGACCACAAGGCCTACTACCCCGGTGCCCGCCCGGTCCACGTGCGCACGACTGCTGACAAGGCGACCGGACGCCTGCTTGGCGTGCAGATGGTGGGGGCGATCCCCACCGCCGTGCACAAGCGCATCGACACCGCCGCCACCGCCATCTTTGCCGGCTTGCGGCTCGACGACGTGAGCGACCTGGACCTGTCCTACACGCCGCCCCTCGGCAGTCCGTGGGACGTCCTCCAGGCCGCGGCCCAGGCTTTTCCCGCACACCGGTGACGATCGCCGCTGTCGCAATCTTCGTCGTCACCCTGACCCTGGTCATCGCCCAGCCGCGGGGGCTGTCCATCGGCTGGTCCGCGGCCGGGGGGGCGTTCCTGGCCCTGGCCGTCGGCGTCGTGCACCCGTCGAACATCGCCACCGTGTGGGACATCGTGTGGAACGCCACGGCGACCTTTGTGGCCGTCATCGTGATCTCGATGGTGCTGGACCGGATCGGGTTCTTCGAGTGGGCGGCGCTGCACATGCTGCGCCGGGCCGGCGGCAGTGCCCGGAGGGCCTTCTTGTACCTCATGGTGCTGGGGGCGATCGTGGCCGCCCTGTTCGCCAACGACGGCGCGGCCCTCATCCTCACCCCGATCGTCTACGAGCAGATGCGGGCCCTGGGCTTCGAGCGCCGCCAGGCACTGCCCTTCGTGATGGCCGCCGGCTTCATCGCCGACACCACCAGCCTGCCCCTGGTCGTGTCCAACCTCGTGAACATCGTGAGCGCCAACTACTTCCACATCGGCTTCGTCACCTACGCCGCCACCATGACGCCCGTCGACCTGGTGGCCTTCGCCGCCAGCGTCGTGGTCCTCCTGGTGGCCTATCGACGGGCCCTGCCCGCCCGCTTCCCGGTCGAGACCCTGGCGACGCCTTCGAGCGCCATCCGCGACGTGCGCCTGTTCCGGGTCGGCTGGGTGGTACTGGCGGTCCTCCTGGCCGGCTACCTGCTCTCCGAACCGTTGCACTTCCCGGTATCGGCACCGGCGGGCGCTGCCGCCCTGGCCTTCCTGGTCCTCGCCGGTCGATCGGGCGCCGTCTCCGGCGCCCAGGTGCTGCGCCAAGCCCCGTGGAAGATCGTCGTCTTCTCGCTCGGCATGTACCTCGTCGTCTACGGCCTCTCCAACGCCGGGCTCACCCGGTACCTGTCCGACGCTCTGCGGTGGGCCGGGCACGCCGGGATCGTCCCCACGTCGTTGTTGGCGGGGTTCGGCGCGGCCGGGCTCTCGGCGGTGATGAACAACATGCCCACGGTGCTGGTGGGTGCCCTGTCCATCCACGGGGCCCACGTAGCCGGCGTCACCCACACCTCGATGGTCTACGCCAACGTGGTCGGCTCCGACCTCGGCCCCAAGTTCACGCCCATCGGCTCGCTGGCCACCCTTTTGTGGCTGCACGTGCTCGAGACCAAGGGCATCAAGATCACCTGGGGCCAGTACCTCCGCCAGGGCCTGGTGCTCACCGTGCCGGTCCTCGCGGTAACCCTGCTCGCTCTCGCCGGGTGGATCTACGTCATCCACTGACCTGCCTGCTGCGAGACATCGGCCGCATGAAAAGCGAGCAGACGAGCCCGCCCGCACCAACCGCTGCCCCGATCCAGAACGCCGTGCGGAAAGTCCCAAGGAGGACGGCGCCGTGGTGGACGGCGCTCAGACCTCCGCTGCGAACCAGCGACTCTTGGACGGTGATGAGGACCTGGATGCCGGCCACTTCGCCGACCTGGGACGCGAGCTGCTGCGCCGCGCTCATCACACCGAACTGGCTCGGGTCGACTTCGTTGGCCTGGGTAGACGACGTGGGTGGCATCGCCACCCCCATACCGAGACCCGACAGGCCCAGGGCCAGCACGATCAGCGCCATCGGTGGAGCAGTCCCCAGGCCGGCGAAGATCACCATCGACACCACGACCGACGCGGCGCCGATCGCGGCACTCACCCGCTCACCGACCCGCACGGCGAGAAAGCCGGCAAACGGCGAGCTCACTGCGAAGACGAGCGGGCGGGCAATGGACACGAAGCCGACTTCGGTGACGCTCCAGCCGTACACCTGTTCCATGAGGAGGGGGAAGAGGAAGAACGCGCCGAAATAGGCGAACATGACAAACGCCCTCGTGCCCATCGGGAACATGAAGTTGCGGCGGCGGAAGTACTGGGGAGGGATGAGTGGGTTGGCCCCCGTCCGCTCTCGGTGCACGAACAGGGCGAGTGCCCCGAGAGCCAGCGTGCAGGACGCGATCACCAGCGGGGACGACCACCCGAGGATCGGGCCGACGCTGATCGCCAGCATGGCCCCGGTCACGGCCCCCGACAGGCCCCAGCTGCCGATCCAGTCCACGTTCCTGGTGCGGGGATTGGTTCGGGCTGCGGGATCCGGCTCGGCGCGGTGCCCGCGGGCGGGGAGCACCAGGGCCACGACCAGGAGCGAGAGCACCAGGAACACGAGCTGGGTCCAGAAGAGCGTTCGCCACCCGAAGTACTGGATGATCGGCGACCCCAGGGTCACCCCCACGACCGGTCCGCCGGCCCCGACCATCGACCACCACCCCATCGCCGTCACCCGATCCTCGGGCGGGAACATGCCCAAGATGAGCGCCATCGACGCCGTCCCGGTCGCCGCTCCCTGCACCCCGTCGAGGGATCGAGCCAGGAGCAGCAGCCAGACGTCGGGCGCGAGCGCGGTGGCCACGGCCGCGACCATCGCCCCCAGCAGCCCGAGCAGGTAGAGACGGCGGTGGCCAAAGACGTCACCGGCTTTGCCGAAGAGCGGCGCAGCCAGCCCGAAGGCGAGGAGGGGCCCGGTGGACACCCAGGTGAGCACCGAAAAGTTCGTATGGAACTCCCGCTTCACCGTCGGCAGGGCCACCACGAAGACGGTGAACGTGAAGTTGAGCGCGAACAGCCCGACCAGCAGCGCGATGAGCACCCACCACCGGTACCGGGGACTCGACATGGCCCGGTGCTGCACCCGGTGGCGGAGGAGCATCGGCCACGGCACGCCGACGGACGCTTCGGCACCGGTCGTCCCGAGCAGTGCTCCCCCGGGATCGCCCGAGGGATCGAGCACGACAGCCGGGTCGGTGTTCGGGTCGGCAAGGGCTCCTGCCCGGGTGCGCGCGCCGACGTCTGTCTCGGGGTCGGTCACCCTCCCAAGCGGGACATCTCCGTCTCGAGCTCGGCCACCGTCCAACGGGCCGACTTCTC
Organism: Actinomycetes bacterium; assembly: GCA_021799915.1. Next base: position 11,136 of record JAJYZN010000010.1, read on the forward strand.
CAGGGTGTCCGTCATCTTCCAATTCTCGAAGTTCCGGATCGTCCCTCCCTGGACGAAGAACACCCGCCCGGTCGCCGGGCATGTCCGGGTCGCCAGGTACGCGACCAGCGGTGAGACGTTGGCGGGGTCCCACACGTCGAACTGGGCGTCATCTGCCGGCGCTCGTACGATGTCCGACAGCCCAGGAGTCGACTCGGTCATCCTGGTTCGCGCCGCAGGGGCGATGGCGTTGACCCGGACGCCATAACGGCTGAGCTCCTGAGCGGCGATGACGGTGAACGCTGCGATCCCGGCCTTTGCCGCCCCGTAATTGGCCTGTCCGGGGTTCCCGAGGAGCCCCGACGTCGACGACGTGTTGATCACCGACGCATGGACCTCGTCCCCGGCCTTGCTCCGCTCCCGCCAGTACGTCGCGGCGTGCCGCGTCGGCACGAAGTGCCCCTTCAGGTGGACGCGGATCACCGCGTCCCACTCCTCTTCGGTCATGTTCACCAGGACGCGGTCTCGCAGGATCCCGGCGTTGTTCACGAGGACGTGAAGGTCGCCATAGGCTTCGACGGCCGTCGCCACGACCTGCCGCCCGCCCTCCCAGGTCGTGATGTCGTCCGAGCTGACGATGGCCTCACCTCCGGCTGCCGTGATCTCTGCGGCAACCTGCTCGGCCGGCGTGCGGTCGTCGCCCGATCCGTCCACCGCTCCACCCAGGTCGTTCACGACCACCCGCGCTCCTTCGGCCGCGAACAGCAGCGCGTGCTCACGGCCGATGCCCCGCCCAGCGCCGGTGATGATGGCAACCCGTCCGTCCAGTGCTCCCATGGTCTCCCCTTTGCGTCGTTCGCTGGTGGCCCCAGGGTAGTGCGGCTCAGCGATACAGCCCTTCGGTACCATGCGACCGAAGACTTCGAGCTGGGAACGGAGGGGAAATGCGCTTCCTCCACTGCGCCGACATCCACCTGGACAGTCCCCTCAGGGGACTGTCGGCGCACGGCGATGCTCCGGCAGAGCGGCTCCGGGGTGCCACCAGGCGGGCGTTCGAGCGTGTGGTCTCACTCGCCATCGAGGAAGATACGGCGTTCGTCGTGATTGCCGGCGATCTGTACGACGGAGACCGCGACGATTTCCAGACCGCCATCTACCTCCAACGCCAGCTCCACACGCTTCGGGAGGCCGGGATCCCCGTAACTATTGCCTACGGCAATCACGACGCCGCCAACCTCATCACCGCACGGCTCCAGCTCCCCGACGGCGTCGACGTGTTCCCCCACGACCAGGCCGGACGAATGGAGCTGCCCGACGCGCGCGCGGTGCTGTTCGGACGCAGCTATGGACGACGAAGCGAGTTCGAGGACCTCTCAAGTGACTACGGCGAGCCAGAGCCGGGGGTCCTGAACGTCGGGGTGCTCCACACGGCCCTCGACGGCCAGTACGGTCATGACCCCTACGCCCCGTGCACCTTGGACAGCCTGGTCGGCCACGGCTATGCCTACTGGGCGCTCGGGCACGTGCACCAGAGGAACGAGCTGGTCCGCACAGGAGTCCACGTCGTCTTTCCCGGCAACACGTGTGGCCGCCACATCAATGAGCCGGGGAGCAAAGGCGCGACGGTGGTGACGTACGAGGGCGACCGGATCCTTGAGGTGACGCACCACCCGCTGGCGCCCGTCGAGTGGACGACGGCCAGGATCGACGCCACGGAGGCTGGCTCTCCGGCAGCCGTGGCTGAGCTGGCCTCTGCCGAGCTTGCCAGGCTCCGAGCCTCCTCCGCCGTCGAGCTCTTCGTCGCAAGAGTGCAGATCACCGCACGTGAAGAAGTGCACGGACGATGGCTGGTGGAGGCGGAGCGTTACGAGGCACAGGTGAGGGCCGACGCCGCAGGAAGCGGGGACGACGTATGGCTCGAGCGGATCATCATCGAGCCACGGGCATCTGGGGCTCGCATCGGCGAGGAGATGCTCGGACCCGAGCTGGCGGCCCGGCTCGACCAGCTCCGCCGGCCATCCGACATCGGGGTCACACCGGTAGAGCTGCTCTCGAGCCTGCGGAGTGCTTTCGGAGCAGAGCGAGCCCACGCCACGGAGATGGGAGCGCTCGGATTGGACGACGACTCGATCGACGATCTGGCCGGGGCGGCTGCCGCGCTCCTGGCCGCAGAGCTTGGCGAACCGATGCAAAGGCGCAGCACATGAGGATCGATCGATTGGACCTCATTGCGTTCGGACACCTTCGGCATGCGAGCATCGACCTCAGTCGTCCAGCCCACGGCCTCACCGTGATCCTTGGTCCCAACGAAGCCGGGAAGTCCACCGCACGCCGAGCCCTCATGTCGGTCCTGTTCGGGATCGCACGGACCTCGCCCGACGCCCATGGGGCGAGCTCCAGCTCCCTCGAGCTCGGTGCTCGCCTGGTCGATCACGAGGGCACGGCCCTCGAGGTCCGGCGGAAAGGATCGAGCCGCAAGCTCGTCGTCACAGATGAGGATTTTGGACAGGACAAGATCGACCAGCTCCTCTCGGGCCTCAGTCGGGACCTGTACGGGCGTCTGTACTGTCTGGACCACGAAGAGCTGCGGAACGGGTCCGAGGACCTCCTTGACGCCAACGGGGAGATCGGCCGCCTCCTGTTCGGCGCCACTTCGGGGATGACCTCGGTGTCGGCGACGCTACGCCGATTGGAGAAGCGGGCGTCGGATCTCTTCAGTCCAAAAAAACAAGCCAGAACGCCCGTGGTCAACGCTGCCCTGCGCGCGTACACGCGGCTCATGAACGAAGCGCGCGAGCAACGAGTTCGCGCGGGCGCGGTCGATGACTTGCGACAGGCGCTGGCGACAGCCAGCCGCGCTGCCCAAGAGGTAGCCGGCGAGCTGCGCGACGCACGGACCGAGCTCGTCCGTCTGCAGCGACTACAGATCACCCAGCCCCTTGTGAAAAAGCGAGACGAACTGTTGGCCCGGTTGGCAGAGGTGGCCGGACCGGCCCCTCCGGGATCCTGGGCCAGTGAGGTCGAGAGCGCTCAGGCGCGCTGGCGCGAGCTCGACGCCGAATGGCGCGGCCTACGTGCCCAGAAAGACCAACTCGATGACACGATCGAGACGATCCACGTCGATCACGACGTCCTCGAGCGAGCAGGCGCGATGGATGAGCTGGTCACCGGGCTCGACCAGTTCCGTTCGGCCAGCCGAGATGCCGTGAAGCGGCGAGGCGAGCTGGTCGGGAAGAAGAAGAACCTCGGGGCGATCCTGGAGCGCCTGGGCCTGACCCACGACGATAGCCGCCGAGTGGACGAGGCGACGCTGGCGACCGTGGAGGACCTGGCCAAGATGCGCACGGCGATCGATACAGATCGCAAGCACGCTACGAACGAGCTCTCCGACGCCGAGGCCGCCAGCCGCCAGGCCCGCCAGCAGCTCGATGATCTCGCTCCGGCAGTCGATGTCGGCGACTTGCGCATCGCGATCAAGCGATCCGAAGAGTGGGTCCGAGTAGAGCGCGAGCTCGTGCAACGCGGAGTCGAGCTCGCGCGCCTCGAGTCCGAGGCTCGCGAGCTGGCCGACGCGCTCGGAGTACGGGAGCCCTCGTCAGCGCGGTTGCTCGACGTACCCGATAGCGAGGCCATCGGCGCCGAGCGTGAGCGAGTTGCCGCGCTCGGCCAACGGCGATCGAGCCTGGACGAACGCGCGTCGGCGCTCGAAGAGCGCCACGCCCAGTCGATGGACGCGATCGCTGCCATCTCGGGCCTGGCGGGGATCCCAGATCCCTCTTATCTGGAAGAAACGCGAGCTCGACGCCAGGACATCTGGCAGCAGATCCGAGCACTGGTCGACGAACCCGTGCCTCCCGAGCGCGATCAGCTCCTGCCGGCATTGGAACGCTACGAGAATGCAGTGCGCGAGGCCGACAGGGCAGCTGACGACCGCTACGCGTACGCCGGAGAGCTGGCCCGCCTGCACGAGCTCCAAGCGCAAGCCTCCCAGCACAAAGACGATTTGAAGAGAATTGAAGACGAACGTCAGCAGGTCGAACGAACAGACGCTGCTGCGACTGCCGCCTGGAAGCTCAAGTGGTCGGCGGTCGGCACACCGCCGCCCGACCCCGAGACCTGGCGCGAGCGCCATCGGAAGCTGGTCGAGCTGGTCGACAGCGTTCGCAGCGAGACGGACCAGATCGCCCACGACGACGCTGAGGTCGCGCGCCGCCGTGACGAGCTGGGGGCCACTCTGGCCGCGATCGGTGTCAGCACCTCGTCGGGTCAGCTCGAGCCCCGACTCCAGCGGGCAGGAGAGATGCTGAAGGAGGCCGAAGAGCTGGAACAAGCCCGTGGCGATATGCGAAGTGCTCTCCGCAAATCTCGCGAAGATGTCGAACGGCGCAAGTCCGAGGTCGCGAAAATCGACGAGAAGCTCGCGGAGTGGAAACCTCTCTGGGAGGACGCGCTCGCACGCCTTGGCCTCCCGGCGACGACGACTCCCGCTGGGGCCCTGGCGGCAGTGCACGAGCACCGCTCGCTCGTCGCAGCCCGAAGCGAGGTGGCCGAGCTCCAAGATCGGATCGAAGGCATCGAGGAGGACTACACCTCGTTCACCACGCGAGCCGCCGCGGCAGCGAGCGGTTTGCTCGACGATAGGAGCCGCTCGCCTGCCGACGTCGTGGAGGAGCTACGCCAGCGACTCGAAGATGCTCGTCGATCCCAAGCGAGGCTCGACGAGCTGGATTCCCAGCGACAGAAGCTGGACGAGTCGCTCGTTGCGGTCGAAGGTGATCGACGCACGGTCCTGAGCGAGCTTGAGGACCTGCGGTCGTCGGCCGGTCTCGCCGATGATGTGGTGTTGGAGGTGGCGGTTGGCATCGCTCGGCAGGTCGAGGAGCTCAAGGGCACGCTGGCCGAGATCGAACGCCGCCTCGGCGACGCGGGCAGCGGTCTCGCACTCGCTGAAATCGTCGCAGAAGCCCAGGCAGAGTCGCGCACTCTGGACGAACTGTCTTCAGCGCACCTGGCCGTCAAAGATCGAGTGGAACTGCTCGAGCAACGACAGAACGAGGCCAGTCGACGCGTCGGAGAGGCAGAGCACGCGATCAGCTCGCTGGGTGATTCGCAGGCGGCCGCCGACATCGAGCAGCAGGCCCAGGCAGCACTGGCAGCGGCGGCGGAGGGCGCTGCCGAGTATGCGCCCACGTTGATCGCCGCGGAGATGCTGCGACGGGTCATGAGCGACTACGGAGAACGCCATCGCGGGCCGATCATCGAGCGAGCCACCGAGATCTTCTCGATCCTCACCGGCGGCGCGTTCACCGGCCTGGTCCCCGATGTCGAGGGTGACCGGAACGTGCTCCTGGCCCGCCGCGGGGCCGAAGAGCTCCTTGCGACCGACGAGCTGAGCGACGGAACCCGTGATCAGCTCTACCTTGCCCTGCGCCTGGCCGGGATCGAACATCAGCTCGACCATCGCAGCGCGCCGGTGGTGTTGGACGACATCCTGGTGCACTTCGACGACGAGCGAGCACGAGCGGCTCTCGGTGTACTGGGAGCTCTCGGAGGCCGGACCCAAGTACTGCTCTTCACCCACCACGAAGAGGTGGTGGCACAGGCCCGTGCCACGCTTCCCCCCGAGCAGCTCGGCGTCGTACAGCTCCCGGCTCGATCCCACGAGCACGAACGGCCGGTGCGCCCGGACGAGCAGATCGCAGACGCGCTGTGAACCATCCGATATCCAAGTCCGAGATCGTGGCCGGAGCAGGGATCGACGTGCGTCCATGGGCGCCGGCGATCCGATTCCATCGAGGGGTCGTCGTACTGAAGCGGTACACCCTCGTCACCTGAACCGGCGGAACCACCACCGCGGGTCGCGGGCGTGGGCATGGAAGTGGTCGGGGATCTGGCGCATCACCCGGTCCACGGACCAGCCGCCGGGACCGAAACGGGTGTCGGCAACCGAGGTGAGGAGGTCGATCATGTGCACGACGTCCGCCTCGGGAGGCTCGGCCCCGTGCTCTTTCCAGACCACCATGGGCACGTCACAGATCTCGCAGTCCGCGACCCAGCACACGTCGTCCTCGGCATACCAGCGGGTGAGGCGTGCCGCCTCGCACAGCTCGCAGTCGAGCGGGCCCTCCCTCACCGGGTGTACAAATTCACGCTGCTGCCTTTGCGCACCTGCTGTCCTGCTGCGGGGTTCGTTGTGAAGACGTGCCCGCCAGGCGGGCCGTAGACGTTGCTCACGGTGAGCCCGGCGGCCTGCATCGCCGCTGTCGCTTGGGGCACCGTGTCTGTCGTGACGGCCGGCACGGTCACGAGCGGTGGTCCGGTCGACACGTACACGGTGACCGTGCTGCCCACCGCGGCCGGCACCCCGGCAGCGGGAGACGAGCCGATCGGCTGCCCGGCCGGCACCGTTGTCGACGCCTGTGTCACCTTTGCGGCCCCCAGGCCGACCGAGGCGAGCGCCTGTTTGGCCAGTGTGAACGAGGAGTCGGCGGTGACCGACGGCACGGGGACCGGCGCAGGGCCCTCGGAGATGGCCACGTCCACCGTCGAACCGTAGGGGGCCGAGGTGGCATCGAGCTTTCCGGCGGACGACCAGTTGATGACGTCGCCGGTGGCGACTGTCGCACTGTAGGCAAGGAGGGCCGGGCAGAGCACCTTGAAGTGCGCTGCTTCGAGCGTCGAGGTCGCGCGGGCGCAGTCCATCCCGGAGAGTGACGGCACGGCCTCGGGCGGGAGCCCCTCGGACGGGACGACGCGCACGGTCGATCCCTGGGCGCGATGCACCCCAGGAGCCGGGTCCTGACTGATCACGGATCCAGTGGGAACGACGAGCGAGTAGCGCGGCGGCTCGACGACGAGGACGAAGTGGTCGGCAGCCACCGATCGGCGGACTGCCGCCAGGCCGCGGCCTTCCAGCTTCGGGACCGGCCGGCTCGCGATCCCCTCGTGGAGTGCCAGGCCCAAACCGGCCGCGACCAGGACCACCAACAGCGCTGCGAGCACCCACGCCCCGCGTCGACGGCTCGCGGTCGTGTGCGGCACGGTCGTGCGCGGCACGGCCGCGCGCGGCTGGCCCTGAGCCGTCGCGTCCATGGTCGGCGGGGAAATCGCCGGAGCCGCCGCGGGCTCGACCGCGCCGGGCGGCCGGAGCGGCAAGGGCAGCGCTGCCGGCAGCGCGACCCCGATCGCTTCCAGCCGAGCGGCCACACCGGCAGCATCCAGGCGGACGGCGGCTTCGGGGGCGGCCGCCCTGGCCAGCACGTCGTCGAGGGGACCGAGGGCCGGGTGACGCGGGAGCGCTGCTCCGACCCGGGCCATGAGCGTGCCCACCGTGGTATCGGCGACGAACGGCACCTCGCCGGTCATCGCCTCGTAGAGGACCAGTGCGAGGGAGTACACGTCGGCTCGGCCGTCGACCCGCTGGCCCTGGGCCTGCTCGGGCGAGGCGTAGCGGGCCGTGCCCACCATGGCCCCGGCAGGCTCGGTCCACGCAGCCTCGGCCAGGGCCCGGGCCACCCCGAAATCGGCGATCCGTACCCGCCCTTCGGCGTCGAAGAGCAGGTTGGCAGGCTTCACGTCCCGGTGGACCAGTCCACGCGCATGGGCGTAGGACAGACCTTGGGCGGTCTGGGCGCCCACGCGGGCAGCCTGCGCGGGGCTGAGCTGGAGCCCCCGGTCGAGGATGTCGCGCAAGGTACCGCCTTCGAGGTACTCGAGCACCAGGTACGGGCCGTCCACGTCCTCTCCCCAGTCGTAGACCTGGAGGATGTTCGGATGGTTGAGCGCAGCGACCGAGCGGGCCTCGGCGCTGAAGCGCTTCAAGAAGGACGGGTCCTGGGCCAGCGCGGGAAGGAGGACCTTGACCGCGACGCGGCGCCGGAGCGACACGTCCTCAGCCAGGAAGACGTGCGCCGACGCGCCGGTCCCGAGGGCGGAGACCAGCCGGTACCGCTTCCCGAGGACCCGACCGATGGAATCGGAGATGAGGGGCATCGCAGCCCTTCCAGGCTACCGACGCGCTTGGCGCAACTGGTGGACCGGCGTCAGGCCGGGAGCTCGCCGGTGGACAGAAGCTCGGCGAACCGGTCGGCGGGCACGAGCGGGATCCCCAGCTCCTCGGCGCGTGCCGTCTTCGACGCGCCCGGTGCATCTCCGACCACGACGGCGAACGTCTTGCCCGAGACGCTCCCGGGTGACGTCCCTCCTCGCTCCAGGATCGCCTCGACCGCCTCTTCCCGAGTGAGGCCGGGCACCGTGCCCGTGACCACCACCGCCTTGCCGGCAAGGGTCGGCTCCACCTGCCCGACGCCCGCCACCCCCGCGCCCACCCCGGCCGCCCGCAACCGGGCGATGACCTCCCGGTTCGCCGGGTTGGCGAGGAACTCGACGACGCTCTCGGCGATGACCGGTCCGATCCCGTCGATGCCGGCCAGGACACCGGTGTCCGTAGCCAGCAGGCGATCGAGGGAACCGACTGCACGGGCCAGCGCCCGGGCACCGGCGGGACCGAGGTGCCGGATGCCGAGCGCCACCAGCACACGGTCCAGCGGGCGGGACGCGGAGGCCTCGACGGCAGCGAGGAGGTTCGCCGCCGAGAGCGGCCCCATGCGCTCGAGCCCCGCCACGGCGTCGGCCGAGAGCCGGTAGAGGTCGGCGGGGTCCGCCACCAGCCCGGCGTCCACGAGCTGGACCACACGCTCTTCCCCGAGGCCCTCGATGTCCATGGCCGCCCTCGACCCAAAATGCACGATGCGCTGCACGAGCTGTGCCGGGCAGTCGATGTTGGTGCAGTAGGTGTCGCTCTCCCCCTCCAGCCGAACGAGCGGCATCCCGCATGACGGGCACGTCATCGGGAACCGCCACGGACGGGCGCGACGCCTGCCGGGCTCGACCACCGGGCCGACGACCTCGGGGATGACGTCGCCGGCCTTGCGCACGATCACGACGTCTCCGGGGCGGACGTCCTTTGCTCGCACCTGGTCCTCGTTGTGGAGGGTGGCCAGCGACACCGTCGAGCCGCCGACGAACACCGGCTCGAGCACGGCGAACGGCGTGGCCCGTCCAGTCCTGCCGATCGAGACCTCGATGTCGCGCAAGCGGGTGGTGCGCTCCTCGGGCGGGAACTTGAATGCGATCGCCCAACGCGGCGCTCGCGAAGTCGCCCCCAGCCGGGCATGGAGCGCCAGGTCGTCCACCTTCACCACCACCCCGTCGATCTCGTAGGGCAGGTCGTGGCGATGGGCGGCCAGCTCCTCGCAGCGGTCGAAAGCCGCCTCGGTGCCGGTGACCTGCCTGGCGTCGGGGCTGACCGCAAAGCCCGCGGCCGAAAGGAGGTGGAGCGCCGTGCTCTGACGATCGGGGCGCCACGGTCCCGCGTCGCCGTCGACTTCGCCGATCTGGTACGCCCAGAAGGCCAACGGCCGGGTGGCAGTCACCGCCGGGTCCTTCTGGCGCAAGGAACCGGCAGCGGCGTTGCGCGGGTTCACGAAGGGCTTCGTCCCCTCGGCCGCGGCTCGCCGGTTGTACTCCAGGAACGGCTCGATGGGCATGTAGATCTCGCCGCGCACCTCGAGGCGGCGGGGGTACGGCCCCGCGCACAGGCGGTGGGGGACGTCGGCCACGGTCGCGACGTTCGCCGTCACGTCCTCGCCGACCACGCCATCGCCCCGGGTGGCGGCCTGGGCAAAGACACCGTCGAGATAGGTGACCGACATCGCAACCCCGTCGACCTTGGGCTCGCACGTGAAATCGACCGTGTCGAGGTCCACGTCGGCGAGCTGGCGGCGGAGCCGATCGGCCCAGGCCTCGAGCTCGGCGCGGTCGAACGCGTTGTCGAGGCTCATCATCGGGACCCGATGGCGGACTTCGGCGAACAGCGAGGTGAGCGGTGCGCCACCCACACGATGAGTGGGAGATGTCGGGGTGTCGACCTCGGGATGCTCGGACTCGAGCCGGCGCAGCTCTGCGACCAGCGCGTCGTACTCGGCGTCGGGGATCTGCGGGTCGTCGAGCTCGTAGTAGCGCCGGTCGTGCTCGGCGATCACCCGGCGCAGCTCGCCGGCGCGGGCCGCCGCGTCGCTCATCGCGCCACGATCCCCGCGCCCAGCACCGTGTCGGCATCGTCGTAGAGCGCGACGGTCTGGCCCGGCGCCACCGGACGCTGGCGCTCGGAGAAGCACACCCTCCCGCCGCCCTCGAACCGGCATCTGACCGGGCGGCCGTGAGCGCTCACCTGGGCCACCGCCGGCTCGCCGTCGCGAAGCGGCTCGTCGACCCACGTGAGCGACTCCAGCCAGACGCTGTCCACCGTCGCCAGCTCGGGGTCCCCGACGACAACTCGGCGGGCCGCGACGTCGACTCCCACCACGTACCGGCGGTGACCGTCGGCGCCATGACCCATCCCCCGGCGCTGCCCGACGGTCACGAGCTCGACGGCCTCGACCTCTCCGACGGCTGCCCCGCTGGCCGCGTCGACCACCGTCGCGGGGTGCAGCTCGAGACGCCGCGACAAGAACCCCGAGCGGCCCACGTCGCCGTGGATGAAGCACACGTCCTGGCTGTCGGGCTTCGCCGCCGTTCGCAGGCCCAGGCGGGCCGCGTGCTCACGGACCTCGGTCTTGGTCAGGTCGCCGACCGGCAGCACCACTCGGGAAAGCTCCTCTTGGCCGAGCATCGAGAGCACGTAGGACTGGTCCTTGTGCTCGTCGGCGCCGCGCCGGAGCCGGTAGCGACCGTCTGGGGTCAGCGCGACGCGCGCGTGGTGGCCCGTGGCGAGCGCGTCGAACCCGAGCCGGCGTGCTCGTGCCAGGAGGCGATCGAACTTGATGTGGCGGTTGCACTCGATACACGGGTTCGGCGTCCGCCCCGCGGCGTGAGCCGCCACGTAGGGACCCACCACTTTGTCCTCGAATTCACCGGTGAGGTTGAACACATGGTGATCGATGCCGAGCTGCTGGGCCACCCGGCGGGCGTCGTCGACGTCGGCCACCGAGCAGCACCCCGAATCAGACGGCCCGCCCCAGAGCTTGAGGGTGGCGCCCACCACGTCGTGGCCGTCGGCGACGAGGAGGGCCGCGGCCACCGACGAGTCGACTCCACCGGACATGGCGACGAGGATCCGCACCGCGCCATTCTCTCAGGCGCGAAGACGCGCCACGGCCGCCGCCACGGCCGCCGCCGCTTGCTCCACCTCGGTCTCGGTCGTCGCGTGACCCAAGGTGAAACGCACCGAGCCGCGGGCGAACGACGGCGGCACACCCATCGCAGCGAGGACGTGGCTCGGCTCGAGGGCGCCGCTGGAGCATGCCGCCCCGCCCGAGGCGCAGATCCCCGCGTCGTCGAGGAGCACCAGGAGCTCCTCGCGCTCGACGCCTTCGAAGCACACGTGGCAGTGCCCGGGCAAGGTGCGGGCCGCCGGCGCGCTCGGCCGGCACCCGGGCACGGTTGCCACGAGCCGGCCCAGGAGCCGGTCACGGAGGGCTGCCACCCGGTCGGCCCTCTCCTTGGCGGCGGCGTCGAGCGCCGCGGCCAGGCCGACCGCCCCGGCCACGTCGGGGGTCCCGCTCCGGCGCCCCTGCTCCTGCCCTCCGCCATAGAGAAGGGGGCGGAGGACCACGCCGTGGCGGATGACCAGCGCACCGGAGCCTTTGGGCCCGCCGAGCTTGTGTGCGCTCAGCGACACCAGGTCCGCGCCGGCCGTCGCTTTGGCCAGGTCCAGCCAGGCGGCAGCCTGGACGGCATCGGTGTGGAACACGGCGCCGGGCGCCCGGCGACGGACCAGCTCGACTGCTTCGGGAACGGGCTGGACGGTCCCCACCTCGTGGTTGGCTGCCATCACCGAGACCAGGGCGACACCGGGGTGCTCGGCCAGCATCTCGTCGAGCGCTGCGAGGTCCAGCACCCCCTCGCCGTCGACCGGGATCTCGTCGAGCCTCCCTGTCCCCGCAGCGCGGCACGACTCGCGCACCGCCGGGTGCTCGACCGACGAGCAGAGCGCGGGGCCGCGCACGCCGAAGACGGCCAAGTTGTCCGCCTCGGTCCCGCCGCTGGTGAAGACGACACCGGCCGGGTCGGCCCCGACGTGCGCCGCCACGACCTCGCGGGCATCTTCCAATGCCCGCCGGGCGTCGCGAGCGAGACCGTGGCGGCCGGACGGGTTGCCGAAGCGCTCGGCCCCGAACGGGGCCATGGCCGCCGCGACCTCGGCGCGCAGCGGAACGGTCGCGGCGTAGTCCAGGTAGATCACGCCACGTGCACTGCCTTGGCGTTGGCGAACTCGCGGATGCCGAGCTGCGACAGCTCCCGTCCGAACCCCGAGCGCTTGATCCCGCCGAAGGGCAGCTCGGGGGTCGAGGCCACCATCGCGTTCACGAAGACCTGCCCGGCTTCGAGCTCGGCCACGTACCGGCGCTGCTCCGACTCGTCGCTCGTCCACACGCTGGCTCCGAGCCCGAACGAGGTCCGGTTGGCCAAGGCCAGCGCGTGGTCGGCATCCTCGGCCACCTCGACCACGGCGACCGGTCCGAAGACCTCCTCGCCGTAGGCGCGCATCGAGGGCGTGACGTCGGTGAGCACGGTGGGCGGGTAGTACCAGCCCGGCCCCTCCTGCGCCTGCCCGCCGCAGCGCACGGTGGCGCCGAGCAGGCGCGCATCGTCGACCTGCGCGGCGATCTCCGCTCGCTGGGCCTCGGAGACGAGCGGCCCGACGTCGGTCTCGGGGGCCAGCGGGTCTCCCACCACCTGTGCCGCCATTGCCTCGGTGAAGCGATCGGCGAACTCGTCTGCGACTTGGGCGACGACGACGAAGCGCTTGGCGGCGATGCACGACTGGCCGTTGTTCTGGCAGCGGGCCTGGACGGCCGTGGGGACCGCGCGGTCCAAGTCGGCCGAGGCCAGCACCACGAACGGGTCGGAGCCCCCGAGCTCCAGCACGCACTTCTTGAGCGCCTGGCCGGCGGCCGAGGCCACCGCCCTGCCGGCGGCCTCGCTACCGGTGAGGGTGACGGCGGCGACGCGGTCGTCGGCGATGACACCGGCCACGTCGGCCGAGCCGATGAGCAGGGTCGTGAACACCCCTTCGGGGTAGCCGGCCCGTCTGAACAGGTCCTCCAGGTACAGCGCCGTCTGCGGCACGTTCGACGCGTGCTTGAGCAGCCCGGCGTTCCCCAGCATGAGCGCCGGGGCGGCGAACCGGATCACTTGCCAGAGCGGGAAGTTCCACGGCATCACCGCCAGCACCGGGCCGATCGGCTCGTAGCGGACACGGCTCGCGGACGTGACCTCCTCGTCGGCCAGCAGGTCCGGGGCATGCTCGGCAAACCACCGCAGGGCCATGGCGCACTTCGCCACCTCACCTCTCGCCTGGGCGAACGTCTTGCCCATCTCGGTGGTGACCATGCGAGCGACCACCGGCAGCTCGCCCTCGAGCAGTTCCGCCGCCCCGTTCATGAGGCGGGCCCGCTCGTCCAAGGTGGTCCGCCGGAACGCGCGGTACGCGCTGCTCGCCCGCTCCAGGCGGGCATCGACCTCGGCGGGGCCATGGGGGTCGAAGCGCTGCTCGACCACGCCGGTGGCCGGGTTCGTGGTGGCGAACGGCACGTCGCTACCCGCTACGGCGATCGGGTGCCGGATCCCGCGGCGCTGGTGCGGGTGGAGATCGTGATGAGCAATGTCGGCATCCCGCTGATGATCCATCTCACCAGGCTAGACCCGGCCGCCGCAGCGTCGATCGTGGAGATCAGTTGTGCCCCGTGGCTACCCACCTCGGCACCGCTCACCTCCCGACCGCAAGCGGACGCTGGTGCTATGTGGCCGGCACCGGTGTGTTCCCGGTCGAGCACTCATTCATTGCGACGTGCTCTGCCTGCACTGTGACCGAACTGGTGCCCGACTCTCCCGAAAGCTGCCAGGACGCCAGCGCGTTCGGATTCGAGGCTGTCCGTCCCGGAGCCGCTGGGAATGTGGTGTACCCCTTTTCTCGCATACAGGTTGAGAGGCGCACCCGATTGTTGTATATGGCGTTCGCCTGGGCAGGCGTGTACAGAGTGGTCTTCGCGTCCATGGACTGCACATACTGTGTCATGCCAGTCCCCGCGGGGGCAGTAGTCGCGACGTGCGCCGTGGATGCCGCCGACGCCAGGCCACCGCCAAGGGAGAGCAAGCCCGCCGCCGCCAGGCCGGCGGCGGAGTACTTCACCCACCGCGGCAATGCCTCCAGCGACTCGACCGCCGTGGACACGGTGCGCCAACCCAGACCGACCAACCTTCGAAGTTGCCCTCGCTCCATCGAACCTCGCCCCCCTCCATCGAACCTCGCTCCCTACTGAACGAGTATGACCTCGCTTGGGAGAGATGGCACGGGTGGGGCTCGACGAGGGTGGCGGGCTGGTACGAAGCACCGTGCTCGTCGTCTGGCTATCATACGGAGAGTATGGAAACGAAAGGATCGTTCGCCACACAGCGGGTGCTGATCACCGGGGCGTCGTCGGGAATCGGCGCGGGCCTGGCCGAGGAGCTCGCCCGGCGGGGGGCGGTCGTCGGCATCTGCGCCCGGCGAGAGGACCGCCTGGACGAGGTGCTCGAGCGGTGCCGCCGGCACTCGCCGGGCTCGGTCCGCTGGGTGGTCGACCTGTCGGACCCCGCGGCCGTCGACGGTTTGGCCGCCGACGCGGTGGAGGTGCTCGGCGGAGTCGACATCCTCGTGAACAATGCCGGCATCCCGATGCGCCGCCACGTGACCAAGCTGGACCCGGCGACCGTGGCCTCGGTCATGGACATCAATTTCCTGAGCCCGGTCCGGCTCACCCTGGCGCTGCTCCCCCACATGCTGGAGCGAGGGAGCGGCCACGTGGTGAACGTGTCGTCCATCGCGGCCACGCTGAGCTCGCCGGGAGAGGCGGCCTACGACGCGTCCAAGGCCGCGCTCAGCGCGTTCAGCGAGGCGATGGCCATCGACTTGTGGGACTCGGGGGTCAAGGTCCTCATCGTCTACCCGGGCCTGGTCCAGACCGAGCTCATCACCCA
>JAJYZN010000010.1:26145-27183 GCA_021799915.1 Actinomycetes bacterium
CCGGGCAACGACCCGGTGGTCGACGCCGTCGAGCCGATCCCCGTGAGCGAGCTCGTCGAAGGGGTGCTCACCGCGCTCGATGCCGGAGAGACGCAGGTGTACGTGCCCGGCTACTTCGCCGACCTGGCGTCGGGCAAGGCAGGCGACGTGCGGGGTTTCCTGGCCGGCGCGGCGGCGTTCATCGCCTCCAAGAAGGCTGGCGGCTGAGATGGCCCGCCGCCAGCCCCGGGGCGCCGAGACCCGGGAGCGGATCCTCGACGCGGCCCTGGCCGAGTTCAGCGAGCGGGGGTACGCGGCGGTGTCCATCGACGAGATCGCCGAGGCAGCCGGCGTGACCAAAGGCGCCGTGTACTACTGGTTTGCCGACAAGCACGATCTGGGCCGCGACCTGCAGCACGCGCTCTACGACCGCCTCACCGCCCAGGCGCTGGCCGCGCTCGACCCCGAGGGCGACGCGGTCACCAACATGGGCCGCGCCTTCCAGGTGTACCTGGACGCTCTCGGCTCCCTTGGCCAGGCAAAGTTCTTCCTGCGCGACGCCTGGACCATTCCCGAGCTGGACGAGGGCGGCCGCCGGGACCAGCGCGACGCCGCCAACCTGGTGAAAGGGGTACTGGGCTCGGCGATCGCCCGGGGAGAGATCGTGGCCCTGGACCCCGACGCGCTGGCCCACGTACTGCTGGGCGCATGGGCTGAGGCGACCATCCACGTGCTCACCACCGGCGCTCGGGGCCCGACCGTGGCCGTAGTGGAGCACTTCATCGAGTCACTGCGGTCGCCGACCGCAACCGCACGCACCGGCGCGAGCCGCCGGGCCCGAGCACATTGAGGAGAGACATGGACCCCAGCACGCTGGCCGAACGCGACACTGCCCACCTGATCCACCCGGTCACGGCGCCGAAGGACATGGCGGCCACCGGACCCAGGATCGTCGTCGAGGGCGACGGATGGTGGATCACCGACGACCAGGGCCGCCGGATCATCGACGGTTTCGCCGGACTGTGGTGCGTGAACGTCGGCCATGGCCGGCCCGAGATC
>JAJYZN010000011.1:0-21860 GCA_021799915.1 Actinomycetes bacterium
CGCGGCCACGATGGCAGTACTGGCTGTCGCTGGGGCACCCCCCGTGCTGGCGCTGGTCGGGTTGCGCTGGCAGTCCGTACCGCTCACCCCTCTCGCCGGTGCCGCGATCGCAGCACTGGCCGGCATCGTGGTCACCTTGGTGGACGGGTCGATCCTCGGGTGGTTCGCGGTCGTCGCCGTTGTGGTCGCGAGCGGTTCATTGGTGTACTGGTCACGCTGGCGACGTCCAGTGCTCCGATCCGGAGGCCACGGGAGCGCCGGTGCAGTGTCCCAGAGGCTGTCGAGGACGATCGGAGCGGCGGCGGCCGTTGTCGTGGGGCTGGCTGTCGTCTGGGCACTCGTCCCGCTGAGGACTCCGTCGGTCGGCTGGGATGCTCAGGCAATCTGGATCCTGCGAGCGGGATGGTTCGCCGGGGGTCATGGCCTCCTCTTGGCGGCTGCACGCAACCGCTCCCTGCTGCTCGCACATGCGTCCTACCCGCCGTTGGTCAGCTCTACCGTGGCCGTTGCCTGGCAGCTCACTGGTGACCACGGCGACCGCCTCGGTGTCGTCGTCGTCTCCTTGCTCAACGTTGCCGCGATGGCGGTCGCAGCTTGGGTGGTCATCGTGGCGGGACTCGGCGCCGCCGGACGTGTCGGGAGCCGGACGATGTCGATACTGGTGGCGCTCGTCGGTCTCGTTGCCGGCGGGCTGTTCGTCCTCGCGATCGCCGGGGTCTTCGGGCCCTTCTTGACGAATGGCTACGCGGACCCCCTCTGGTCGGCAACCGCCGTGGGCGCCGTGGGTTACGGCTTGTGCCTGATGCCGGATCGAGCCTCGTACGCGACCGCCGGCATCCTCGTGGTCGTGTGCGGACTGACCAAAGTGGAGGGAACCGTGATTGGCATCGGGGTCCTGGGCCTCGTCGTCGGGCGGGCAGTTGTCGGGCGCTGGTGGCCGCGATCTGAGCGGACGTTTCGTGCGCTCGTGGCTGATGCGCGCCGTCCGGCTGTGTACGGCGTGGCGGTCGTCGTCCTGCTCGGGGTCTGGCCGCTCCTCACGCGCATCGAGAAGTTCACGCCCGACTCGAACACTTCTGGACCCAGGGTGGGGTCGGCGCTCACGCGAGCTCGCCTCACGGCGGATGCGATGGCACCTCACCTCGACCTGTTGGCGTTGGCCGTCCCCTTTGCGATTGTGGCTGCGTTGCTCCTGAACCGGTGGCGCAGGAGGATTGGGCTGGGAAACGACCTGTGGGCATGGGCCGCTGCCGGTGTTGGTCTCGCGGCGATCGCCGGGGCGTACGTGACCGGCCCCGGCAACGTGTCGCTGTGGTTGCGCACTTCCGTGCACCGTACGACCATGTTTCCGGCGGTCACGGCGTGGCTTATCCTTGGGATCTGGGCGGTCGTGGCCGCGGCACACCTCGCCGACCGGGATGCAGACCTCCAAGCGGAGCGCGAGCTCTCCGACAGAGGCGTGCAGCCGTGACCCGAAAGGATGCACGGGGTCCACGTGCTCAGTGCTGCAGTCGGCGGAACACCAAGCCGGTCCGCGGCTTCGGGTAGAAGTACGTTGATTTTGGCGGCATGCGTCTCCGCGCCGTTGCCCATTCGGCGATCTGGGCCACCCTGACCGATCGGAGCAGGATCGCAGCCTGTGCCGTCCCGTCGGTGACGCTCCGATAGGCATCTCTCCAGTCGTGAGGGTAGGTGATGGTGTGGTCGGGCAGCTTGTCGATCACGGTCTGCACCAGGCTTGAGTCGAGGTCGCTTCGGGCGGCGGAGAGCGTCTGAGGGAGGGCAGAGAGCAACCACGCGTTCTCGCGGGTGAGGAGAGCCAGGGACGGAGTATCGACCAGTGCGCCAGCCGTGTTCGAGGAGGTAGCACCGGCGTACACCAGATCGAAGTGCACCCGGAAGTGCTCGACGATATCGAAGCCAGGCGGGAGCCCGGCGAGTACTCGATGGATGGGGCCGACCAGAACCTGGTTGTCAGCCAGTTCCACGACCAGCGCCATCACGGAGTCGTGGTCCCCTGCGTGATCGCCGTTGCGCGCACGGACCTCGGAGCGATAGGCATGGGCGGTCTCGTAGCGGTGATGGCCGTCAGCGAGGATCAACGGTGCGCCGGT
This sequence comes from Actinomycetes bacterium, assembly GCA_021799915.1. The sequence continues at coordinate 2,115 of JAJYZN010000011.1, forward strand.
GATGAGGTCCCGCACCTCTTCGATGGCATCGGGCGCGGTCAGGGTCCACATCTGATGCCTTACACCTTCGTCGTCGACGATGTCGGCAAAAGGATCTTTGGGAGAGCCGAGGAGTGCTGCCAGGCCAACAGCCGGCGACAGTCCCCAGATCGGAGAGAGGTTCGTCTTGGTCGCGCGCAACAGATTGAGCCGGTCGCTCCGAGGTTTTGGCATGGTGTCCTCGTGAGGGAGGACCTCTGTGGGTTGGACGGCACCGGAGTGGCCCGACGGCTCTCGGGCGTCCAGAGCGAGCGATCCGACGACTCCGGTCGTCGATCGGCCATCGGGCATCGTCATGCGATAGGGGTAGAACGATGGGACGGGATCGCTCGTGAGGAGCCCGCTCGCCATCCAGTCGTCCAAGAGTTTCGACGCTGCAACGTACCGGTCGACCCCGGCGGACAGATCAGGCTCGGGCAGCTCGATGTGCACCGAGTTCGCCGGATGGCGGCGAGCGAGCACCTCGCGCTCGGCGGCGCTCACGACGTCATAGGGAGGAGAAACGACCTCGGCAAGAGTGCCGTTGTCGAGGTGGTACCGGACGCCACGGAAAGGATCGAAGCTGGGCATCCCTTCAGCCTGGCATACGGCCCGTATCTCTGATGACCGAGATCCCCGCTGTGCAATGGAGAGTAGATCCAGGCCAAGCCGGTGACCGTAGACTCAAGTCGTGCCCGATCTCCGAGGTGGGACATCGGTCCCAAGCGAGGAAGTTGCTCCAGCGTCGGACCCGCTCTCGGGGTCGTCTGGCCCCATCGAGGGAGCTCGCACTCCCGACCTGACATCCACATCCGACTTGGACCGTGTTCTCACGCTCCCCAATGCCGTGACGTTCGTCCGCCTCCTGTGCATCCCGCTCTTCGTCTGGCTCCTTTTCGGTGCCCATGAGCAGACCGCGGCAGCGATCCTTCTCGCCGTCCTCGGGGCAACCGATTGGGTGGATGGCTTCGTGGCCCGGCGTTTCTCTCAGGTGTCTACTCTCGGTAAAGTGCTCGATCCCACGGCAGATCGCCTCCTGGTGGGAACCGGCGTCATCGCAATCGTGGTCCACGGCGCCGTGCCGGTGTGGTTCGCCATCACCACGCTTGCTCGGGAAGCATTGGTGGGCGGCGCTGTCTTGCTCCTGGCGGCACTCGGCGCGCGGCGGATTGACGTGCTGTGGGTGGGAAAGGCAGGAACGTTCGGCCTTATGTTCGCGTATCCGGCGTTCCTTCTCAGCCACGGGTCTGCCGGATGGCAAGTGCCGATTCACGACATCGCCTGGGTTACCGGGGGCGTTGGGTTGGTCCTCGCCTGGGTGGCTGCAGCTGGCTACTTGGCTCCAGCTCGCGCCGCATTGCGAGAGGGACGTGCCGGCAGACGGGCGGCACGAGAGAAAGGGGAGTGAGACAGTGAAAGCCGTGATCATGGCCGGCGGTGAAGGCACCCGGCTCCGCCCACTCACGTCGAACCAGCCGAAGCCTATGCTCCCGATGGCCAACCGCCCGATGATGGAGCACGTTGTCCATCTCCTGCGGAGGCACGGGATGACCGACGTCGTGGTCACGGTAGCGTTTATGGCGAATGTGATCCGTACCTACTTCGGTGACGGGTCCGAGCTCGGTGTACGCATGGTCTACGCGACCGAAGAGACGCCGCTTGGCACCGCCGGTTCGGTTCTGAACGCTCGAGAAGAGCTGAACGATCGTTTCGTGGTGATCTCAGGCGACGTGCTCACTGACATCGACATTTCCGCGGTTGTCGAGCATCACGTTCGAAAGGGCGCGCTGGCGACCCTGGCCCTCTGCTCGGTGGAGAACCCTCTCGAGTTCGGGATCGTCATCGCCGACGAGAACGGGTCCATCGAGCGATTTCTGGAGAAACCGACGTGGGGACAGGTGTTCAGTGACACCATCAATACCGGGATCTATGTGCTCGAGCCTGAGATCTTCGACTTCATCCCGCCTGGACGCGCAGTGGATTTTTCCGGTGAGGTGTTCCCCGCAGTCCTCGCAGCAGGGCTGCCGCTGTCGGGATGCCTGGTGAACGGGTACTGGGAAGACGTCGGGACCATCGATGCGTACCTGAAGGCGCATCAGGACATCCTCGATAAAAAGGTCGACGTGGAGATCGAAGGCTTCTCCCTGCGACCGGGCGTCTGGTTGGGCAAGGGATCGGTCGTCGATCCAAGCGCCGTCGTCGATGGCCCGGCAGTGATCGGTGACAACTGCACGATCGGACCAGGCGTGGTATTGGGTGAGTACACGATCCTGGGCTCCAACGTCCGGATCGACGAGAGTGCCGAGGTGCGCCGTTCGGTGGTGAGCGACAACGGTTATCTAGGTGCCGGGGCACGAGTAGAAGGAGCGGTGGTCGGGAGATCCTGCGACCTGCGGGCTGGCGCCCGGTGCGACCCCGGGTCGGTGCTCGGCGAAGGCTGCCTGGTGGGGGCTCAAGCTGAAGTGAAGGCGGGGGTCAAGATATACCCCTTCAAGACGGTGGAGGCTGGCGCCGTCGTGAACTCCTCCATCGTCTGGGAGTCGCGCGGCGCTCGATCTCTCTTTGGACGTGAAGGCGTGCGTGGTATCGCCAATGTCGACATCACCCCCGAGCTGGCAGTTCGCCTTTGCATGGCCTGGGCGTCGACTTTGGAGAAAGGGGCGACCGTTTCAGTGTCACGTGACACCAGCCGAGCGGCACGGGTGTTGAAGCGGGCAGTGATGGTCGGTTGCAATGCCGTCGGGGTCAATGTCGAGGACCTCGAGGTGACGACGGTTCCGGTCACGCGCCACCACGTCCGCACCTCCTCGGGACGAGGTGGAGTGACTGTCCGCCTGGCGTCGGACGATCCACAGGCAGTCGTCATCCGCTTCTTCGATGCCGAAGGGTTGGACTTGGACGAAGCAGCGCAACGCAAGATCGAGCGTCTGTACCATCGAGAGGAATTCCGACGGGTGCTGGCAAGTGAGATCGGTGATATCGATTTCCCGCCGAGGGCGGTTGAGCAGTACACGAACGACCTGGTGGGGACCGTGGACCTCTCGGGCACCCGGATTGTCGGTCTGAAGATCGTGCTCGACCTCTCCTATGGCTCGGCCAGCTTCGTCATGCCGAACCTTCTCTCGAAGCTGCATGCCGACGTCCTGGTCGTGAATCCGTACGCCCACACGCCGGGCATGATGTCCGTCAACCGAGAATCGAGCGCTTATCGAGTTGCCGAGCTCGTTCGGGCGTCAGGAGCACAGCTTGGAGCCGTCGTAGACGCGGACTGCGAGCACATCACTATCGTCGACGACGAAGGGAGCGTTCTCAGCGACGACCAGGCACTCCTCCTCCTTCTCCGGCTCGTGGGTGAGGCCAGGCCCGGGGTGGGAGTTGCCTTTCCGATTGCAGTCGGGCGCGCAGCCGAGCGGATCTGCCGGGAGAACGGGTTGGACGTGACGTTCACGAAGCTCTCGCCGGCTCACCTCATGGAGGTGGCTTCTGGCCCGGGCATCTCGTTCGCTGCCAGCCAGAGCGGTGGGTTTCTCTGGCCGGAGTTCCTCCCCGCCTATGACGCCGCGGCTACCCTGGTGGAGCTGGTGGCGATGCTCAGCTCGGGCGGTGGGACGCTCTCTGAGATCGTTCATGCTCTCCCGTCGGTCCACATCGTCCACGAGGAAGTGATGACCCCTGCTGAGCAGAAGGGCTTGGCGATGAGGCTCTTGCTCGAGCACCTTGACGGACGCGCGCTCACGCTTGTCGACGGGGTGAAGATCGACGAGGACGATGGGTGGGCCCTTGTCCTTCCAGATCCGGAGGCGCCGACCACCCACGTCTGGGCCGAGGCGCCGAGTGACGCCCAGGCCAGGGCGCGCGCACAGCAGTATGCCGTGACGATGCGCCAACTTTTGCGCTAACCTCCGGGGGTTCATCTGGGGGCGAGGAGGAATGGCATGGGCAGCGATGTCGAGGAAGGTCGTCGCCGAGGGCTGCTGGGCGTCGCAGTGTTCGGAACGGTGCTGTTGGCGGCGTTGGTCCTCGCTGCGTGCGGTAGCTCGACGACCACCACCGGGCGAATAGCTACAGCGACGCCGGCCACGGCCCCGTCGCCCCTGACCGCTGCCAACTGCGCGTCGTTGACAACGTCGTCCACTGTTTCCCTCGGCACGACGACCACCTCTTCGACTACCGCGTCGGGGTCTGCCACCGGCTCAGCCGGAAGTGCTGCGAGCACGACGACCACGACCACTCCCCCAAAGAAGCCCTTCTTCTGCCGAAAGGGGACCGGCAAGGCCGATATCACCGGGATCGTGACTCCACAGATCCCGAAGTGGACCTTGACGTGGCACTTCGACTGTCACAACGTGTCGGGCGGCAAGGGGTCGTTCTCCCTGGTCCTACACCCCTTGGCGAAAAAGGGATCGGCAAAGGACGTCGCCAGTCAGCACGGGCTCGGAGGCGGTGGGTCGAACTTCTATTCTCCCGGCCGCTACTCGATCGCCGTGACAACCTCGTGCGCCTGGAGCGTGACAGGTTTGACGTAGGGCTTCTGTCTCAGGGACTGGCGGTTCCCAGGTCATCTCCCAGCGCGGCGGCGATGAGGGCTCGCCAATCCTGATCCTGGCCGGGCTCGTATCCCGTTACGAGGTGCCGACGGACGAAGATCGAAGCAATTGCCCGCTTGTCGCCATCGGAGGGTGCGCCGAGCCGATAGGCACCCGTATGCAAGGAAGCCGCGTCCGTCGCCTCGGCCAGCAGGCACGCTGCCTGGACCGCTCGGACGAGCCGGATCAGATGGCGCCGGAAGGCGGCTGCGCCCTCGGCGCCACGTGCGAGCGCGTCGGTCAATTCAGTTGCGAGGCTGTCGAGGGATGTGTCCACGATGAGTGCCTCACGCCCGGCTCCTTCGCCTGCGCGAGCGAGCTCGCGCCTCGCCCACGCGAAAAGGTCATCGAGGATGCCTCGCCGCGAAGCATCTCGGGCAATCTGGGCACAGAGAACATTGTGCGTGCCTTCCCAGCTCTCAAACACGATCGCATCTCGGTAGAGACGGGGGAGTGGGGAGAAGTCCTCGATCGTGCCGTTGCCTCCCAGGATCTCGATCGCCTGATGGACGACTGCGGTTGCGGTGATCGAAGTGACGAACTTGTTGGCGTTGACGAGGATGCGATGAGCGCCTTGCTCGATCTCGTCGGCGGTTCCGCGATCCAGACGGTCCACCAGTTCGGTGAGGGCGAAGGTCGAGGCGAGGGCGGCGCACTCTTCGACCTTCATGACCGCGAGCTGCTCGGCGACGATCGGGAATGCGCCGAGCCGAGCGCCGAATGCCCGGCGGTGCCGGGCGTAGCCGGCCGCTTCGAGGTACGCCCTTCGCATGATCCCGGTGGCGCCGACGGCATTGAGCCACCGAGAGGTGTTCAACAGCTCTTCGACAGCGACATGGAATCCCTCTTCGACCGGGCCAATCGGCCAAGCGAGCGCCTGGTCGAATTCGATCTCGGCGGACGCCAGCGCTCGGGTGCCGAGCTTGTCCTTGAGCCGCCGTAGTCGAAATCCGTTGACGCGGCCGCTTTCGATGGTTCGAGGAACGAGAAAGCATCCCAACCCGCGAGTTCCCGGTGGCGCGCCCGCTGGGCGCGCCGTCACCGCGAACAGGTCGGCATCAGCGACCGAGCAGAACCATTTCTCTCCGGTGAGGCGCCAGGCACCCGCTGGATCGGCCACAGGTACGGCCTGGGTGACGTTCGCTCCCACGTCCGAGCCGCCCTGCACCTCGGTGAGAAACTGTGATCCGCGCAGCGCGGTGTCGAAATCGCTGCTCAAAAGGCCGGGCAGGTAGCGTGCACGAAGTTCTTGTGAACCGCGATGTGCCAGAGCTCGTGCCAGGCCGGCCGTGCACACGACAGGGCAAGCGTGGCCGCCTTCACCCACATGGGACAAGAGGTAGAAGAGGGCTGCTTGTTCGAACGCTCCTTCCCCATTGGCTTGAACGGCCAGTAGCCCCGACGCCCAGACCGCGACACCGGCACGTCGATGAGCGGGATGGAAGTCGATGGCCGAGATGTCCTGGCCGATCCCGTCGTAGGGGCGGATCGCGGGGAGATCTCGGTACCGCTCCACCTCGGCGACTGCAGACTCGATCTCCCCTGCGACTTGGGAACCGAAGGAGATCAGGCGAGGCTCGAGCGCCAGAACGCGTTCCCGGCCAGCTCGCCGTTCGAGGACGTGACGAAAATTCGAAGACCCGTTGTAGAAGTTGGATCGCATCTCGTCGCGCCACGCGGCGAGGTCATCCCGACCGGGTTGCGCTGTACCCACGCCGCCTCCTCTCGCACCTGCCAATCACGGTACTGCGCGCGCCAATGGCATATGGAGGCAATCGATCCTGTGCTTCTCATGCTCGGGCACCTGCTCCGCGTGGTTCCAGGCCGTCGGTGGAGCGAGAAAGGGTGGCCGAGGCGCGAGAAGAGCCGGCCCGTTCAACGCGTCACCCGCCTTTACGGCTAGCTTCGCGTACTCTGGACCGGCCCTTCAAGAGCTAGCGACTGCGACCCGCTCTCCTCCGATATGGCGAAGTGGAACAACAACCGCGAATGCCGGCCGAGCCGGCACAGACCCGCTCAGATCACTCTGACGTTCTGGGCCTCCTCACCCTTGCGACCCGGGGCCACATCGAACTCCACCTGCTGGCCTTCAGTGAGCGACCGGTAGCCGCTCCCTTGAATGTTCGAGTAGTGGACGAAGACGTCGTCCCCCTGCTCGCGCGAGATGAAGCCGAAGCCCTTCTCGGAGTTGAAGAATTTCACAGTTCCAGTAGCCAACGATTTCTCACTCTCTGACAGGCACCCACGGACGGTTCCGGAGCGCTTCGAACAGGCTACAGGGTGACCAACGGGTCTGTAGCAAACGGTCGATTCCGGTAGTGAGAAGCCCGAACGCCACGAGCACGCTTCGTCGTCTTTGGCTTGAGGTCCCGCAGAGCCAGGCGAGTGCTTCCATGGTGAGGTGCCGTCGGAAGCGGGGCTGCTCGTCCGAGAGATCCCCAGTCCAGAGGCGCAACCCGGCATGGACAAGCCTCCTCCTGCCCAGGCGAGCACAGTTGGACATTTGCGCGAGAAGACTAATGAGCCGCTACAATGATTAGGTAATGCAACGAAATGGCGACCTTGGAGCCGCGATCTCCACGTCAGAGACCTACCAGCCGGATCCATTGGTAGATGCCGTCGTGAGCGCCAGCCGGGTCCTGGTGGCGGTTGCCGCTCGGTCCCTCGGGGACGTGGCTGAGGAGGTGACGCTCAGCCAGTACCGGGCGCTGGTGGTGCTGGCCTCGCGTGGCCCCCAGAAGCTGGCCTCCCTGGCCGAGGCTCTCGGCGTGACCCCGCCAACGGCGACCCGCCTGTGCGATCGCCTGGTGCGCAAGGGTTTGATCACCCGGCGCCACGAGCGGGACGACCGGCGCCAGGTCCGGCTCGCGCTCGCTGCCGATGGACGTCGGCTGGTGGACGAGGTGACGGCTCGGCGGAGGGAGGAGATCGCGCTCCTGCTGGATGCAATTCCGCTCGAACAGCGATCCAGCCTCGTCGACGCCCTGACGCGCCTGGCATCAGCAGCAGGGGAGGTCCCTGAGCAAAGTTGGTCAACGGGATGGGACCTATGAGATTGCTTGGCGATCGGATGCTCGGACAGGCGTCACGGTGGCTCCAGCAGGCGTCGTACCTGCAGAAATGGCTTGTACTCGGTGCGGTGATCGGGATCATCGCGGGTGTCGGAGCAATCGTGTTCTACGAGGCCCTCGTGTTTGCCACCCATGTATTTCTCGGAGTCCTGGTGGGGTACCGGGTTCCGACGCCAATCGGTGAAGGTGACGTATCGGCTTCTGCAACCTTCTCGCGCCCGTGGGCACTTCCATTGGTCGTCGCGCTGGGCGGTCTCGTGAGTGGGATATTGGTCTTCTCAGTGGCTCCCGAAGCCGAAGGACACGGGACCGACGCGGCGATCGACGCAGTGCATCACAATCCACGGGGCATTCGCTTCCGAGCCGTCCTGGTCAAGATCATTGCGTCGGCTGTCACGATCGGCTCGGGAGGCTCGGGAGGCCGAGAGGGGCCGACGGGACAGATCAGTGCCGGGTTCGGATCGCTTCTGTCACGCGCTCTCGACCTCAGCCCGGCCGACGCGAGGACCGCGGTCTCAGCCGGCATCGGGTCGGGCATCGGCGCCATATTCGGCGCGCCACTGGGCGGCGCGATCCTCTCGGCTGAAGTCATCTACCGCGATGATTTCGAGATGTCGGCCCTCCTGCCGTCTTTCATCGCCTCCATCGTGGCGTACTCGATCTTTGCCTCTGTGGAAGGCTTCACTCCTCTCTTCGGGTTCCACAGCTCGTTGCGTTTTACGCATCCCGTACAGCTGCTCTGGTATGCGCTGATCGGGGTTGTCGGCGGTCTCATCGGCCTTCTCTACGCGAAGGGCTTCTACGGGATTGCCGATCTGTCGAAGCGGGTTGGCGGTCCCCGCTGGATCAAGCCGGCTGTCGGAGGGCTACTCGTGGGGTCGATAGCGTTGGCCATCCCTCAGGTGCTCGGAACGGGGTATGGGTGGGTCCAGGAGAGTCTCGGACACGAACTTCTCTCCATTCCGCTCTGGATCGTGCTGGTGCTCCCCTTGGCTCGCATCGTCGCTACGGGGCTCTCGATAGGCACCGGTGGATCGGGGGGCATCTTCGGTCCTGGAATGGTGATCGGCGCTTTTGTCGGGGCCGCAGTCTGGCGGCTTTTCGAACCGATCTCGTCGTCCCTCGGCCACGACCCTGCCCCGTACGTCATCGTCGGGATGATGTGCTGCTTCGGCAGCATCGCCCGCGCGCCGCTCGCCGTGATGCTCATGGTTGCCGAGATGACGGGCAGTCTCTCCCTCCTTGCGCCGGCGATGATAGCGGTGGGGATCGCATGGTTCATCGTCCGTCGGGGAGATGACACCATCTATCGCAGCCAGCTGAAGAGCCGTGCAGAGTCCCCCGTCCAAAGGCTGCTCGTGGGCATGCCCCTCCTGGCCAATGTCGTGGTGCGTGACGCGATGGCGTCCCCGCGTCTCGTCCTTTCGACAAGGATTTCTCCCGAGGAGGCGTGGCGCCGCATGACCGAGGCTGGTGTGAGGGGAGCTCCGGTCGTGGACGAGACAGGCCGGTATCTGGGTGTAGTCCACAGAGATGACGGCGCCCATCTCGGACGCGAGCCCGTGCCCGAGCTGACCGCACTGGTGGAGGTCCATGTGCCGACCGTGGGACCGACCGATCGCCTCGATACGGCTCTCGACGCCCTCTCGACAGCGCCAGACGCATGGGTTCCCGTCATCGACGAGCACCATCAAGTCGTGGGGACCATCTCGGACTCGGACGTGGTCCACGGGTACCGCCTCGGCCTCCAATCTGCGTTAGGGGATGCAGAGGCGGCTGGGGCCGACAGTGGCACGCGGCGGGTTGTCGTGACGGCGGGATCGATCGCCGCCGGTCGGACCTTGCGGGAGATCAGGTTGCCCCCGGGCGTCTTGGTGACGCTCGTGCGAAGAGGAGGGACTGGCATCGACCCGGTTGGTGACACGCTCATCGTGGCCGGAGACGAGTTGGTGATGGTCTGCAGGAACGAGGAGTGGGAGGAGGTCGAAGCGCTCGTGACGGCAACGGCCGGAGCGGCACCCCCGTCCTCCGCAGATCAGGATGCTGGGGTCCGAGAGGGCTGATGGCCGTGTCGTGAGCAGCGTGCGCGGTGTCCTTCAGCCGAAGAATCGCTCGAGTCGGGGCACGAAGCTCGCTTCGTCTTGGAACAAGAAGGCGTGGCTGGCGTCGGGGTAAAGGAGGAGTTGGGCGTGCGGGATGACATGGGCGAGCTCGCGATCATTGCTCGAGGGAATGAGGGCATCTTGAGCTCCGTCGGCCACCAGGACCGGCATGTGGAGCCGACCGATCCCGGATCCTGCAGGGTCTTGACCGGCGGCCCATGACGTGATGGCTTGAAGCTGTGCGGCGTCAACGGATGGAGGGGCCAAGTAGAAGTCCGGGTATAGCTCCATGGCCTTGAGGTAGGCAGGCCCATCGGCTGCGTGGTTGGCCGGGAAGAGGAGACCGAGCAGCGCGCTCACGTTCGACGCGCTGGGATTGGCCAGAATGGCCGCGGCGGAGGCTGTTGGCAGCGTGGCGTGCCCGTTGCCCGGAAGCGTCGCGGCCAGGACCAGATGTCCCACATCGTGAGGGTGGAGCACGGCAAGGGCCTGGGCGATCATGCCCCCCATGGACCATCCGAGAACGGCCGGGCGATCGAGGTGCAGTGCGCTGATGAGGGCTGCAGTCTGGTCGGCCATCGAGCTCATCGTCATCGTGCCGGGAGGAAGGCTCGTCTGGCCGATACCGGAATTGTCGAAGATCACCACGTGGTACGTCCGGGCCAGCTGGTCGACGAACGCCGGCTGCCATTGGTCCATGCTTCCCGAGTAGCCCATGATGAGTACCACTGCCGGACCTCGACCGAGCGAGCGGTACGAAACATCGCCGTCGTCGGTGTGGGCCACGCGAACGGGTGCCTTCACGATCGACGGCGCGGACGAGGCTGGTATCCCAGGATGTCGTGTCCCTGCGCTCTGGGTCCGCAAGGTGCTCGACGTCGAGCACCCTGCGGCGACGAGGGTCAGGAGCACAAGACCGACGATGCCGGCCACCCGGCCCCGTCCGCTGGCGACCAAGCGCGTCGGGGTCGTGCGGCGGCGATCATGTGGAGAGCCGCTGTCAGTTGGCATCAGGGGCCTCGCTTTCGCTCGAGAATTCACTACGGTAGGGCGACCGTCGGGTCATTGGGACCGAGCAGGATTCCGGCCAGGTACTGGGCGACCTCGGCATTGGCGTGGATCTTTGGGTTCGACGAGGCGAGCGCGTGTGCCAAGGCCTGCTCGGCGATCTGGCGGGCCACCGGCTCGCTGATCGGTTGCAGCGGAGACGCTGCCGACACTTGGACGCTCGAAAGAAGAGACGCCGGGACTGACCCGACCCGCACCTCGTAGAGACCTGTGTCGCCACGTGAAGCGAGACCCGAGCTCCCGCCCGAGCTCCCGCCCGAGCTCCCGCCCGAGCTCCCGCCCGAGCTCCCGCCGTTGCGCCCGCCGTTGCCCGAGGCCCGGCCCGAGCTCCCGCCATCTGACCCCAGCGGCGCGACGTAGGCCAGGCGCGTGCCATCGGGACGCCGCACCACGGTGTCGAGCACGGCACCCCCGGTGACAGTTACCTGTCCACGCACCGTCGAGGGGATCGAGACGACGGTCTCGGCCGAGCGATCACCGCGACGGACCGCACCCGCGTCCTGGGCCTCCATCGCGAAGTCCTTGCCTGTCGGGTCGTACTGGTAGGCGAGGAGCCTCCCGGCAGTGGCCCTTGGCCAGACCCGTTCCATGTAGGTCGCCCTGCTCGGGATGAGCAAGTCCTTCGGAGAAACAGGTGCAGAGGGATTGCCCACGCCCGGCGTGCCGTTCGACGTCGTCTGGTAGCTCGAGTGCTGCCATCGCACGCACCAGCAGGTTGCTTCGGTGGGCGACAAGCCTTTCCAGGCCCACAGGGTCCCTCCCGTGAGGGTCGCTTCCTGGGCGGCGGTCTCACCCTTCAGGACGAAGCCGTCGGTGCTGGAGGAGTCGCCGAACTCGGTGGTGAACACGGCCGCGTGCATCGCCTGGGCTTCCCACTCCGCCGTCTGATACCCGAAGGTGTAAGAGGGCGGGTACGGGCTATCTGTCGGTGGGTAGCCGATGAACTGGTCGACGGTGAAGGCGTGGGTGTAGATGTGCGGGGCGTACACGAGGTTCGGGTACGAGGAGAACGGTGCGCTCACCTGCGGGGAAAAGTCGACCAAGTTCCGGTAGGCAAGCGGCTCGAAGAAGATCTGCTGCTGATCGACATGGGCGAGTGCCGGGTAGGCGCACTTGCCCGCGAGCGAGGTGGGTGTCGACGCCGGGCACGTCGGGAGCCCGTCTCGGACTCCCGTGAGCGCTTCGATGGCACGCCGGTAAAACGGATACAGGTCCTGGCTCGATGCCTGGTACAGGTTGGTCAGTGGGATCGGTGTGAGCGAACCAGGTTGGGGCTCGTTCATCAGCTCGTAGCCGACGACGGCCGAGTTGCCCTCGAAACGCCGGGCCAGCGCGGCGAGCGCCCCGATGTAGTGGTCTTGGAGCCCTGGTCCCGGTGCCTGCCCGCGGGGGCCAGTCACCTCGTGGTTTTGCCAGAAGTTGTAGAACGCGGCCGACGAGGCAGGGTTCAAAGCGTCCTGGCCGTCAAAAGCGCAGGCCGGCTTCCCATCGGTAAAGACTGCCCAGCGCGGGGCACCGTCAGAGCCGCCGGATGGGGAGCAGTCGGGCGGGGTCGTCCCCTTCTTGGCCGGCAGGATGTAGCGCGAGTACTGATCCTGGTGCATGTCCAAGATGACGTAGATACCCTGCTGTTTGGCCCAGCCTACGACCTGGGCGATGCGGTCGAGGTAGCGGGCGGAGTACCTGCCCGGGGTGGGCTCGAGCTGGCTCCAGTCGAGAACGAGGCGCACGACGTCGAACCCCAGCGCCCGCATCTGGGCGAAGTCGTCCCCACTCCCGGGCGCGGTTGACTGCTCGAATGCAGGCAGGTTCGCCTCTACTTCGCAAAGTGGAGGCTGGGGGATGCGGGCCGTGGCCTTGGGACAGGCGCCGTCGTACGCCGACGGGCTGACCGGGAAGAGGGCAGGGCCTCCCTTCGCTGTCGGGTAGGCGACATCCTGGAGGCCCACCGAGGCCACGCCCCGGAGCAAGACCTCCCGTCCCTGCGGATCGGCCAGGTACGGGGTGTGGTCGGCCCCGGAGGTCGGGATGACGACGTGCAGGAATGGCAGGGCTGTGCCGGTGCTCGGACCGAGCGCCGAACTGTTCCCAGCCGATCCTGACGTGCCACACCCGGCCAGCGTCGCGGCCGCGAGGACGGCCGCCCCAAAAGCGAAGCCCGCCACGCTCCGTCGAGGCGCGCCGTGCGGTGGCCGCCCACGTCGTCCGTGTCGCAATACCCCCCGCACCCCCCGCACCCCCCGCACCCCCTTCACTCAGCCGAACCTTCGCTAGCGTCCTGCACCCCGGGCACCCCTGGTACTCCGGGCACCCCTGGTACTCCGGGCACTCCTGGCACCCCTGGCACCCCTGGCACCCCTGGCACCCCTGGCACCCCTGGTACTCCGGGCACTCCTGGCACCCCTGGCACCCCTGGCACCCCTGGCACGCCGGGCACCCCGGGCACCCCTGGCACCCCTGGCCACAGTGCCTCTGGCACTTCCATCCCGGCAGGTGCACCCCACTGATTGCGGTAGGTCACCTCGTGGAGCGGTCGGCGGCGCGCGACACCCCAGCGTCCGGTGGGATAGCCAAAGCTGACGCAGCCCGCCATCTGCCATCCCTCGTCGCTCGGTACCCCCAGCACCGAGAGCGTCTCAGGAAGAGAGAACACGCCGAGGACGACCGTGAGGCAGCTCCCGATACCTTCGGCCCGCGCGGCCAACATCGCGCTCCAGACTGCCGGGTAGATCGAACCGCCGGTCGGATCGTGCTGGCAGAAGGCGAACAGGTAGAGCGGCACCTCTTCGAAGTGGTCGGCCAGCCACTGGGCCGATCGGCGGACTTTGAGGAACTGGGCAGTCTCGTCGGTGTCTGGGTGAGCGGCAGCGGCCGCCACCTGGGGCGCGTAGATGGTCGACCAAAGCTTCGCGATCGCGTCGCGGTAGAGCGGTCCCAGCCTGGCTTTCACGGCAGGGTCGTCGACGAGGAGGAAGCGCCAGTTCTGCTGGTTGCCGCCGCTCGGCGCCCTGATGGCTGCATCGAGGATCCGGGCCTGGGCATCGTGGGGAACTGGATCGGGACGGACGCGACGCATGGCGCGCGTGGTGTAGAGCGCTTCGAGCAGGTCCACGGCCGTTCCCCCCCCCAGAACGCGCTGGTCAGTCCAAGACCGGCTGGACTGCCTGGATCGCGTCGAGGTACTCCTCGACCATCTCCCTCACGACGTCCTTGGCTTTGCGGACAGTCTTCGCCCGGCCGATGACCTGGCCGGCCGGATTGAAGTTCACGTCGACGGCCTGCACCGGGTAGGCGTGGCCCCGTGACACCGCTTCGATGGCAACCATCATCTGCAGGGGCATCGGCAAGGGCTTCGGGTTGTCCGGCTGCTCCCAGGCGTCGGTCCAGTCGTTGCGGAGCATGCGGCACGGCTTGCCGGTGAACGAGCGTGAGCGCACCGTGTCACGACTGGTCGCCCGCAGGTAGGTCTCCATTTGGGCCGGCGGGATGTCCGCCTCTTCGACGGTCAGCCACAACGAACCGGTCCACACGCCGGCTGCCCCCATCACCATCGCTGCGGCCATTTGCCGCCCGGAGCCGATCCCACCGGCTGCGAGCACCGGGATGGGCGACACGGCGTCGATCACTTCGGGCCACAGCACGATGCTGCCGACGTCACCGGTGTGCCCGCCGCCTTCGCTGCCCTGGCAGATGACGATGTCCACCCCGGCGTTCTTGTGGCGCAACGCGTGGGTGACCGAGCCGGCCAAAGCCGCCATGAGCAGGCCACGCTCGTGGACCCGGGCGATGACATCTTCGGGAGGCGTACCGAGGGCGTTGGCCAGGAGCTTGACCCGGTCATGGGACAGGATCACGTCCACCTGCGGCGCCGCGGTGGCAGCGGTCCATCCGAGCAGCTCGCGCTTGGGGCCGTCGGGCAGCTCGGGCACCCCGTGGGAGGCAAGGATCTGCTTGGCGAACTGCCGATGGCCCTCGGGGACCATGGCCTTCAGCTCTGACTCGAGCTTGGCCGGGTCGAGCTCGCCCATGCCCTCGTACTTGCCCGGGATCACGATGTCGACCCCGTAGGGGAGGTCCCCGGCGACGTGCTCGTCGAGCCACTGCAGCTCGGTCTCCAGCTCGGCAGCGTCGAACCCGACGGCCCCGAGCACGCCAAACCCGCCGGCGTTCGAAACGGCGGCGACGACGTCCCGGCAGTGCGTGAAGGCGAAGATCGGGAATTCGATGCCGAGTCGGCGGCAAAGCTCGTTGTGCACGATGGTCCTCCGGTCCGGGCCCGACCAGGTACGCCGGCCCAGTGTTGTAGACGAGAACAGATTCTAATTCCTATCGGTGGTCATTGCGGTCCGCGCCGGACGCGCACCCCGGGCGCGCCGGACACGATCCGCGATGCCTCGTGGGTGGTCCGCTCGCAGTGCGGTCAGCGCTCCCGGTCACGTCCGGCAGCCGCTCGCACCGTGGCGAGCACCTCGGTGTCCGAGGCACCCGGGCCGAGCACGGCAGCAACCCCCGCCGCCCGCAGCCGTTCGACGTCGACCGGCGGCACGATCCCGCCGACGACCACAGGGGTGCTCAGCCCGGCGTCGCGCAGCGATGCGAGCACCGAGGGTGCGAGCGTCAGGTGAGCACCGTTGTGCATGGACAGCCCGACCACGTCCACGTCCTCTTCGACGACGGCAGCAGCGATCGACGCCGGGGTCTGGCGAAGGCCCGCGTAGACGACCTCGCACCCCCCGTCGCGCAGGATCCTGCTCACCACCTTGAGCCCGCGATCGTGTCCGTCGAGACCGACTTTGGCGACCAGGACCCGCAGTGGTCTCGGTACGTCGGCAGTCACGCCGTAGGGGGCTCGGACCACGTGCCGAAGACCGATTCGAGCGCGCCCATCGTCTCGCCGACCGTGACGTAGGCGTGCGCAGCTTCGATCAGCACCGGCATCAGGTTCACCGTCGGATCGGCTGCGTCAGAGCGGATGCGTGTGATCGCCCGGCGGACCGCACCGTCGTCCCGGCGCTGCTTGACCTCTTCCAGACGAGCCAGCTGGCGGACTTCCACATCGGGATCGACATAGAGGGTCGGCGTCGTCGAATCATCTCCGTCGGTGTACCCGTTCACGCCGACATGTATCCAGCGCCTCGCGGCGAGGTCGGATTGGAAGCGGTACGACGCGTCCGCGATCTCGGAACAGAACCAGCCGTCGTCGATACCGGCCAGCACGCCCTCGAGCATCGAGCCGCCCCCCGCTCTTGTGACGCGGGCGAAGATAGCCTCTGCTCGAGCTGCCAGGTCGTCCGTCAAGTTCTCGACGTACCACGAGCCGCCGAGAGGATCCGCCACGTGAGCCACACCGGTCTCCTCGGCGATGACCTGCTGGGTACGCAGGGCCAGGCGGGCAGCACGCTCGGTCGGCAGGGCCAAAGCCTCGTCGTAGGAGTCGGTGTGGAGGCTCTGGGTGCCCCCGAGCACGCCGGCCAGGGCTTCGATGGCCACGCGGGCCAAGTTCACCTCCGGCTGCTGGGCGGTGAGGGAGACGCCGGCGGTCTGCGTGTGGAAGCGCAGCCTCCACGATCGTTCGTCCGCCGCTCCGTAGCGGTCCCGCATCCACTGTGCCCAGAGGCGACGCGCTGCACGGTACTTGGCGATCTCCTCGAAGAAGTCGATGTGGGCGTTGAAGAAGAAGCTGAGGCGCGGGGCGAAGTCGTCGACCGCCATTCCCGCGCCCACTGCCGCCTCGACGTAGGCGAAGCCGTTGGCCAACGTGAACGCCAGCTCCTGGAGCGCGGTCGACCCGGCCTCGCGAATGTGGTACCCCGACACCGATACGGGGTGCCACCGGGGCAGCTCGGCGGCGGCGAAGCGGACGAGGTCGGTGACAAGGCGGACGCTCGGCCGGGGAGGGAAGACGTACTCCTTCTGTGCTTGGTACTCCTTCAGGATGTCATTCTGGATGGTCCCGGCCAAGCGTCGCCGATCTACACCGGTGGTGTCGCCCACGGCGATGTACATCGCCATGACGGGCGCTGCTGCCGAGTTGATGGTCATCGAGGTGCTGACAGCTCCGAGGTCGATCCCCGAGAAGAGCGTCTCCATGTCGCCCAAGGTGTCGATGGCGACACCGGCTCTCCCGACCTCGCCTTTTGCGAGGGGGTCGTCCGAGTCACGGCCGAGCAGGGTCGGCATGTCGAACGCGGTGGACAGGCCGTTCCCGCCGGCGGCTAGCAGCTCTTTGAATCGTGCGTTGGTCTCGGTCGCCGTGCCGAAGCCGGCGAACTGGCGCATCGTCCACAGCTTCGACCTGTACATGGACGCGTAGGGACCTCGGGTGAACGGCCACTGCCCCGGGAGCTCGGCGCCCGGGGGACCGTAGACCGGGTCGAGCGGTATCCCCGAGATGGTCTCGTAGCGGTCGCGACGCATGGGGGAACGGTCGAATTCCTCCTGCCAGCGGTCGTGGTCTGTCATGGCGCCAGCGTACCGGGCATCGCCGGGGTGGGCCCCGGGATTTCCTCGGCGGTGACGCTGTCGTCAGGAGTGCTCGCGCCCGGCCCCCACGCGACGAACAGCGGATCCCGTCCGACGAGGCGCCAGTCGTTCGTCTTTGATTCGCGGGCTCGCGCGACCGTCACCTCGACCATGTTGCCGAGCCGCCTGGCTGCTGCCGACGCCTCGCCCAGCTCCGCCAGCACGGCAACGACGCGGCCACCGGGACGGAGACGGCGTAGCACCGTGTCGAGCAGATCGGCTCCAGGGGCACTGAGGAAGACTCGGTCGGGCGGAGGCAGGTCGTCGAAGTCAACGGCGCGAGGTGCCGCGACCACGTGCACGCTCGCACCGAGGGAGGCGGCATTCGCCGAGATCCGTTCGCCTCCTTCGGGCGAGCCCTGGACTGCAAGCACCGACAGACCAGGACGGACCAGCGCACACTCGACGGCCACGGCTCCGCTGTCGCTGCCGACGTCCCAGAGGACTCCCGACGAGGGGAGCGCGAGCTTGCCGAGCACCACCGAACGGATCTCGGACTTGGCCGAGGGTCCTGGACGGTGCACGAACGCCGAGTCCGGCAGGCCCCAGGCGAGCACGGGCGCCGAGCGCGGCGCACCTGCTGCGGGCGGAGGCCAACTGCCGCCCTGGGCGGGAGCCCATCCGACGAGAGGGAGGGAGCCCGGTCCCAGGATGACGACAACGGACCCCGGATCGTAATGGCCTTCCGCCAGCGAGGCCGCGGTGGTCTCGAGGACCATCTCTTCAGAGGATCCCAGCCGAGAGCACACGGCAACCAGGTCCATCGCGGCCCCCGCGTCCAGCAACGCCTGCCCGATCGCCTCGGGGGGCACGTCGGGAGCTGCCAGGAAGGCCACTTTCGGGGCAGTACGGAGAAGCCCGGCAAGCTCTTCGGGACGCCGGCCGTGGGCAGGAACGACCAGTGCGTCTTCCCACGGCAGCCCCAGGCGGGCGAAGGCCACCGCGACGGCGGATGGGGCCGGGAGCACTCGGAGGCAGCGGCGGCCCACCGTCGCTGCCAGCGGCCCCAGCACCCCGAAGAAGCCGGGATCCCCTTCCGTGAGGACGCAGATCCGCCCGAGCGATCCGTCCACCGCCCGGCGCACGGCCTGTGCCGCGTCTACGGGGTCGTCGCCCACTTCCACCCACTCGGGCGGGCGGCGGCCGATCCTGACCGGCGGCCGATCGGCCCAGGTCTGCCAGAGCCATAGGCAGCGGCGCGAGCCGATCACCACCGCTGCGTCGGTCAGCGCGGACACGGCGGCGGGAGCGAGGTGGTCGTCGGCCATCCCGATGACCGTGACCTCGGGACCGGCGGGCTCGGAGGGCATGCCGGCGGGCGTCACTGCGCGACGGGGTTGGGGCGCGGGGTCCGGCCCGCTTCCTGGTCGGCGAACTGGGTGGTGTAGAGCTCGGCGTACAGCCCTCCGCGGGCGAGCAACTCGTCGTGGGTGCCCTGCTCGATGATGCGCCCACCGTCGATGACAAGAAGCTGGTCGGCCTCGCGGACGGTGGACAGGCGGTGGGCGATGACGAGGGAGGTACGTCGGGCAAGTGCGCGGCGAAGGGCGGCCTGAACGGCGACCTCGGCTTCGGAGTCCAGATGGGCAGTGGCCTCGTCGAGGACGACCACATCCGGCGCTTTGAGGATGAGGCGCGCCAGGGCAACGCGCTGCTTCTCCCCACCTGAGAGGCGGTAGCCCCGGTCGCCGACCAGCGTGTCGAGCCCGTCGGGCAGCGAGTCGACCAGCGGCAGGATCTGGGCCTGCTCCAGCGCCGATCGCAGCTCGACCTCGGTGGCATCGGGGCGCGCGTAGAGGAGGTTGGCTCGCAGGGTGTCGTGGAACAGGTGGGGGTCTTGGGTGACGACCCCGATCACGTCCCGCAGTGACGACTGGGTGGCGTCCCTCACGTCGATACCCGAGATGAGGACCCGTCCCGAGGTGGGGTCGTACAAGCGCGGCACGAGGTTCGAGATGGTGGTCTTGCCGGCGCCCGAAGGCCCGACGAGTGCCACCATCTGACCTGGCTCCACGCGGAACGTCACGTCGGAGAGCACTTGGGACCGAGGAGCGGCTTCGAGCACGGCAACCGCTTCGAGCGAGGCCAGCGATATCTCTTCGGCACTCGGGTACGTGAACGACACGTGATCCAGCTCGATGGTAGCGGGTCCTCTGGGGATGTCCACCGCGTCAGGACGCTCTTGGATCATCGGCACGAGGTCGAGCACTTCGAAGACCCGCTCGAACGACACGAGGGTGGTCATGACGTCGAGGTTCACGTTGGAGAGCTGGGTGAGAGGGGCGTAGAGCCGTGCCAGGTACGCCGTCAGGGCGACCACGGTGCCGACGGCCAGAGTGCCGTGAACGGCCTCGACGCCGCCGAACCCGTAGGCGAACG
>JAJYZN010000011.1:21870-27130 GCA_021799915.1 Actinomycetes bacterium
AGCGTGAGGGCCACCAGGAAGAGGCGGGCGTAGAGCGCCTGGGCAACGCCGATGTCCCGGACCCGAGCTGCTTTCTGGTCGAAGTTCCGCGCCTCGTGGTCAGGGCGACCGAAGAGTTTCACGAGCATTGCACCCGAGACGTTGAAGCGCTCGTTCATCACCATGTTCATCTCGCTGTTGAGGTTGTAGCCCTCCAAGGTGAGCGTCCCGAGGCGCCGGCCCACGATGCGGGCGGGGACGAGGAAGACCGGGAGGAGCACGAGGGCGACCAAGGTGATCTGCCAGCTCAGGACGAACATGGCCACCAGCACGATGAGGACGGTGACGAAGTTGCCGACGACGTTGGAGAGCAGGTCGGTGAACGCCTGCTGTGCCCCGATGACGTCGTTGTTGAGGCGGCTCACCAGCGCGCCGGTCTGGGTCCGGGTGAAGAACGCGAGAGGCATCTGCTGGATGTGGCGGAAGACTTTCGACCGCATGTCGAAGATGAGGCCTTCGCCAACGACGGCCGATACCCGCCGCTCGAAGAGTGACAGGCCGGCTGTGACCACGGCCAGCCCGCCGGCGAGCAAGGCCAGAGAGACGATGAGGCCGGTCCGGTGCCCGAGGATGCCCTTGTCGATGATGGCTCGCAGGATGAGAGGGTTCACCGCTCCCACGGCAGAGCCGAGGACGACCACCGGGAGGAAGATGGAAAGGATCCGCCGGTAGGGGACGGCGAAGCGGAGCATGCGCTTGGTGGTGCCCGGCTTCACCCGGTGCTCGAGCACCGACCGGTCCTGGCGGAACGACCGCATGCCGGACCAGCCGCCGCCGCCCATGCCTCTACCATGGGGCGGCATAGCTCACCTCCGCTGCCGGCCGGCGGGCACAGCGCGCCGGGAACGCGGGCTCACGCGGCGCTGAACGTGACGTCGGCGTCGTCCCAGTAGGCAGTAACGGCACTGATGCGCTCGTCGTCGGTGACGGTGAAAACCTCGATGCCCGAGATCACCATCTGGCCTCCGTCGAGAGTGACCGTGACCTGGAAGTGCACGGCTGCCTGGTGCCCACAAGTGTGGACAGCGAGCGCCCGGAATGTCGTTGCGCTGCTCGCGTCGACGGCCCGCTGGAAGAACGCGCCAATCGCTTCGTGTCCCACGTTGGGCGGGGTATTGGCCGGGTCTGCCTGCACGGCGTTCTCGGTGAACAGAGCGACAATCGCCGCGACGTCGCGCGAGGTGACGGCATCGCAGTAACGCTCGACGAGCCGGCGGAGCGATTCGGGGGTGGGCATGGTCACGATCCTACGGCGTGGACCCCGCCGTCGACGTGGAGCATCTCGCCGGTGGTCATGGGGAGCCAATCCGACATGAGGGCGACGCACGCTCGGGCGACGACGTCGGCGTCGTGCACGTCCCAGCCAAGCGGAGCTCTCACCGACCACGTGTCCTCGAAGGCCGAGAACCCCGGTATGGATTTCGCGGCCATCGTGCGGACCGGACCTGCCGCCACAAGGTTCACCCGCACGCCTCGGGGCCCGAGATCGCGGGCCAGGTACCGGGAGAGGGACTCGAGGGCCGCTTTGGCCACGCCCATCCAGTCGTAGACGGGCCATGCGACCGTGGCGTCGAAGTCCAGACCCACCACCGACGCCCCGCCGTCGGCACCGGCGGTCTCGAGTAGGGGGAGGAAGGCACTCACAAGGGCCTTGAGGGAGTAGGCGGAGATTTGAAGAGCCACGGCGACGTCGTCCCAGGCGGCGGGCAGCATTCCCTGCCCCAGGCACGACGGAGGTGCGAACCCGATCGCGTGCAAGAGGCCGTCGAGACGTCCCCATCGCTGGGAAACCACGGCCGCAGCGGCGTCAAGCTGCTCTCGGCTCGTGACGTCGATCTCCAAGACCTCCGGCTCGCTCTCGAGCTTTCTCGCGGTCCGCCGGGTGAGGGACATCCCCCGGCCGGCACCCGACAGGATGATCTCGGCTCCCTCCTGCTCGGCCCGCCGGGCGAAGGCGAAGGCCAACGAGGCGTCGGTGAGCACGCCGGTGACGAGGATCCGCTTTCCCTCGAGCATTCTCATGAGAGCCGAGGCTAGTGCCGTGCCCGCAAGGGCTGTCGCGTCCGTACGAGCGGCTGGTGCGCGTCCCCGAGGAGAGCCGAGCCGACAGATCCGCGGCAAAGCACGACACGGGAAACGAAGAAGCGCCGGCGATACGCCCTCTACTGATGACGTGCGGCGCACTTCGGGGGCCAGAGCATGGGTCATTCTGCAGGTCACGACCACTTCGTGGCCGGAGATGGGGTGGCTCGCCTTTGCGGCGCTGGCAGTTCGCGGACGCGGTGCTGGCGATGCTCCTCGTGCTGTTGGCAGCACTGGCGGCCATCGACCTGGCCGCCAGAGTGTGCCGATCGGGAGCTCCTTCGGGGAACCAGTGGGAGACAGGGCTGCCGATGTGCTGCGCATCTTCGGGAGCTTTGGAAACGGGAACGGCACCCTGGTGATGTTCGCCTCATTCGCGCTCTCGTGGTGGCGCGTCCATGAGTGCTCCGAAGAGGCAGCCGCCTGATGCGCGGCACCGCGCGGGCGAGGTCCTGGCCGGACCTGGTGGTCGGCGCGGCCTCTGTGAGAAGGTGGGACCATGCGAGTCGGCATCATCGGAGGTACCGGGCCGGCCGGCCGCGGTCTGGCAGCCCGCCTGGCCGTTGCCGGTGTGGAGGTGTTATTGGGATCGCGCGACGCGCAGCGAGCCCAGTCGGTTGCCGGTGACCTCAACCGGTCGTGGGCGGGCCGGCTCGCCGTGGGGATCGCCGGCACTTCGAACGACGCGGCGGCCGGCGCCGACCAGGTGATCGTGGCCACGCCATGGGACGCCACGATCGGCACCATCGGCCCCCTCGCCGAGCCGCTGGCCGGCAAGGTAGTGGTGTCGATGGTGAACGCTCTCGTGCGTGAGGGGCGCGAGATGCTGGCAGTCGTGCCTGCCCGCGGCTCGATGGCCGGCGCAGTGCAGGGGATCCTGCGCCGTTCCCTGGTGGCCGCAGCGTTCCACCACCTGCCTGCGTCGGAGATGGAGGATCCCGAGGCGCGCCTGGCGGCCGACGTGCTGGTGTGCTCGGACCACGACGAGGCGGGAGCGGCGACGATGGCGCTGGTCGATCGGGTCGAAGGTCTGCGAGCCGTCGACGCAGGGTCGCTCTCCCAGGCGACGGCTATCGAGGCCTTCACGGCCGTGCTGGTGAACGTGAACATCCGCAATCGGGCCCACAGCTCGATCAGGCTGTCGGGCATCTGAGGTCCGAGGTGGCGGTCCGGTTGTACGACACGCGGCGCCTCGAGGTCGCACCTTTGGACGTCGGTCCGCTGGTCACCATCTACACCTGCGGCATCACGCCGTACGATTCGGCTCACCTCGGCCATGCGGCCGTCTACCTGACCTTCGACGTGCTCCGGCGGCTCTTGTACGAGACGGGGCACGACACGAGGTGTGTGCGCAACGTCACCGACGTGGACGACGACATCCTGCGTAAAGCCCGAGAGCTCGGCGTGCACTACCTCGACCTCGCGGTCGAGGAGATGACTCGCTTCGACGAGGACATGCGTTCGCTGGGTCTTCTGCCGGCGTCGGTAGAGCCACGGGCCACGTCGGCGATCGCCGAGATCCTCTCGCTGGTGGGAGCGTCTCTCGCGAGCGGGCACGCCTACGAGTCCGGCGGGTCCGTCTACTTCGACGTGTCGAGCTTTCCTCGGTTCGGCGAATTGAGCCATCTCGACCGCGCCGCCATGCTCGCGCTGGCAGCGGAGCACGGAGGGCGGCCCGACGATCCGAACAAACGCGACCCATTGGACTTCGTGCTCTGGCAGCCGTCGCTGCCCGACGAGCCGAGCTGGGACTCGAGATGGGGTCCCGGGCGGCCGGGCTGGCACGTGGAGTGCTCGGCCCTGGCGTTGCGGGAGCTGGGGGAGACCATCGACATCCACGGGGGAGGTCGGGACCTCGTCTTCCCCCACCACGAGTGTGAGATCGCACAGTCCGAGTCGGTCACCAAAAGACCGTTCGTACGCCACTGGGTCCACGTGGGCTTGGTCGGGCTCGATGGCGCCAAGATGTCGAAATCGCTCGGCAATTTGGTGTTCGTCCGAGACCTGCTGAAGGAATGGGACCCGATGGTGGTAAGGCTGTCCCTACTGGCGCACCACTACCGCACCGATTGGGAGTGGTCGCCAGGCGAGCCGTCGGTGGCGGCCCGGCGCTTGGAGCACTGGCGATCGGCAGCGCTCGAGAGTGGGGAGGGGTCCGGCGCCCCTGGGTCGGCCGATGCCCTCAGAGCAGAGGTGCGAGCCGCGTTGGAAGACGACCTGGACACCCCGGGTGCGCTCGACCTCGTCGACCGGGCTGTGTCGTCGGGACATCCGGTTGGCCGAGCCGCCGAGCTGCTCGGTATCGTGCTTTGACCCCGCTGCCGCGCGTCCTGGGTCCGGGCGGGCGGAGGTAGCCGCGCCTCGACCTTGCGGCGAGGTTCCGAGGAGCACGCACACGATGACATCGACAGTAGAGGTCCGCCTGCCAGACGGTTCGGTCCGCCGGCTTCCGGCCGGCTCGGATGGACACGACCTGGCCGAGGCCATCGGCCGGCGCCTGGCAAAGTCGGCTGTCGCCTTGACGGCAGATGGCCGGCTTGTCGACCTCTCGGCGCCCCTGGTGCCGGGGTCGACGGTGACGGTCGAGACCGCCGCGACGCCTCGAGGGCGCGACGTGCTCCGCCACTCCACCGCCCACGTACTGGCCCAAGCAGTCTTGAGACTGTGGCCAGGTGCGCACTACGCGATCGGTCCGGTGATCGACGACGGCTTCTACTACGACTTCGAGCTCCCCGGCGGGGAACGGTTCAGTGACGACGATCTCCCCCGGGTCGCAGAGGAGATGCGCAAGATCATCGCCGAGAACCAGCCGTTCGTGCGCGAAGAGCACCCAGCGGTCGAAGCACTTGACATCTTCGCCGACCAGCCGTTCAAACGCGAGATCATCGAGTCGGTGGCCGGTGGTGCAGTGGAGGTGGACGCTGCTCCAGTCGAAGGAGGACAGACGGCCGATTCTGGAGCCGCGGTCCTCTCCACCTACCGGAACTCGCCGGAATTCGTCGACCTCTGCCTGGGTCCCCATGTGCCATCGACCGGCGTCCTTGGGGCATTCAAATTACAGCGGGTAGCGGGCGCCTACTGGCGCGGAGACTCCCGTAATCCCATGCTGCAGCGCATTTACGGCACGTCCTGGGCGCAG
>JAJYZN010000154.1 GCA_021799915.1 Actinomycetes bacterium
GTGACGTCGTCTTCATCGTCGGGCGTGGTCACGAGACCGTCCGGCACATCGCCGGTCGGGAGGAGCACCTGGACGACCGTGAGGCGGCACGCCGGGCCGTGCGATGACGACGGGCACCGGGTCAGCCGTCACGGTCTCGGTGGTGGTCCCGTGCCACAACGATGCGCCGACCGTCGTGGCTGCCGTGCGTTCGGCATTGGCGCAGTCGTTTCCCCCCGCCGAGGTCATCGTCGTCGATGACGGTTCGACCGACGGGTCGGCGGGGCTGGTGGAGGGGGCCCTCGGTGACCGGGTGCGAGTGATCTCCCAGGCTCGGCTCGGGCCCTCGGCGGCACGCAATGCCGGGATGGACGTGGCAACCGGCTCCTGGACGGCGTTCCTCGACGCCGACGACGAGTGGCATCCCGACAAGCTCCGCCTGCAGCTCGACGCCGTGGAGCGTCGTCCGGGATGCGTCCTGGCCGCGTGCGACTGGACCAGGGGCCGTCTCGACGACGTGCACCCCCGATCCGTACGAGAGCGCAGGGTCACGTGGGACGACCTGGTGGTGCTGAACCGCTTCCAGACTTCGACGGTCGTGTTGTCGAGCGAGGTCGCCAGGACGATCGGCGGGTTCGACCCGTCCCTCGACGGGTCTGAGGACTGGGACATGTGGGTGAGGGTGGCGGCCCGTGGGGAGATTGTGAAGCTCGACGCGCCCCTCGTGCGCTACGCCGACAACCCCGAAGGGGTGAGCAAGGACCTCGGGCGGGTCTACACGTCGGCGATGGTGGTGGCCAGGAGGGAGGCGGACCGTCTCTCACGCCGTCGTCGGCCCACCGTGCTGGCGTGGCACCACCTGCGCTTCGCCGTCGCCGCGCACCTGGTCGGGGACCGGGAGCTACGGCACCGGTGCGTCCGAGATCTGGCGTCCTCCGAAGTGGCGGTCGGAGTGCCGACGGCCACTGCTCGGTACCTGGCGCCCTTCCTGGCGAGCCGGGCACTGAGCCGGGTGCGCCGTCGGCCGGAGTCGAGGGCGGGGGAGCCGCGAGCGCAGGCTTAGGGGCGGGGAACGTCAGCACGCCAACGCCCGGCCCGACGAGGGCCCGACCATGGCGCCTACGCTCCGGTGGATCAGATTCGTGTGCGCGAAGTCGGGCGCACGGAAGGGCGTCCGGGTGGTGGAAGATCTGAACGTGGAGGTGCCATGACCGGCCCGTGGAAGTCGGTCGACGGACCGGCCGGGGCCCTCCTGATGTACGCCACCACCACCCTGGGCTCGGCGCCCCGTTCGCTGGCGGTGCTGTGCCACGAGTTGCCGGCCTACGCAGCGGGCGTCTCGGGGGCCGGCGGTATCGGTGTGTCGTTCCCGGTGCTCGCCGACCGCCTCGCCGAGGAGACCGGTCTCAGAGTGGTGGCCGGGATGCTGCGAGGAGTCGGAGAGTCTGTCGGGGACTTCTCGGCCGATGGGTGGCTGGAGGATCTGAGCTGCCTCGTCGATCGAGAGCTCGGCTCCGAAGACCGAGTGTGGCTGGTGGGGTACGGGCTCGGAGGAGCACTCGCCCTTCGCCACGCGGTGACGGACTCCCGGGTGAAGGGAGTGGCGGTGCTGGCGACTCCGTCGGACCTCTCGCCCTGGGTCGTCGATCCGGCGGCGCTGCTCGAACACTGCCGGGCAGTCGGTGTGATCCGGTCACCCGGTTTCCCCACCGATGTCGGCCAGTGGACCCGGGCGTTGACTTTGCTTCAACCCCTCGAGTCGGTCGAACTTCTGGGCGACCGGTCTCTCCTGGTGGTCCACGGTTCGGAGGACACCGCGATGCCGGTGTCCGAGGCCCGGGCGCTCGCCGGCAGGGCGCGGACCACCGGAACGGTGGACCTGCGGATCATCCCCGGAGCGGGTCACGGTCTCCGTACCGACCCCCGGAGCCTGGCGACGCTCATCGGCTGGCTGGAGCGCCGGCGATGAGTCCAGGGTTCCCATCGCTGCGCGCCACCCCAAGTCCCGGTGCCGAGCGCCGGGCCGGGGTTCCCGCTACTGGGCGGCGGGGGACTCCAGCAGGCCGCGGGTCCGGCCCGGCCCCCCGGCCTCAGCATCCAGCAGCACCAGCGGGGCGCTCGGCGTTCCTGTCGATCGCATCGTCGATGGCCTGGCACAGGGCGCGGGCGGCACGTTGGGGATCGGCGGCCTGGGTGAGCCAACGCACCACCACGAACCTCCTGACGCCGGACTCGACCAGTCCTGGAACCGTACGGGGTGTGACGCCACCGGTCACGAAGACTGGAAACGACGATACCGAGGTGGCATAGGAGGCGTAATCGATGCCGGTGCCTGGTCGTCCCGGCTTGGTCGGGGTGGGCACGACGGGACCGGCGGAGATGTACGTCACGGGTTCACCGAGCGACGATTCCAATTGCTCGACCGAGTGGGTCGAGAGCCCGATGATGGCGTCCTCTCCGAGGATGCGCCGAGCCGAGGCTGGCGTGGCGTCGTCCTGACCGACGTGGACGCCGTCGGCTCCGGCTTCCAGGGCCAGGTCGGGTCGATCGTTCATGATGAACGGCACCCCGAGGTCGCGACAGATCGAGCCGACGAGTTGACCCCGATCGACCAATCGGCGGTCGTCCAGGTGCTTGTCGCGGAGCTGGACGACGTCTACACCACCGCGGATGCTCGCAGCCACGAATGACTCCAGATCCGTTCGGTCGGGCGTGCAGAGGTAGAGACGCCGATCGGTCAAGATCTGGTCCGGCGTTCCAGCCGCTCCAGCGGGCTGGGCGAAGTGACGGCCGGTCGGGGAGGAGGTCACCGGTCCATTGTATTGGGGGTGTATGTCCCCGAGGGAGCTCGCGACGGCCACTGCCAGGAGGTTTGCGGCTCGAGATGTGGGCGACGCACCCGTCCGGTGCGACCTTCTCGACTGGTGCGACCTTCTCGACGACACCGATTGGCGTGCTGGATGGCCCGAGGGCGGCTGACATCGCCGTGATCGGATCCCCGACTGCGCTCGCCCTGATGGCGGTGAGCCCGGACGAGCCGCGCCCAATAGTGTCTGTGCTCCCAATCGCCGACACCTCTTCTTGCCCGAATCGGGGCAGAATCGCAACGTGCACATTCCGGCCAAGGTGGACTATGGCATTCGTGCCGCTCTGTGCCTGATCGCCGACGCTCCGAAGACGGCCGACGCCATCGCCGTCGAGCAGGACATCCCCCGCCGCTTCCTCGGGAGCATCTTGGGGGATTTGAGACGGGGGGGCATCGTGGCCAGCCGGCGGGGGAACGACGGCGGCTATCGCCTGGCTCGACCGCCTGACACCATCTCGCTGGCCGACGTCATCAGGGTGCTCGACGGTCCCCTGGCCGAGGTCCGGGGGCTCCGACCGGAGTCCGCGCACTACGACGGCCCGGCCCGTCAGCTCCAGCAGGTGTGGGTCGCTGTTCGAGCGAACCTTCGTCAGGTTCTCGAGGTGATATCACTGGCCGACGTCGGTGCCGGCGAGCTTCCCCAGAGTGTGCTCGCGCTCACCGCCGATCCCGACTCGTGGCAGTCCCGTTGAGCACTCGCCGGGTCCGCCGCTCGGGACGTGGACTACGTCGAAGGTGCGCGACGGCCCGAGCTCAACTGGTCGCGGGTGAGTCGTCGCCAGTCCCGGGCGCCCGGCGAAAGGCCACCCAGGTGAACGGCTGACGGGCACCGCTCGGCGTGACGTGGACCTCGCGCCTGGACGCGACCGGCACCAGTGCGTCGCCCGCCGGTCCCCGCAGGGTGCTGCCCTCGCCGGGGACGCGGGTCGTGCGAACAGGGCGCGCATCCCCGAGCACCGCCGCCAGCTCCTCGGCGTCGTACCTTGCCACCGGGAGCCCGGAGCACGACTCGGGGCCATCGGGTGCGAACGTGGCCACGATGGCAATGCCACCGGGTCTCAGACTGGCTCGGAGGACGTTGCGATAGCGCTCCCGATCTTCTGGTCGGGTCAAGAAGTGGAACACCGCACGGTCGTGCCACACGCCGAAGGTGCGAGGGGGATTCCAGCAGAGGATGTCGTGGCGAACCCACGTGATGACTGCATCACCCGGTGCCCTCTCACGAGCAGCGGCGAGCGCCTCCCCCGAGATGTCGATCACGGTGAGGTCGCCGAAGCCTCGTTCGGCCAGGTGTCCGACGACGGATGAGGCTCCACCACCGACGTCGATGATCGAAGAAGTCGTCGGGACCTGGAGCGAGTCGAAGAATTCCAGCGAGACCAGCGGCCGTGCCTGGTACCAGCTCACCCCCTCGACCCCCCGGTTGGCGTAGGTGGCGTCCCAGTGGCCTTCCCGCCATGTTCGGGCCTCGGAGCTCCTCTCATCGCCGCGCGACCCATCGCCGCGCGACCCCTCGCTGCTCGCCTCCGAAGGCTGCCCGGTCCGATCAGCGGTCATGTCAGACTTCGAACGGAGCGACGGCCTCGGGGTGGATGTCGTAGTGCTCGATCGCTGCCGCCACCTCCGAAGTCTCGGCCCGCCCCGCTCGGACCAGGGATGCCAGAGCGGCCACCACCAGGTGGCGGGCGTCCACCTCGAAGTAGCTCCGAAGAGCCGCCCGGGCGTCCGAGCGCCCGAACCCGTCGGTGCCGAGGGAGACATACGGGCGGGCGATCCAGCGGGCCACCTGGTCCGGGACGGCGCGCATGTAGTCGGTGACGGCCACTACCGGGTCGTACCCACTGCCGAGCGCTTCGGTCACCGCCGGCACCCGTGGTGGGAGCGAAGGATGGAGCCGGTTCCATCTCTCGGCGGCCATGGCGTCACGGCGAAGCTCGGACCACGACGTCACCGACCAGGTGTCGACGGCGACGTTCCAGTTCTCGGCCAGGAGACGCCGGGCCTCCTCGGCCGCTTGCCACAGAGGGCCCGAGAAGCACAGGCTGACCCTCCGGAGCCGCTCGGGGGCCGTGCCGACCCCGGGAGGCACCTCTGAGAACCGATAGATCCCTCGCACGATGCCGGACCGGACGCGCTCTTCGACCTTCCCAGGCTCGTGGCCGCTCACTCCGTTGCTGGTGGGAATGGCCGGCATCGTGTAGGCCTCGTTGTACAACGTGAGGTACCAGAAGCGGTCTTCGGGACGGGGACCGTGCATCCGGGCGATGGCGTTCTCCACGATGACCGCCAGCTCGTAGGCGAACGCCGGGTCGTAGACGACTGCCGCCGGGTTCGCCGACGCCAGGAGGGGTGACTGCCCGTCGTCATGCTGGAGCCCCTCCCCGAGCATCGTCGTCCGACCGGCGGTGCACCCGGCCAGAATGCCCCTACCCCGGATGTCTCCGAGGGCCCAGAGCAGGTCCCCCACCCGTTGGAAGCCGAACATGGAGTAGAAGAGCAGGACCGGCAGCATCGGGCGCCCCCACGTGGCGTACGACGTGGCCAGAGCGGTGAAGGCAGCCGTCGCCCCGGACTCGGTGATCCCCTCTTGGAGGACCTGGCCCGACGCGCTCTCGGCGTACTTGAGGGGGAGGTCGGCGTCCACCGGGACGTACTGCTGGCCTCCGGGGGCGTAGATCTTGACCTCCGAGATGATGGCCTCCAGACCGAACGTCCGGGCCTCGTCGGGGACGATGGGCGCCACCAGGGGACCGAACGCCGGATCCCGTACCAGGTTCCGCAGCATGCGGGCGAAGGCCATGGTCGTCGACACTGCCTGCGTCCCAGATCCCCCGAGGAACTCGTCGAAGACCTTGCGATCGGGGAGCGTGACCTGTACCCGACGGACCACACGGCGGGGGAGCGCGCCGGCGAGGATCTTGCGCCGGGCCATCAGGTACTCGTGGGCGTCCGAGCCCTCTTCGGGCCGGTAGTACGGGGGCGCCTCTCCCTCGAGCGCCGAGTCGGGGATCTCGTCGGTGAGGTAGAGGCGGTCGCGCAGTGCTACCAACTGCTCCCGGGTCATCTTCTTGATCTGGTGGGTCGCGTTCCGGGCCTCTATCTGGGGTCCGAGGGTCCAGCCCTTGATGGTCTTGGCCAGGATGGCAGTGGGTGCGTCACGCTGCTCGGTGGCCAGCTTGTAGGCGGCGTAGAGCTTCCGGTAGTCGTGGCCGCCCCGGGGGAGGGTGCGCAACTCGTCGTCGCTGAGATTCTCGACCATCTTGCGGAGACGGGGGTCGGGGCCGAAGAAGTGCTCACGGATGTACGCACCCGACTCGACGGCGTACTTCTGGAACTCGCCGTCGACCGTCCGGTTCATCTTGTCGAGCAGCACTCCGTCCACGTCGGCGGCCAACAACGCGTCCCAGCGCGAGCCCCAGATCACCTTGATCACATTCCATCCGGCGCCCCGGTAGAGCGCTTCGAGCTCCTGGATGATCTTGCCGTTCCCTCGGACCGGCCCGTCGAGGCGCTGGAGGTTGCAGTTGACCACGAAGATCAAGTTGTCCAGGTGCTCGCGCCCGGCGACGCCCAGCGCGCCGATCGACTCAGCCTCGTCCATCTCCCCGTCCCCGACGAAGCACCAGACGCGGCTGCCGCTCGTGTCCACGAGCTGGC
>JAJYZN010000155.1 GCA_021799915.1 Actinomycetes bacterium
CTTGTAAGACTGACGGACGATTGATCCCGAGGAGGTGAAACATGGCAACGAGCAAAGGAGATGCCTCCAAGGCTGGCAAGCTGCTCGCGAACCCGAAAACGCCGAAGAATGTCAAGAGCGTCGCGGGAAGCGATCTGGCGCAGGCCAAGGGCAAGCCCGGGAAAGGCAAGAAGTAGCCCCGCGTTCTAAATGGTGAACTTGGCCGAGGAGCTGGCCAGCATGCGACGATCGATCGGCTTGGCAGCTGTCAAGCTGCCTACTCAACGGGCGACTTCAGCTCGGCGGGGGTGAGTTGCGCGTCCAAGCCCACGGCCTGTGCCGACAGGACCATCCGGTAGTCGCCGCTGATCAGCTTCAGCCGACCACCGTTGCGCCCGTTCAGGTATTGCGTCCGGCTGATGATCTCCTCGTCGTTCACCGCCAATGGGACGTGGCGTGGCGGGTTCATGAGTAGCTCAAGCGTCACGCCGGGACGGATCGGGGCCCATCCCCGGCCGTGTCCGTTGAGCAGTTCGTGGATTCGGCGGAGCCGCTTCCTTGCTTTGGGCTCCTTCCCAGAGTTCTTCAGGTTGTCGAGTTCCCGGATCACGAGGATCGGCAGGATGAGCCGCACGCACACGTTGTTGACTACCGGCTCCCAGTCGAAGGTGTCGAATTCACCCTCACGGACAATGGCACTGGTGTCGAGAATGAGCCTTGGGATGTTTTTGTCGTCCCACTCGTCCTGCTCGTTGATCCGCTTCAGCTCCGCCTCGATGTCGTCGAGCCAACGAAGGATCCGGTCGGACTCTGAGCGGAGCAGGGGCATCGGCCTCGTGGTGCCCGGCGTCATAGCCCGAATGGCCCAGTACCCCGGGGAGTAGAGCTGGTCATACCAGTCGGGACTCTCGAAGCTGTGGCTGAAGGTCGATTCTATTGCTTCCACGCTGGTCAGGAAGTAGCGCTGGCCGTCGCTGGCGTCGAGTGCCGATTGGCTGTTGCCAAGCTGATGCCGTAGCTCCATCACCCGCCGGAGTAGTCCGTTGACCGGGACTCCGGCCTTGAGTTCGACCATGTGATCCTCCTCCTCATCGGCCCCTTGGAGCCTGCCATGTGGGTGAGACATCGGCCGTTCCGTGAGGCGCTGGCAAGTCGGTGCTGCGATCGGGAGACGCGGGTTGGCTGGTCAGACCTCCGCTGCCCCGGAGAGCGCCGGTAGCGCCAACACCGGACAACCAAGTCCTCACCCCGCCAGCGCCAGCTCCGTCCCAAGCACCAGGGTGGCCGTCGAGCACGGACCGGCTATTCGACGCTGACGAGTGCCCTCGGGCTTTGCGGCCGGCAGTTCGATGGATGTGCCGCCGGTTCCCAAGAACGCTCGGGTACAGTCCGACCATGGCCGTCGAGTCCGGCAGCGCGAGAGACCGCCAACCGCGTCATGCCCGGGCACGACGACGACGAAAGGCGCCGCTGGTGGTGCTCGCGGCGGTCGTAATCGTCGCTGCTGCTGCGGCGGCCGTCGTGGTGACCTCTTCCCGGGGCGGCCATACGCCAAGGCGGACCAGCGCGACCGCGCCGAGAAGATCGAGAAAGGACCAGCGCGCAAAGGCGCGAGCGGACGATCGCACCTTCGTCGGACCCTACGGGGTGGAGTCGTCCACGATCATCGACGAGAACGAGCTCCCGGGAACGACGACATGGCAGATCTCGGGGGAGCCGGCGACCGGGACCATTGCCGGCTTCGCCAACACGACGTATGCCGTTGCAGGCCAGCACGTCGTCCTCTACGTGAGCACGACAGCACCTCAGTTCCATGTCGTGGCCTACCGGATGGGCTACTACCAGGGCAAGGGTGGTCGGGAAGTGTGGAGCTCGCAGGAGGTTCCCGGCAAGGTCCAGCCGACATGTCCGGTCACTCCCGGTGTGAACATGGTCAGCTGTGACAACTGGTCCCCGTCGCTCACCATGACGATCACCAGTGCGTTCATGCAGGGGGACTACCTGCTCAAGCTCGTCGGTTCGGCGAACCAGCAGAGCTACGTGCTGCTGACCGTATGGGATCCTTCCAGCACCGCCCCGTACCTGGTGATGGCCAGGAGCCTCACCGAGGAGGGGTGGAACACCTATGGCGGCTACTCCTACTACCAGGGCAAAGGGTCTTGCACGCTGGGGCAGACGGGTTCGTACCCACCGTGCAACCGCGCTCGGATCGTGTCGTTCGACCGTCCGATGGCCACAGGACAGGGGGCATCGGACTTTCTCGGGAACGAGTACCCCCTCGTGCGATTCATGGAGCAGCACGGCCTGGATGTCGCCTACTGCACGGACATCACTGTGGACGAGCACCCGACAGTGCTCCTCCACCACCGGGTGCTCCTGTCTCTCGGGCACGACGAGACTTGGACCATGACCGAGCGGGAGGCAGCTCAGACGGCCCTGGCCCAAGGTGTGAACCTCGCGTTCATGGGAGCAGCACCGATGGTGCGGCACTCCCGCCTCCAGTCCTCGCCGCTCGGCCCGGACCGCGAAGAGGTCGATTACCGGAATTCGACAGAGGACCCGCTCAACGGCACCGGCCAGACAGCGACAGTGACCGGCAATACGTTCGCGACACCACCCACCAATGACCCGCCGACAGCGCTGGTCGGTGGTGAGTACAGCGGCTACATGGATCCCGGCGCAAAAGCGGTGCCGCTCGTCGTCCATCAGGCAACATCCTGGCTGTTCAAGGGGACCGGGCTCAGCGACGGGTCGAGCGTGGCCGGCGTCGTGGCATCTGACATCCAGCACGTGAACCCGACAGCGTCGCCGACAGACCTCGAGGTCCTGGCCCACTCCCCCGTACCGCTGAACGAGGCCTACACGAACCAGGGGACCTGGGGGACAGACACCTACGCCGACACCACGTACTACACCGAGTCCACCGGGCACGGCGGCGTGTTCCAGAGTGGGACCGTGAACTGGATCAATGCGCTCAACCCCTGCCTACCCTCGGGGAAGAGCTGCCCGAACGCGATGCTCCAGAAGATCACCGGCAATCTGTTGTGGCTGTTCGGACAGGGTCCTGCCGGCAACCTCGACCCTTCGGTGTCGAACACCGCAGGCGTCACGCCTACCGGGTCCTGACGTTGCATCAGAGTTTCAACACGGCACGCTCTCGGAGCACCCAGGAAACACGACACTGGACCGAGCTCGTGGATGTCGGCAGGATGACCCGATGAGCACGCACCCGGTATCACTGACGGCGGGTGACCCCGAGACCGTCCTGCCGGCGATCGCCCCGGACCTGCGGGATGAGCTGGCGCGCGCATCCAGCACCGAAGAGCCAGAGGCCCGCCTGCGGTCGCTGCGTGCCGTGGCGGCGAAGTGGCCTGGCTGCCTGAACATCTGGGCACTGTTGGCCAGGGAGGAGCGCACACCGGTCGTGCGCTACGCCTATGCCCGCGTCGGGTACCACCGTGGGCTGGATGCGTTGCGAGCTGCCGGCTGGAAAGGCTCGGGAAGGGTTCGATGGGAGCACGTCGAGAACCGCGGCTTTCTCTCCTCGCTCGACGCGCTCCGACGTGCTGCTGCAGAGCTCGGTGAGGTAGAGGAGGCCGAGAGGTGTGAGCTGTTCCTCCGCCAGCTTGACCCTGACTGGCACAGCACCGACCCAGCCCGCCCGCAGGTCCGGTAGTGGACGTCCTCGACGTCGGCATCGACGTCGGGACGGAGGGCTCGTGGCCTTCGCCCCTACCGACGCGGTGGCACCAGAACGCTCGACTGGCCGAACGGTCGCGCCAATGGGTTGCCGGTCCACTCCAGCTCTCGGTGACCGAAACCGAACTGGGGTCCGGACGGAGGCTCGACCTGGTCGTCAGCAACCGCGCGCGTCGCACCCAAGGCACCGTTGCCTTGGAGCGGGTGCGGGTGCTGTTCGATGCTCATCCCCGCCTCCTCCTCGAGCACGGCTGGCAGAGCTGGTCTCCGGTCGGGCGGAAGCTCGTGACCGATGTCGGACCAAGCCGCCGCCTGGCGCCGGCGTGGGTACGCGGCACGTACCACGCCGTGCCCGAGCTGGCCGGTCGTGCCGTCTGCGGCGACCAGTTCCTCCTGATGGCCGACGGTTGCATCGCTGGCACCTCCCAGGTGTCGGGGCTGATCGGCTTTCTCGATGGTGCTCAGCACCTCTCGACCATCCTGGCGACCAGTAGCGGAGCAGCCGCCTTCGCGCTGTTCGACTCGGTCAGTCTGGCTCCCGGGGAAGAACGACGTCTCGACCCCCTCTGGTACGCCACGGGTGATCCGGGACAGCTCTACTCGGAGTACCTCGACCACTGCGGGAGCGAAGCTCGGGCTCGGACGGGCGCGAGGAACGTCTTCGGTTGGAGCTCTTGGTACCAGTACTTCTGGAAATTGACCCCACAGGCCTGCCGGTCGAACCTCGAGCTGGCCGGATCCCATGGGTTGGACGTCTTCCACTTGGACGATGGCTACCAGGCCTCGGTGGGGGACTGGCTCGTGCCCAACAGCCGCTTCGAGAAGGACCGTCCCGAGGATCTCGCCGCGGCGATCACCGACCGCGGCATGCGCGCCGGGATCTGGACGGCGCCGTTCGTCGCCTCTCCATCGAGCATCCTAGCCCGTCGGCATCCCGAATGGATGGCACACGCCCCCGGCGTGAGCCGGTCGTCGGAGGCGCCCTGCCGGGCGATGTGGAATCCTCAGGCCTGGCACGGTTGGGCCTACGCCCTCGACACGACGCGGCTCGACGTTCTCGACCACCTCCGAGTGACGTACCACGACCTTGCCGAGCAAGGATGGGCGTTCCACAAGATCGACTTCTGCTACGCCGCGGCGATGCCTGCGCGCCGGGCTGCGGGCCATCGCTTCACGCGGGCGCAAGCGCTCAGGATGGGGCTCCAAGCCGTCCGCGACGGGATTGGTACAGACGCCGTCTTGCTCGGGTGCGGCATGCCTCTCGCCCAGGGTGTGGGCCTGGTGGACGCGATGAGGGTCTCTGCAGACACCGCGCCTCGATGGCGCCCAGGGGTCGTCAGGCTGCCCGGCTATTCGGATCTCATGCCGTCCGCTCGGGCCACGCTCTCGGCAACCCTGCTGCGAGCCCCCATGCACCGGAGGCTCTGGCTCAACGATCCAGATTGCCTCCTCTTGCGTCGCTCCCGATCCAAGCTGGGACCCAACGAGCGTCTCGTGATGGCAGCAACGGCCATCGGGACCGGCGCGTTCACGATGGTCTCCGACGACTTGCGCACCTACCGAGAACCCGAGTGGAGGCTCTTGGAGCGGATCGACCAGCTTCGCGTGGCGGGAGATCGCCGGGTCGACCTTACGGACCCCTTCGCTGCGGCACCACGGGTGCTCGGTGGGGAGCTGCAACTGGACGTCCAGTGGGAGTCGGGTGATCAGCGACTCGACGATCGCGCCCCGCTGTGGGCGGATGGCGTCGCCGAGCCCAAGACCAACCGCCCCGGCAGCCGGGTCCTGATGGCTGCCGGCTGGCCGCCGGAGCTCCCGTGGGCGATCCTCAGGCAGGTGTGACGGTCACGAGGCTCCCGTGGGCGATCCTCAGGCAGGTGTGACGGTCACGAGGCTCCCGTAGTACGTGTACTGCCAGACCACGGATGCCGGCCCGAGAGGGATCTCCACGCAGCCCAGGCTCTGGGGGTAGCCGTACTGGGCGCGTGGCATGTAATGGATCGCGTCCCCTCCGTTGAAGTACGAGACGTACTGGACAGGGTCGGCGTATGGCGTGCCTGTCGGGTTGAGGCCGGTCATCACCTGGTTGCGATAGCGGAGGTAGACGGGGAACGTGCCAAGTGTCGTCGGTGTGGAAGCAATTCCGGTGTTGGCCAACGTCGACTGCACAACCGTGCCTGTGTGCCAGACGGTCAAGGTCTCAGGTGTCGGAGTGCCGCTGTGCTCCTGGGCAAGCGAATACGTGTAGCCGTTCGGGTTCATGTTGGCGGCGGGATCGTGTGCAGCCGCTGTGAGCGCGCTCACCTCAGGTCTGGTGATCTGGCCGTCCGTCGGCAGCCCGACGACCGCCTCGAAGGCCCAGATGGCACCTTCGAGGACCGTGTTGTACTGGCCGGGTGCCCAGAGCCCTGCGAGCTGGGATGGGATGCCGGCCCATCGCCATGAGAAGCCCAGGGGCGTCCAGGAGAGAGGGAGGTATCCGAGGCGGGCCAGCACCTCTTCCTGGCCGAGAGGACTGCCCAGGCTGGCGATCTGACCGTAGAGGATCCAGTAGCCGCCCGGACGCGAGGCGATCCCGACCGCCGGGGCCGTGATCGGGCTGCCCGTGCCCGACCCGTAGAAGGGGGCGTCGCCGAAGCTGAAGATCCCTCCGTCGGCGGCGACCAGCCAGTAGCCCCCGCCACCGGGGACCGCGGCCATACCGACCACCGGCTGGTTGAGCGGCCGACCGCCCATCGAACCGTAGAACTGCGCGTCGCCGAAGCAAAAGCGCACTCCAGCGGCAGCGACTAGCCCGCGGTCGCCGCC
>JAJYZN010000156.1 GCA_021799915.1 Actinomycetes bacterium
CGACGCAGGTCCTCGGAGCGCCGACGCGCTCGCCATCCTGGCCGACCCTCGGAACCTCCCGGCCGTGGTGCACTGCACGGCGGGCAAGGACCGTACCGGGGTGCTGGTGGCCGTCGTCCTCGGGTTGCTCGGTGTGCCCGACGCCACCATCGTCGACGACTATGCACTGAGCGGCGAGGCCATGGACCGTCTGCGGCGCAAGCTGGTCGACCGCTACCCCGAAGGCCGGACGTTCATCGAGGAGGCGAACGAGCTGTTCTCGGCTGCCCCGGCCACGATGGCCGATCTCCTCTCCTCGCTGCGACGGCGGCACGGGTCTTTCGAGGGGTACGGTCGGCACATCGGCGTCCCCGCCGAAACGATCGCGATGCTGCGCGCTGCACTGCTCACCGACGACAGCACGCCCCTCGGGCTCGAGGTGCCTACAGGCGATCGATCGCCTCGGCGAGGTCCACGTCCCGCTCGGTGAGCCCGCCGGCCGAGTGGGTGGACAGCCGCAGCGTCACCGTGTCCCACCGGATGTCGATGTCGGGATGGTGGTTCGCCGCCTCGGCCAGCGCGCCCACGTCGTTCACGTACTCGAGGGCGCCGGCGAACCCCTCGCACCGGACTCGCTTGACCAGCTCGGCGCCGTGACGCCGCCAGCCCAGCTTGCGCTGGGCCAGCGCGGCGTCGACCGCGGCAGGATCGAGCAGCCGGCTCAAGGGTGCGTCATCTCCTCGGGGCGCACTGCGGCATCGAACTGCTCACCCGTCAGGTAGCCGAGCTCGACCGCCGCCTGGCGCAGCGTGGTCCGCTCGCGATGGGCCTTCTTCGCGACGTCGGCGGCACGGTCGTACCCGATGATCGGGTTGAGCGCCGTGACGAGCATGAGCGAGCTCTCCACGTGCTGCTCGATGCGCTCGCGATCGGGCTCGATCCCTTCGACGCAGAACGTCCGGAACGCAACGCACGCTCCGGTGAGGAGGTCGATCGAGTGCAGCACGTTGTGGATGATGACCGGCTTGTTGACGTTGAGCTCGAAATTCCCGCGGCTGCCGGCGATCGCCACCGCCGTGTCGTTCCCCATGACCTGGATGCAGACCATGATCATCGCCTCGCTCTGGGTGGGGTTCACCTTGCCCGGCATGATCGACGACCCCGGCTCGTTGGCCGGCAGGATCAGCTCGCCGATCCCGCTGCGCGGCCCGGACCCGAGCCACCGGAGGTCGTCGGCGATCTTCATGAGCGACCCGGCGAGCGTCCTCAGCGCGGCGCTGGCCCACACCAGCGCGTCGTGAGCAGCCAGCGCTGCGAACTTGTTGGGCGCGGTGACGAACGGCTGGCCGGTGATCTCCGCGATCTTGGCCGCCACCCGCTCGCCGAACTCCGGGTGGGTGTTCAGCCCGGTCCCCACCGCCGTTCCGCCCGCCGCCAGCTCGTAGAGGCCCGGCATGACCTGTGCGACTCGCTCGAGGTCGGCGTCGAGCTGGGCGACGTACCCCGAGATCTCCTGACCCAAGGTGAGCGGCACGGCGTCCATCAAATGGGTCCTGCCGATCTTGGTCACATCTGCGTACTCCTTGGACTTGGCGGCCAGCGCGTCACGGAGCGCGCGTACCGCGGGAACCAGACGGTGGTCCAGCTCGTCGACTGCCGCGATGTGCATCGCCGTCGGGAAGGTGTCGTTGGACGACTGGGACATGTTGACGTGGTCGTTGGGATGCACGGGGGACTTGGAGCCCATCACTCCCCCGTCCATCTCGATAGCCCTGTTCGAGATGACCTCGTTGGCGTTCATGTTGGACTGGGTCCCGCTGCCCGTCTGCCACACGCGCAGCGGGAAGTGGTCGTCCAACCGCCCGTCGGCCACCTCGCGGGCTGCTGCCGCGATGAGGTCGGCCAGGTGGGGGGCGAGCTTGCCGAGATCGGCGTTCACCCGCGCCGCTGCTTCCTTCAGGACGCCCATGCCGCGAATGAGCGATCGGGGCATCACATCGGAGCCGATGGCGAAGTGGTGCAGGGAGCGCTGGGTCTGGGCGCCCCAGTACCGGTCGACCGGTACCTCGATTGCCCCCATGCTGTCGGATTCAGTGCGCGTCAGAGCCACCGTACCTCCTTTCCACGTCGTTGAGCTTGGAGCCTCCGCTGCCTCGGATGCAATTGCACCTGCCGACTGCCCGGGTGCGGCGGGCGGCAACCGTCTCGATGGCGGTCCGTCCGCCACCGGGGCGTCCGGAGCTCAGCACCGGAGGGAGCGGCCGAGATCGAGGGCGCGGCGGGCGGCGGCCACATCTTCGGTCCGCGGACCGTCGCCCGCGCCGGGGACCTCGAGCACTGCCGGGACCCGGTCGAAGGCGGGGTGCCCGATCAACGCCGCCAGGCCTTCGGTGCCGATGCTGCCGTCGCCGATGTTCGCGTGCCGATCCCGGTTCGCGCCGAACGGCACCTTGGAATCGTTCAAGTGGATGCAGCCGAGACGTTCGAGCCCGACGGTGGTCTCGACGTGGGCGACGACGGCGTCGGCCTCCTCCACCGATGCAAAGGCGACTCCCGAGGCCCACAGATGCTGCGTGTCGAGGCAGATGCCCAAATCAGCGCCCAGGTCGGCCCGCGCCAGCACCTCGGCCAGCTCCTCCAGGGTCCGGCCGACCGTCCCGCCGGCCCCGGCCGCGTTCTCGAGCAGGATCGGGCAACGGCCGTCGCCCGGATCCCCCCTCCCCGGCCCCGCCGGCCCGCCTGGAGCAGACGCCTCGGTGGCGTCGGCACCTGCCAGCGCCTCTTCCAGGCAGTCCACCACTTGGGAGACGCACCCTCGGAAGCCGAGCCCTCGATGGCTCCCGATGTGCAGCACCAGGCCCGCCGAGCCGATGCCTCGCGCGACGGCGAGGTTGGCGGCGAGGCAGGCCCGTGAGCGGGCGAGGAGGTCCGGGTCGGCCGTCGCGAGGTTGATCAGGTAGGTCGCGTGGCAGAACGTGGTCGTCACCCTCGGGTGCTGCGCCTGCGCGGCGCGGTACGAGGCCAGCTCGTCGGGCGCGTACTGGCTCGGCTTCCACGATCGCGGGCTCTGGGTGAAGATCTGGACCACTTCGGCGCCGATGGCGTCGCCGCGTTCGAGGGCCTTCACGAGGCCGGCCCCGGCCCGGACATGAGCTCCGATCAGCACGGCGCCACCGTAGCGCCGGAGCGCCGGAGCGCTAGGGTTCCTCCCGACACGAGATGAGCGTGCCATTCGACCATTGACCATTGACCATTGGAGGTGCTTCATGCCCGATGTCTTGAGCGACAAGGCGCGTCAGCTCATTGCCCGTCCCGTCCTGGCCACGCTGGCCACGGTTGCGCCCGACGGCGGGCCACAGGTCACCCCTCTGTGGATCGAGGTCGACGGTGACGACCTCCTGGTCAACACGGCCCGCGGCCGGGCCAAGGCGCGCAACGTCGAGCGCGACGATCGGGTGGCGGTGTCGGTCATCGACCCCGACGACCCCTACAACGTGGTGATGGTCCGGGGAACGGTGAGCGAGATCACGACCGATGGTGCCGACGCCCACATCGACCACCTGGCCCACAAGTACCTCGGCGTGGACGAGTACCCGATGCGCCAGCCCGGTGAGGTCCGCTTGAAGATCCGGATCCGCACCGACCGCATCCCGATGCAGGGCTGACTTCCCAGGCGACGCGGCGGCGTGCGGGCGCACGGCTTGGTCCCGGCACCGGGGTCGTGAACCGGTTGCGGACCTCTGCTATCCCGGGGGGTGGTCGTCGGGGCACGAGCCCGGCGGTGTGTTGTAGATCTGGTCCTTGGTCCAGCTCTGCGTGGCCCATCCGGGTGCTGCGGGCGGGAGGTGGAAGATCTGGGTCATGTCGGCCAGGATCGCGTCGGCGTAACGGGCCGCGCCGGCAGGGCAGAAGTGGACGTTGTCCACCTTGCGGACCCTCACCCATTCGCTCTTCGGCGCCTTCGGATCGGTCGGGGGGGGCAGCCAATCCGTGAATTTCCCGTTGAGGAGCACCGATGTCGCGACCGGCAGGTACATCACCTTGCCCGGGAACCGGGCCGGCATCGACTTCACGATCCGGGTGAACGCCGCCTCACCGGCCGCCCGTGTGGCGTCGGCTGCTTCTGCCTGCGCCTGGTTCGTCGCGATGACGGGGCCGGTCGGCGGGAACTCCATGAAGATCACCCCGTCCGCCCGCCCCGGCCCGAGCATGAGGCCGATGGCTGTCTCGAGGAGGTGGGTGAACGCCTTGGGCCGCTGGAGCGCGCATGTGTACGTCCGGTAGTCGGCTTCCCCCGGCGTGCAGCTATCGTCCCAGCTCCACGTCGCCAGGACGATCTGGGCGCGGTCCCCGGCGATGAGGGAAGGAATGCCGGTGCGCCATGTGTATGTCGGCAGTGCCCGGTTCAGCCCCCAGCCTGTGTCGGCGGCGTTGGTCACGGTCACCGCTCCGGTGGCGCCGAGCGCGGCAGCGATCCCCGGCTCTGCGACCTTGGGCACCGAGTCGCCGAACACCGCCACCCGCAGCGGGTGGGCATGATCGAACGGCGGTACCGATATCGGCACCTGGCCCTCGAAGCCGCCGGCGCCGGGGATCTTGCGCGCTCCGGCAACGGGGACCGCGGCCGTCGCCGACGCCGCGCTCGACGGCACGACCACGGCTGGGATGGTCGCCACGACCACCACGGCCGCGGTGAGCACCCCTGCCGCCGGTGCGATGGCAAACCTCGGCCACCCCGAGAACCGGTGGCGGCGCAAAGGGAGCTCCACGAGGTAGTAGCTGGCGCTGGACAGCACCAAGGTGAGCGCGATGCGGGCCAGGTCCAGCCAGGGCTGGCCCAACCCGGTCCGCGCTTGGGTGAAGTAGACGATGATCGGCCAGTGCCACAGGTAGATGCCGTAGGAGATCCTGCCGATCCAGCGCAGCGGTGACACCGACAGCGCTCTGGCCAGCGGGCCGGCGTGCAGCTGGCGCACGTCGGCCACCACCACACCGGCCAGCACGGCGCACAGGAGGAACCCCCCGTCGAACATCCAGCTCCGGGGCAGGCCTGTGGACTTTCCGGCCGTGACCCAGCACACGGCGAGGATCGCCGCCGACACGGGCGCGGCGGCATGGAGCACCCGGCGGGCCCTCGGGCCCGGCTGGGGCCGCGACGCCGCCACCATGGCGATGCTGGCCCCGACCAGCAGGTCGAACATGTGGGTGTCGGTGCCGAAGTACAGGCGGTTCGGGTTTGCCCCCTCGTGGTACAAGAGCGCCATGAGGGCCGACGATCCGAGGGCGCCCACCACCGTCACGGCCAGCCCGACCTTGCGCCACGCACCGCGGCCGACGGCGAGGATGGCGAGGAGGACGAGGGGCCAGATCAGGTAGAACTGCTCTTCGATCGAGAGCGACCAGGTCTGCTCCAACGGGGAGGGGGAGGCGAACTGCGCGAAGTACGACTGATGGGCGAAGATCGCGTGCCAGTTGGCGACGTAGAACAACGTGGCGAGCGCGTCGCCCCTCAACCCGGACAGATCGATCTGGGCGGCCGAGCCGGGGGGACCGAACCGGCCGTAGAGGACGACGAACACGCCGATCGCCGCCAGGAGGAGGAACAGCGCGGGGAGCAGGCGTCGAGCGCGCCGAGCCCAGAAGGCCGAGAGCTTGACGCGGGCGGTGCTCACCCACTCCTCCAGCAGCAGGCTGGTGATGAGGAACCCCGAGAGGACGAAGAACAGGTCGACGCCGAGGTACCCCCCCGATGCCCAGCCCAAGTTCAGGTGGTACGCGACGACTGCGGCAACAGCGAGGGCACGCAAGCCGTCGAGGGCC
This sequence comes from Actinomycetes bacterium, assembly GCA_021799915.1. The sequence continues at coordinate 5,800 of JAJYZN010000156.1, forward strand.
GGCAGGTAGCGCCCGGTGACCGCATTCGACGACCCGTCACCGCGTGCCCCTGCACTGGCCGAGGCCGTCGCCCCATGTGCTGGGTTGGACACCGTCTGGCTCACCGTCGACTGGTCTCCCGGCGCCGGAGGAGCGGAACGAGCAGGCGAGCCGCCGCGACGACTGCCTCGGGGGACGGTACGTCGCCGCCGGCGAGACGCACGATCATCCCGTCGGCTCCGGCGTCACGGAGGTCTGCGACCAGGGTGGCGCATCGCCCTGGATGAGGGAGGGCCCCTCTCCACACGACACCGGGCCTGGAGCGCCCGGGACCTCCGGGGGCATCCGAGGGGCGGCTTTTGGCAGGGGGCTGGTCGGCTGCCCGTGCCCGGTCGAGCCCTCCTGCCCGTGCCCGGTCGAGCCCGTCGCAGGCAGTGGCAACCTCGTCCGGGTCCCCCGAGACCACCCACGCGTCCGGGTCCCCTGGCACGCTCGATCGGTCTGGCTCCTGTCCTGCTCCTGCGAGCGGCGACGTACCGTCCCCCGGCGTCAACACGGCCAAGAGCAGGGGCCCCCCAGGGCGGCACGGTGCCGGTCGGTTGACCGCGTCCCGCAAGCGGTAGTGGGTTCCCTGGAAACTGACAGGTTCCGGCGAGAACAGCAGCCTGCAGACAGCGATGACCTCTGCCGTCATGCGGGCGGC
>JAJYZN010000157.1 GCA_021799915.1 Actinomycetes bacterium
CGTGCTCGGTGACATCGACTTCTTGGTCGACGGCGAGGCAGTCGACTTCTCCGATGTGGTGACCTACCGGGGAATCATGTTCACCGGGGTGCCAAACCTCGCGTACGTGTTCGGGTACTTCCGGTCGAGCTGGACGTTGCGAGCCGACCTGATCAGCGACTTCGTGTGCCGCCTGCTCCGGCACCTCGAGTCGCTCGGCGCGACGATGGTGACTCCGGCCCTTCGACCTGAGGACTCGACGATCACGCTCGGACCTTGGGTCGACCCCGAGAACTTCAACCCCGGATACTTGACCCGCTCCTTGCACCTGTTGCCGAGGCAAGGGGACCGCGATCCCTGGCGGCTGCTGCACGAGTACTCCGTCGAAAAGGAGGTCCTCCCCGGCGCCGACCTCGACGACGGAACCCTCGTCTTCAAGTAGCTCCGGAGACCAGGATCGGGCCCTTGTCGCCGCGGCGCGACGCAGGCTCTGCTGAACCCCTCGTCGAGCCGTGCCGGCGGACACCATGGCCAAGCAGCGGCCCGACTACGATGCATGAGACAGAGGAACCCGGTTTGGAATCCGGGATGATCACCGACGGAGTCACATGACGACGAACCCGGTCAGCGAGTGGGAGACGGACTTCGATGTCCTGGATCCCGCCTATGTCAAGGACCCCTTCCCGATCTGGGACCAGTTGCGGACGAGTTGTCCGATTGCCCACACGACCCGCCGAGGTCGGACCTGGTTGCCAACCCGCTACGAGGACGTGAACTCCATCGCCCACGACATCGCGCACTTCAGCTCGAGTGACGTGGGTGTCATTCCGTTCAAACCCCCCGACGGGGAGGAGTTGGACGAGAGCGAGGACCCCCTCGAGTACGGGTTGCCGCCGATCTCGGCCGACCCGCCTCTGCACACGTGGACTCGACGGTTGATCCTCCCCTGGTTCTCCCATCGCCGCGTTTCCAGCTACATCCCGATGACGAGGAGCATCTGCGAGATGCTGCTCAGTCGCTTCTCGTCCTCGGGCCATGCTGACGCTGCGGTCGACTACGCCCAGCAGATCCCGGTTCGGGTGATCGCCCACATCCTCGGAGTTCCAGAGGAGATGTCTGACACCTTCACCGGGTGGGTGCGCGACGTCCTCGAGTTCGCCGAGAACCCGGAGAAGCGCAGCGACACCAACGGGGCACTGGTCCAGTTCTTTCTCGATCAGCTCGAATTGCGCAAGAAGGAGCCGGGCGACGACTTGATCTCGTCGCTCCTTCAAACCGAGGTCGAGGGTGAGCCGGTGGGAGACGGTGTCATCCTCGGCATGGTGGTGCTCCTGCTCATCGCCGGCGTGGACACCACGTGGAGCTCGATCGGCTCCTCCCTCTGGCATCTGGCGACCAACCCCGAGGACCGGAAGCGTTTGGTCACCGAGCCCGAGATCATGCCCCTCGCGATTGAGGAGCTGCTCAGGGCGTACTCACCGGTGACCATGGCCCGAGTCGTGACCGAAGACGTCGAGTACCAGGGTTGCCCCATGCAGGCCGGGGACAAGGTACTTCTCAGTTTCTCGGCCGCCAACCGGGACCCCGAGGCGTTCGAGGAGCCAGAGAGCGTCGACCTTGGCCGAAAGCACAACCGCCACCTGGCGTTCGGAGCGGGGATCCATCGGTGCGCCGGTTCGAACCTCGCTCGCATGGAGCTCCAAGTGGCCGTGGAAGAGTGGCTGAAGGTGATTCCCGACTTCCGGCTCTCCAACCCCAAAGAGGTGACCTGGGCTGGCGGCCAGGTCCGGGGACCACGCGTCTTGCCCGTAGAGTTCTGACCGGCCCCCACCCTGGATCATTCATGCGAATCCGCGTCAACCCTGACAAATGCCAAGGTCACTCCCGATGCATCGGACTGGCCCCAGATCTGTTCGACGTCGACGACTACGGGCTGTCATCAGTCAAGGTCGACGTCGTACCCGAGCATCTCGAGCAAGCGGCGAGGCTCGCTGTCGACAATTGCCCGGAGTACGCGATAGAAATCGTCGAGGAGTAGCCGACCCGAGCTGATCAGAATCAGCGGGGCAGGTGCCGGTCCGAGATGATCCGCAGCTGAATCTCCGAGGTCCCTTCGAAGATCTTGGTCAACCGCGCGTCGCGCCAGTACCGTTCGATGGGCAGATCGGTGGTGTAGCCCGCTCCTCCGTGAATTTGCAGCGCTTCGCTGGTCACCCGTTCCGCCATCTCACTGGCCAGGTACTTCACCATCGAAGCCTGGGCATCGACCTGGCGCCCAACCTCCGCATCGGCGGCAACCTGGTACATGAGCGCTCGACAGGACTCGACCTCCGCGGCCATCTTGGCAATTTTGAATCGAATGGCCTGAAACTCCCCGATCGGTCGATCGAACTGCCGACGCTGCTGCACGTAGCCAATCGAGTCTTCGAGTGCCCCTCGTGCCAGCCCGATGCTCCGGGCGGCCGTGTGGACTCGAGCACTGGAAAGCCCGCGGCTGACATTTCTGAACCCCGAGTTCGAATCACCGCTGGGTCGTTCCTGCCCCAGCAAGGCGTCACCGGGCACTCGGAGATCGCTAAACGAGAGCTCCCAGGTCTTCCAGCCGTGATAGCCGATCTTGCGGATCGGGTTGCCGCTGATCCCCGGGGGGAAGCCGTCGCGCTCTTTGGGGACGTAGAAGTTTCGGATCCCGGCGTGCCGGTTCGTCGGGTCGAAGGGGGTCGTCCGAGCCACGACGATCAAGAAGTCCGCCTGGTCGGCGAATGTGCACCACATCTTCTGGCCGTTGATCAGCCAGTCGTCACCGTCTCTCTCGGCCCTCGTCCGAATCGAGGCGATGTCCGAGCCGGCATCGGGCTCCGACAGGGCGAACGCTCCGAGCCACTCGCCGCGAGCCACCTTGGGCAACAGCTCCTCTCGTTGCGCCTCGCTGAACCCGCCACCGAGCCCGTTGCCCCTGGCGATGATGCTGGCCACGCTCATCCACGCGCGAGCGAGCTCCTCGGTCACCAGGCAGTACTCGAACAGGCCGAGCCCGAGACCCCCGTAGCGCTCGGGGATGAGGATCCCGAAGAACCCCATCTCAGCCATCTGGGTCCGGATCCGCTCCGGGATCAGGCCCTGGACCGGGTCGAGCTCATTGGCCGCCGGCAGAACCTCTCGCATGGCGAACTCGCGGGCGAGGTCCCGAATGGCGAGTCGCTCCTCGGTGGCATAGGCCGCCGGGATCGACGATGGAGCGGCGGGCAACAGGTCCACGGTCGCCCTATCGTAGGACATTCCGTCGAGAGGCAACCGAGGAGCTGGCACGCGAGATGCCTGCCGAACAGGAAAACCCGATGAGCACCGCCCCTCGTCACTGCGGTGTCGGAGTTCTCGGACCGCGAGCGCTCCGGCCGGCCATGACGAGTCGACGACGGTGAGCGACTTCGACCCCGGCGCCTTTGCCCTCGCGAGGCGCGGCCACCTCTACGAGGACTTCGAGGTCGGTCAGAGATTCGAGCACCACTGGGGCCGGACGGTCACGGCCGGGGACAACTCCCTGTTCACCACGGCCACCTGCCATTGGAGCCCCATGTACCTCAACGCCGAATTCGCCCGCGGCCACAACCATCCCGACGTCGTGGTCAACCCGATGCTGGTCCTCTGCACCGTCGTGGGGTTGTCGGTCGAGGACCTAAGCGAGGCCGGCGGCCCTTTCCTCGGCCTGGAGCAGTGTCGGTTCCACCGATCCGTCTACCCTGGCGACACGCTGACGGCCTCCTCCGAAGTGGTGGCCAAGCGACCCTCCCAGAGCCGCCCCAGGATGGGCACCGTCACCTGGCGAACCGAGGGGAGAAACCAGCACGGCGACGTCGTCGTCGACTACACCCGCACCAATCTCGTCGCGATGCGAGCCGGCCGGACGTGAGTGAGACCGCCCGGCTGACCGGCGATGCCGCGTACTTCGAGGACTTCGAGGTTGGGAGTCGCGTTCGACATGTTCGGGCGGCCACGATCGGAGAGCTCGAGGGGGCGATGCTGGCGAAGCTGGTGATGAACACCGCGCAGGCCCACTGGAACGAGCACTACCTCAGCGGATCGCCGCTCGGATCGGGCCGGGTCGTGTTCGGGTTGCTCACCGCTTCGGTAACCATCGGGCTCGCCAGCCAAGACACCGCGGAGAACGCCCTCACCGAGCTCGGTCTGGACAACCTCCGGTTCCGGGCCCCCGTGCACCATGGCGACTCGATCTCGGCCTACAGCGAGGTGCTATCCGTGGGACCGGCCGACCGGGACGATGCCGGCGTCGTGACCTTCCGCCACTGGGGGGTCAACCAGGACGGGGTTGTGGTGTTCGAAGGCGAGCGGTCGGTGCTGATCAAGCGGCGGAGCCACTGGGGGACCCGATGAGCGCAAGAGCGGACGACCACCGGTTGCTCCACAGGTCTGCCGCCCCCATGGCCGGCGAACCGACCGGGCCCCTCCGCGGCGTCCGGGTGGTGGACCTCACCCAGGCCCTGGCGGGTCCCTTCTGCACCATGCTCCTCGGCGACCTCGGGGCCGACGTGATCAAGGTCGAACCCCCCCAAGGCGACATTCCTCGATTCGGGGGCCCGTTCATGGAAGAAGACGCCGAACGGGCATTCGGCGGGTACTTCGCCAGCATCAATCGCAACAAGCGGGGGATCGTGCTCAACCTGGCCGAGGAGCAGGACCGGACGATCCTGCTCGAACTGGTCGACCGCGCCGATGTCCTGGTGGAGAACTACCGGGTCGGGGTGATGGACCGCTTCGGGCTCTCCTACGAGCAGCTCCACGAGCGCAATCCGAGGCTCGTCTACGCGGCCATACGCGGATTCGGTGACCCGCGCACCGGAGCGAGCCCCTACGCCGAGTGGCCCTCCTACGACGTCGTGGCCCAGGCGATGAGTGGCGCCGTCTCCATGACCGGGACCACCGACGGCCAGATGGTGCGCATCGGGCCGAGCATCGGCGACCTCTATCCGGCGACGGTCGCCGCCCTCGGCATCGTGGCCGCCGTGCACCACGCCCGGGCCACCGGAGAAGGGCAGTTCATGGACCTGGCGCTCTACGACGCACTCGTCGCCCTCTGCGAGGCCGCCGTCTACCGGTACTCGTATGCCGGCTTCGTCACCGAACCAGTCGGCAACAGCCACCCCCAGCTCTCTCCCTTCGACCTCTACCCCACCGCCGACGGGCTCTGTGCCATCGCGGCACCGACCCCGAACCATTGGCAGCGCCTGTGCGAGGTCATCGGGCGGCCCGACCTCATCGACGACGATCGGACCCGGACCAACCGTGAGCGGGTGGCCAACGCCGGGTTCGTGCGTGCGGTCATGTCCGAGTGGACCTCCGCTCGCACCACCGGACAGGTGCTCGAGGAACTGGGCGGCACGGTCCCCGTCGGCCCTGTTCATCGGGCGCCCGATCTCTTTGCCGACCCGCACCTGCAGGCGCGTCGGATGTTCGTTGCCGTCGAGCACCCGGGAAGCCCTCGCCCGGGCGTCTTCCCGGCGCCGCCGATCCACTTCAGCGCGACCCCGTCCTCCGTCCACCGGCGCGCGCCGAAGCTCGGCGAGCACACTGAAGAGGTGCTGGCCGAGCTGGAAGGGAGGGACCGATGAGCAGGCCGTTCCGGCTCCGCCGTTCGGAGCTCTCGACCCCGGGCACGAGCGAACGGATGATGGCGAAGGCGGCGCAGAGCGACGCCGACCTCGTGTTCTTGGACCTCGAGGACGCGGTGGCCCCGGCCGAGAAGCCCGGAGCCCGACCGTTGATCGTCCAAGCCCTGACCGGGCTGGACTGGGGAACCAAGACGAGGGCGGTCCGGGTGAACGGCACCCACACCCCCTGGTGCCACGACGACGTGGTCGACGTGGTGACCGGGGCCGAGGGGGCGCTCGACCTGTTGATCGTGCCCAAGGTGAAGGCGCCACGCGACATCTGGTTCGTCGAGACGCTCCTCGACCAGCTGGAGGCCAAGCTCCGCCTTCGGGCCGGAGGCATCGGGATCGAGGTCTTGATCGAGGAGACGGAGGCATTGGCCCGGGTGGAGGAGATCGCCGGGTGTTCGAGCCGACTGGAGGCCCTGATCCTCGGGGTGGGTGACCTCTCGGCCTCCCAGGGGATCCGGACCGGGCACATCGGCGACGCGGCGGACCGGTACCCCGGCGACATGTGGCACTACGCCAGGAACCGGATGATCGTGGCAGCGAGGGCCAACGGCCTCGATGCCATCGACGGACCGTTCGCCAACTTCCGCAACGACGCCGCCTATCGCCGGGAGGCGACCTGGGCGTCCACGCTCGGGGCCGTCGGCAAGTGGGCGATCCACCCGAGCCAAGTCCCCATCGCCAACGAAGTGTTCTCACCGACCGCCGAGGAGACCGAGCGGGCTCGCGCCGTCGTCGAGGCGGTCGCCAGCGCCGAGGACGCAGGAGAGGGCGCCGCCAACCTCGGCGGGGTGATGATCGACGCCGCGACCGCTC
>JAJYZN010000158.1:0-6012 GCA_021799915.1 Actinomycetes bacterium
ACGGGATCCCCGTGATGGGCATGATCCCCATCGACATCCCGGCATTTTCGAATGCGCTGAAAGCGAAGAACGTGAAGATACCCGCGCACACCAGTCGTCCGAAGGAGTCGCGAGCCAGCTGCGCGCAACGGAGCATCCGCCATGCCACGACCCCGAGTAGCAAGAGCACGACCGACGAGCCGACGAAGCCGAGCTGTTCTCCGACCGCGGTGAAGATGAAGTCGGTCTGCTGCTCGGGAACGTAGCCGAGGTTGGTCTGGGCACCATGGAGGAGGCCGGTCCCGAAGAGACCGCCGGACCCGAGCGCGTTCTTGGCCTGGGTGAGGTTGTAGAGCGATGTCTGCAGCGCCTTGCTCGGGTTTGCTGTGTCCTGGTGCAGGAAAGACGTGATCCGGGTGATCTGGTAGTGGTGCAGCAATCCGAGCTCCAGGGCACCCACCACGACCACGACCGCGGCGACGATCAGGACCACCAGGATCCGAGTCGGAAGTCCGGCGACCGCAAGCATCACCAAAAGGACGATGGCCATGATGATGCCGGTCCCCAGGTCAGGCTGGGCAATCACCAGGGCGATGGGAATTCCCCCCATCACCAAGGCCTTGATCACGTCGGACCAGGTCAAACCCTCCCGGCGCCGAGAGCAGAACGTCGCCAACCCGACGATGAGGGCCAGGACGGCGAACTCAGAAGGCTGGAGCTGGAGAGGGCCCAGGCTGAACCATCTCTGGGAACCGAGCGCGTGCTTGCCGATGCCGGGAACCAGCACCGCCACCAGGAGGAACACGAAGGCCCCGTACACGAACATGCCGATCGGCTCGAGCCTCCGGTAGTCGTTGATGCTCATGACCACCATGGCCACCAGCCCGAGAGCAACCCAGACGAGCTGGCGCTTCAAGAAGTAAGTCGGGCTGATCCCTGTCGCGAGAAGCGTGCCGCGCGTCGCCGTGTACACCATGACTGCGCCAATCAGCGAGAGGAGGATGCTGACCCCGACGAGCACCAGGTCGATACCGCCGAGCCGTCGCCGGGAAACCGTTCCCCTGGGAGCCGTGATCACCTGGCCTGCACCGGGCCAGACACTACCGGCTCTGGGAGCAGGGCAGAGCGAGCCAGGAGGCGGTAGGTGTTCGAGCGTCGGCGCCGCCGTATCACCAGGGCGAGGACCTGGTCGCAGAGGAACGCAAGCAGGAAGAACGGCAGTGCAGCCACGAAGACGACGTCGCGCCGGAGATGGTCGTACCAACGGCTGGGCGGGCGCCAGGGAAGGTCGGGGGCCGGCGCCAGGCGGTTCACGAGGAGCCAGACTCCGAAGAGCAGGTCGACCGGCTGCGACGCGACACCGCGTTCGGTTGCCTCCACGCTCATGCCGCGCGCTCGTACCGCCTTCTCCAGGTTTCCAAGGGACAGAAGGTGCTGATGCTGGGGCTGGAACCACGGGACCCAGTACTTGCCCAGCAAGCGGCCGTATATGGAGTCGGGGTCGGGCAATTCGATGAGGAGGTAACCGCCGGGTTCGAGGACGTCCAGCGCGGCGTCGAGCTCTGCCATCGGGTCGCGGGTGTGCTCCAGGTAATGGTGCATGCTCACCACGTCGTAATGCCCGGTCAACTCTCCGGCCACCTCGGGGAACATCCCGCGGATCCCTCGTTGCACCCACCCCCGGTGCGCTGCCTCCTCGATGCTCGCGCTCATGTCGAGACCATCGAAGCAGGTGTCCGGCCAGTGCTCGGCAGCGATCAGGCAGAAATGCCCGTGCCCCGCGCCCACGTCCAGCCAGCGTCGCGGCTGGTGGCGGCCATCCAGCATTGCCGCACGTCCCCGGTAGGAAGTGTCGGAAGAGCCGAACACGAGCTCGAGCTGCTCTTCTCCCAGTCCGTCGTAGAAGTCCTTGTAATAGAAGTCGAGCCCTTCGAGCGAGAGTCGCGGGTTCTGGAACACATGGCTGCAGTCCTCGCATCTGGTCAGTACGAATTCCCCAGGTTTGCGCTGGAGGAGGTCAGGCGTCCTCACCTCGACTTCGAGGCGGTGCGATCCGCACAAGGGACAATCCGGCCGCGGCGCTTCGAAGAAGCGGTCCAGGCCACCGGCCAGTAGCTCCTCGTAGACCGGGCGCAACGCGCGTGCGTCCACCCGATTCGAGGAGGTCGCCACCGTCTCGTCTTTCGATCGAGCGGTTGCGATGCGAACCAGCTCGATGGGCCCGAGCAGCCAGCGGAGCAGCGGCCGGTACCACAGGTCGACCGGCCGGATCGGGGTGCCGGCGAACGTGAGAACCGGCTGGACGCACCAGCAGGCGAGCGCCACGAGCCCCCACAGCCAGGTCACGGCGATGCCCACCCCGAGCAGTACGTAGAGTCCGGCAGGGATCACGATGGCAAGCGGCCACACTGCGCCAAACCTGGCACGCATCAGTGCCTTCGTCTCTGCCGGCGTGAGGCGCCGTGCCGCCAGCCCGTCGACCACCACCAGATCGGTCGTCGCCGGGGCGTAGCGCTTGTACTGCGCGCTGCGGCGATGCAGGTCACCCGGACCCCGGAGAGGGCCGTGGGACTCGGAAGCCATCCCAAGCCGCTTTTCGACACCGGTCGACACGACCACTGCGGTACCGGCGGTCGCTCCCAGTGCGAGGCGGCGCTTTCGGAACGTCCGGGGATCGACGACCCTCAAGAGCGCCATCGCCGCTTCGACCCCAAGACGACCTGGCACGACGTCGACGACATCGAGCCCTTCGTGGCGAGCATGCTGTTCCACCTGGCGCCGCACTGAAGGCGGGATCTCGAGACTGCCGGCCTCGTGCCAGACCCACTCGGGGTGACATGCCTCCCCGCTGGAACCAACCCCTGGAGCAATGGTCCCGTCCCCGCCGCCGGCGTTCGCCGGGTGCGCCGCTGGTGAGGCGGAGACGCGCGAGAGAGCGGTACAGCGGCGCCGAAGCCGGATCGCATTGCCCAAGGCCCCGATGGCCAGGATCCACCACACCCAGTCCCACGTCGCGAGGTGAGTCACGACGCGAGCTCCAGCAGGCGAGCGGCGGCGGCGGCGGCCCCGCCGGCCGCCGAGCAGGCCTGTTGCAATTTCTGTGCCGCATCCCTGTAGTGCGTCTCTTCGAGCACCGATCCGATTGCTTGGCGTAGCTCGGGCGCTCGCACCCGTCCGAAGCGGACCCGACGAGCCACACCCGCCCTCACCGCCTGCTCGGCGATGATCGGCTGGTCGTCTCGGATGGGTGCCAAGACCATCGGAAGGCCGTGGGCCAGGGTCTCAGAGACGGTGTTCTGACCACCATGGCTCACCACCGCGTCGGTGTGGGCCAGGACGCTCAATTGCGGTACGAAGGCTCGGACCACGAGGTGCTCGGGCCGCTGACCGATCACCTCGGAAGGTGCGACGAGCAGCGCCCGCACCTCTGCGTCCTCGAGTGCTTCGACGACAACTCTGAAGAACCGACCCCCTACCCCCTCGTTGACCGTCCCCAGGCTCACCAGGAGGCGCGGAACGTCCCCCGTCGACCAACCATCCGGCAGAGCAGGATCGGCGCACCTGCGGTCCGCCGATCCGGGTGCCGGCAGTGACGGCCCGACTGGCGCGACCGGCCCCGCACCCGGCGGGGCAGCCAGGGGCCCGCTGAGCTCTTCGACGCTGAACACCAGGACCAAGTGCTCGGAGAACCGGAGGTCAGGTCCGTCCCACGCCCCGAGGCCATGGCGTTCTGCCAGGCGCGCCAACCCGTCACTCACCCACTTGCCGACTTTGGGAAGCCCGGCCAGCGGATCGACCAGCTCAGCCGACGTGGTGGCCGACGTCGCCCACGGTATGCACCTCCGCCGAGCCACAATTGCCCCGGCCAGTGCCTGCTGGTCGACCAACAGCACGTCAGGTTCGAATCGGTCAGCCGCGGCATCGACGTCGGGCACCATGGCGGTGGCGAGCGGCCACAGGAAGTCCTCCCACAAGAACTGGAGCGCCGACGCGCCTCGAAGACCGGTTGATCGCCGCCGCATATCGGCAATGACGTCCCCGGTGATCCCGTCGCCCGCTTCGAGGACAACCGCACCGGAAGGCAGGATCGGCCTGAGGACGGACGTGCTGCCGACCCACGCCACGTCGTGCCCGGCAGCTGCAAGCGAATCGGCCACGGCGATCGTCGGGTTGACATGACCGGTGAGCGGTGGCACGACGATCAGGATGCGCGCCACTCGGTCTCCTGCAGCTCCGGTCGATGTGCCCTCACCCAGTCCAGTACGAGGGCTCGCACTTCGCTCGTCGCCCCCATGAGGACCGAGTGATCCGCACCTTCGATCACTCGAAGATCGGCATTGGGCAGGACACGTGAGAGGAGCTCCGCGCGGTCCAGGATGTCCGAGTGCTCGCCGAACACCATCTTGACCGGACAGCTCACACCTTGGAGGTCGACCTCCTTGAACGCCGGCGACTCTCGCAAGTCCCCCACCAAGGTCGTCCCGTAAATAAGGGCCTTGGCCGACGCCGCCATGCGGTTGAGCTTCCGGCCGCCGAGGTTCTCGAGCCACTGGTTCACGTCCTGGTCGTCGAGGACCAATCCCGCCAGGTCCAGGCCCTCGGCGAGCTGGCGACGCGACCGGGGGCGCAGCGATTCCACCGCCGCATGCACTTCGACGAGGATCATTCCTGCCACCCGCTCGGGATGGGACACGGCAGTGGCGAGCGCGACCACCCCGCCGTAGCTGTTGCCCACCAGGTGCACTGGGTGGTCGATTGCCAACGTGTCGAGCAGTCCCACCAGATCGTCGACGCTGTCGGCAACCGAGTAGCCGGACTCCGGGCGCTCGGAGAGGCCATGGCCGCGCAAGTCGTAGCACACCACGTCGGCAACGCCCGCAGCAGCATTGGCCACGGTGTACCACCAGCTCGACAGGTTGTCCATCACCAGCCCATGGATGAACACGATCGTCGGGCTGCCAGCTCCGAGGCGCTGGTAGAAGAGCTGGATGTCGTTGGCACGCGCGTTCGGCATCTCAGGCGCCAGTGCACGAGACGATGTAGTCCACGAGGCGGCCCACAGTGAGGCCCATGATCTCCTCGAGCTCCATGCCTCCCAACCACGCGACGAAGTCGACCTGCTCTCCATAGTGCTCCATGAGCTTCTCGGACAAGGCGACGAACTCGATGCTCTCGATCTCCAGGTCCTGGTCGAAGGAGGTGTCCATACCGACCTCGAGACCGAGCAGGTAGTCCTCCCCGACGACGGTGCCGATCATCGCCGTCACCGCCTCGAGCACCAGCTCTGGACTGCTGTCACCCCTCATGTCACGCTCACCTCCACGATCCGTTGGTCCACGCGATCACGACACCGTCGCGCAGCGCCGTTGTCACCAAGCGCCCGTCGACGACGAACGATCCTCCCGAGCACTCGGTGATCGAGATGTCCTTCGGCCGTCCCCCGAGCCCGTCTCCCCTCGACTTGGCCAGGGCCTCTTTCACTGCCCACCCAGTGGTGAGCAGGCGAGGGTGTGTGGCCGCATCGATTCCCTCCAAGAGAAGGCGCAGCTCGTCGTCGCTGAACGCCGTCGTGGCGAATTGTGCAGGTCGCTCCTCTACTCGTTCGGCGTCGATGCCGACCGGCCGGTCCTCGTCGACGAGAGCGACGCCAAGCCACGGCGTATGCGAGATCGAGACGGACAGCCGGGCGTCACCGGGAGCGTGGATGATCGGGCGTCCGGATGGGTCGTTGCTCACGGTCACCTCAAGCGGCCAGATCGGTCCAGCACCGCGGTCCCACAACCAGCGGCGCGCAGCGTCTTTGGCGGCAATGCGACCGAGGAGGTAGAGGCGCTGTGCTCTCGGATGAAGTGATGCGTACCGCACCTGCTCATCTTGAGAGAGATAGCGGCGCATCATGAGCTCGCGCGAGGCCGAGGAGCGCCAGTGCTCCTCGGCGAGGAGCCAGCCACCCGCGCCGGGCTCGGCGAGCCCGTTGTGCTCGGGCCAGACGAGCACCGGCCAGCCGACGGCGTCCGACTCCACACCTCGACC
>JAJYZN010000158.1:6022-6450 GCA_021799915.1 Actinomycetes bacterium
GATCTTCCCAGCCCCTGATCCGGCACCACACCTGGCCGTCGCTCACCAATTCCATGTCCGCTCGGACCGCCGAGTCGTCAGTGCCCGTCACCCTGACCGCGGCGCGGAGCTTCTCGCCATGGTGGGGAGTCGGCCCGAAGAGCTCGACCTGGTCGATCGAGGTCGGCAGCGCCAGCCGATCCTGCTCGTGCCAGAGCATCACCCACAGGCCCATCAGCTGACCGGCGTTGTCGAGGAGCATCCCCGGAGCTCTCCCTGCCCGGAGAACTCCGTCGATCCCGGCCTCGCTCATGCACCGTATCTCGCTGACCCCCTGGTACGCCGGACCGTGGAACATCCACCGATCCTCGTAGAGGCGCTCAGCGGCAACCAGTGAGGGCTTCCCGTCGGCCAGCTCTGGCATGTGAGGCGCTGGTGCGGTGGGGAAC
>JAJYZN010000159.1 GCA_021799915.1 Actinomycetes bacterium
CGGCCACAAAGCAGAACCCGTGAGCCCCAGCCACGGCACGAGCGCCCGGCGCCCACACGGGGCGAAGCAGGGGGCGCATGGGGGCTCCGCCCAATGCTCCCAACGCAGATCGGTCTCTGCGACGTGGAGGCCGAGGGCCTCGAGCTCGGCGACGAGGGAGCGCAATCGCTTGGCGGTGGCGCGCCACTCCTCGTAGTCGGCATGCTGATCTGCGCTCAGGTGGCCAGTCCGACGCTCGGTGAGGCGCGTCACACCCGGCTGGCACGATGACGACAGCTCGAAACGTGAAGTGGGTCCCCGCCAAAACGTGAAGACCTCGGAGTGGGGCTGGCAGGGATCGAACCTGCGACCGAGGGATTATGAGTCCCCTGCTCTGACCGCTGAGCTACAGCCCCGTCCCCCACGTTCTACCTCCTACCTCGCGGCCACTTCTCGATGCCTCCACCCTGCCCGACTTCGGCCTCACCGACACCGACACCGGCGACACCGGCACCGACGACGGCGACGGCACCGGCACCGACGCACCCAACGTGCACCGCCCGTGCCCGGTGGGCTACGTTCGCCGACGGATAGCTCGTAACCGCCGGCCGGGGTGAACCGGCCAGACCACGCCCGAGGGGGAGCCATGGCCCGTCGATCTCTGTTCGTCATCAGCCGGGGAGCGCTGGCCGCGCTGTTCGCCGGAGCGCTCGCCAGCGTGGCTCTCGTCGCGCCACAAGCCGGTGCTGGTGCCGGTGCCGCCCAACCCAGGGCGACCCGAGCCAAGACCATCCAGCTCCCGAACCTCCGCCAGCCCTCTGCCGGGGGTTACTGGGAGATGGCGTCCGACGGAGGGATCTTCAGCTTCGGTGCAGCCCAGTTCGCCGGGTCGATGGGCGGACAGCCGCTGAACGCCCCGGTGGTGGGCGGCGCGGCGACGCCCTCGAGCAACGGGTACTGGGAGGTGGCATCCGACGGCGGGATCTTCTCCTTCGGCACAGCCCCCTTCGAGGGATCGATGGGCGGCCATCCGCTGAACCAGCCGGTGGTCGGGATGGCTGCCACCCCCGACGGCCAGGGCTACTGGGAGGTGGCCTCCGACGGGGGGATCTTCTCCTTCGGCGATGCCGGGTTCCGGGGCTCGATGGGGGGTCAGCCCCTGAACAAGCCCATCGTGGGCATGGCCGCCACCCCGGCCGGCAACGGCTACTGGGAGGTGGCCTCCGATGGCGGGATCTTCTCCTTCGGTGACGCGCCGTTCCAGGGCTCGATGGGTGGCAAGCCGCTGAACGCCCCGATCGTGGGCATGGCCGCCACCCCGACAGGGAGCGGGTACTGGGAGGTGGCCTCCGACGGCGGGATCTTCTCCTTCGGCGCCGCGAAGTTCTTCGGGTCGATGGGTGGCAAGGCGCTGAACGCCCCGATCGTGGGCATGGCCGCCAGCCCGACAGGGGGCGGCTACACGCTCGTGGCCTCCGACGGCGGGACCTTCAACTTCGGAGCTGCCAACTTCTACGGCTCGATGGGCGGCAAGCCGCTCAACAAGCCGATCGTGGCCCTGTCGATGGTCGGGCCGACCACCGGTGGACAGGTGCTCCTGGTCGGCACATACGACGGCCACATGGGCCAGTACGCGACAATCCAGGCCGCCGTCACAGCCGCCAAGCCCGGCGACTGGATCCTGATCGCGCCTGGGGACTACAAGGCCGGCACGACACTGGCGACACCGCCTTCCAAGACACAGAAGAACGAGGGCTGGTACGGGGGGGTCACAATCACCACTCCCGACCTGCACATCCGGGGCATGACACGCAACACGACCGTCGTGGACGGCACCAAGCCCGGGACGTCGACCTGCAGTAGCAAGCCCACAGCCCAGGAAGTGGGTTCGACAGTGACAGGTTCACCGATCGGGCGGAACGGCATCCTGGTCTGGCAGGCCGACAACGTGAGCATCCAGAACCTCACCGTCTGCAACTTCTTGCATGTGGGGGGCACAAGCGGGAACGAGATCTGGTGGAACGGCGGGGCGGGCTCGGGCACTATCGGCCTGGCCGGGTACTCGGGGAGCTACCTGACCGCCACCTCGACGTTCTTCGGCACAGTGAGCGGACACAAGGCCTTCGGCAACTACGGCATCTTCGACTCCACCTCCGCCGGTCCTGGGGTCTGGAACCAGATCTACGCCAACAACTTCGACGACTCGGGCATGTACGTGGGCGCCTGCCAGCAGGCCTGCGACGCCTGGATCCACAACGCCTGGATGGAGAACAGCGCCCTCGGCTACTCGGGGACGAACTCGGGGGGGATCTTCGTGATCGACCACTCCCAGTTCGACAACAACGAGGACGGGTTCGACACCAATACCCAGAGCGTTGGCGACCCGCCGCCGCCCCAGAACGGCACTTGCCCGGACGGGGGCGTGAGCGCATTCACGCACACCACATCGTGCTGGGTATTCATGGACAACTACGACCACAACAACAACAACCCCACAGCCCCCGGGTTCGGCGCCGTGGCGCAGCCGACCGGTACCGGGATGACCGTGTCGGGGGCCACCCACGACACGATCATGGACAACCGGTTCGCCACAAACGGCGCCTGGGGCACGCTCTTCGTCCCTTACCCCGACACCTCGCCGGGCGCACCGGGGGTGTGCACAGGTTCGGGCGGCATCAAAGTGGCCCTGCTGACAACAACGTGCGTCTACGACCCGAAATCTGATGCCTTGGTGAACAACACCTACACCCACAACGGCTTCTTCGGGAACCCGACGAACGGGGACTACGGGCAGATCACCTTCTTCGGCACAGAGCCGCAGAACTGCTACTCGGGGAACGTGACCACAAACGGGAGCCCGGCTTCGAGCACCCCGGCGACACTGGAGAAGAACCAGCCGACGTGCGGTCCGATCACCAAGGCCGGCACAACCGGCGGGGCGCTCGGCACATCGAGCTCGCTGATCAACCAGGTCCTGTGCGACACCGGCTTCGCCGGAGCCTTCGGCCAGACGTGCACACCGACGAAGGACAAGTACCCGACCCCGTCGAAGAGCGCTCCGGTCCTCACCCCCATCCCCTCGACACTGCCGACCATGCCCAACCCGTGCCAGGGAGTGCCCCAGAACGCCTGGTGCCCCGCGGGCAAGCCGACCTGATCTCTCAGACCCGTCCCCCCGGCCGTTCGGCGGGTGCGGGGGGACGGCGGCAGGCGGGCGTGCCCCCGGGGAGGCGGTGGCGGGTTCTGGCGACGAGCCGGTAGACCCCGGCACCCACCCATCGGGCCGGCACGAAGTGGAGGAGCCGCCCGAGGATCCCCCACATCCCGCCGGCGGCCTCCAACGAGCGTGCCAGCGCCATGTGCCCGCGCCAGCAACGCCCGTCGGGGTCGATCCACCAAGCGGCGGCGGCGGCCTGGGCCGGCGTGAGGCCGAGGCCGGCCAGCCCGGCGGCCCCGAGCCCCTGGGCAGTCACGGCTCGGGCCGCACCTTCGCCCTCGGGCCAGCGCCGGGCGATCCACGTGGCACACGAGGTGCAGAAGGCGCAGTCGCCGTCGAAGACGAGGAGCGGCGGTCTCTCGGGTGCCGGTGCCACCACGCCGATGGTATCGGTGCTCGAACATTCAGTCGTGGGGACGTCCGCGGGGCGTCCTTGGGCAGGAGCGTGGCCGGTAGGCTCCCCGGGATGCACGACGCGACCCCCGACCCGATCGACTTCGACGCCATCAGCCGGCACACGGTGGGGTCGGTGCTCGGCATCGAGACGGTCGAAGCCACTGCCGATCGGGTGGTCCTGCAGGTGCCGGTCACCTGGAAGGTCCACCAGCCCTACGGGATCCTCCACGGTGGGGTGTCGGCCCTCTTGGCGGAGTCGGCGGCCAGCTACGGCGGAGCCCTTTCGGCCCCGCCCGGGAAGCAGGTCGTCGGGATCGAGCTGAATGCCAGCCACCTCCGGCCCATGCGGGAGGGGGTGCTCACCGCCACGGCGACGCCGGTCCGCCGAGGTCGGACCGTCCAGGTCTGGGACATCGCCTTGACCGCCGACGACGGTCGGGACGTGTGCCGGGCTCGGTGCACCCTGGCGGTCGTCGACGCCGTCCCCGCCTAGCTCCCGGCCGCCCGACGCCCCCCCACCACGCCGCCCTGGTGGTACCGCCCGGAGCGTGTGACGACGCTCTCGCTCCCGGCGCGGACGGAAAAAGTCGCCGGCCACCGGCTGCTTGGATAGCATGGGCTCATGCCACCGGTGCGACCCATCGGCGATCTCGGGTCGCTCGGGAGGTGTTCCCCCCACCAAGATGGGGGGTTTTCCCAGTTCAGAGTGGTACTACTAAGTGTACTACCAGAGGTAGTACTGCAGGTAGTACCACAGGGCACGAGTGGCGCGTTCTGGCCCTCTGGCCCACACGCCGAACCGACGGAGGTAGCGGCATGACCAGTGGAGCGGTGGCCGTCCTCGGGACCGGGATGACCGACATGAGCCGGCGGGACCTCTCTCCCGAGGCGATGGCCTACCAAGCCGTGCACGAGGCATTGCGTGACAGCGGTGTCGTTCCGGCACGGCTCTCGCTGGTGGTCGCCAGCAACGCCATGGGCGGGCGCCTCTGTGACCAGGGGTGCATCCGGGGCCAGTCCTGGCTCCGCAAGGCCGGGCTGGGCGACGTCCCGGTCGTGAACGTGGACAACTCGTGCGCCGGGGGAACCTCGGCGATGCACCTCGGCGTGTTGGCGGCCAGGTCCGGCGCAGGACCCGTCCTGGTGGTGGGGACCGAGAAGATGTGGACCGGCGACCGGGCGGGCACGCTGGCCGGCATCGAGGACGGCCTCCCGGCCGACTACCGGGCCGACATGCACGCCCGGTTCCGCCCGGACGAGAACCCGGCCGGGAGCATCCTCATGGGTCTGAACGACTTCTGGGCTCGCCAGTACATGGAAGAGCGGGGCGGGACGATCGAGCAGGTGGCCGCGGCCGCCGTGAAGGCCCGGGCCAACGCCAGCCGGAACCCTCTGGCCCAGGTGCAGCAGGCAGTGACCATGGACGAGGTGCTCACCTCCCCCCAGGTGGCCGGGGTGCTCACCCGGCTCATGTGCAGCTCGTTCACCGACGGGAGCGCGGCCATGGTCCTGACCGGCGACGGCGCGGCCCCGTCCGGCGCGCCGCGTATCATCGGTTCCGTTGGGCGATCGGGGAACGGGGAGATGGACTATCACGACCGGCTGGCCCGTACGGCCGAGGCCGCCTGGGAGGAATTCGGCTGCGGCCCCGAGGAGTTCGATCTGGTCGAGCTGCACGACGCCACCAGCGCCGAAGAGCTCTACTCCCTCGAGTCTCTCGGGATCTTCGCTCCCGGGCGCGCCGGACCGGCCACGTGGGCCGGGGACACGGCCATCGGAGGCAAGGGTCCGGCGGTGAACCCGAGTGGGGGCCTGGTCGGCCGGGGGCACCCTCTCGGGGCCACGGGGATCGCCCAGATGATCGAGCTGGTCTCCCACCTGAAGGGTCGGGCCGGGGCCCGCCAGGTCGACGGCGCCCGTCTGGGCGTGGCCGTGAACACCGGCGGGGTGATCGAAGGCGATGCCGCGTACGTCGGCATCCACGCCGTCGTGGCCGGGAGCTGAGCGCGATGACCGGGATCAAGGTTCGGAGCTGCGGCATCTCGGTGCCCGACAAGGTCGTGACGAACGACGACCTCTCGGCTCGTCTGGACACCAGCGACGCGTGGATCTCCGAACGGACCGGTATCCGGGAGCGTCGGGTGGGCGGCACCACCTCGGGCCTGGCCACCGAAGCCGGCCGGCGGGCCCTCGAGGCGGCCGGGTTGTCGGCATCGGACGTGAGCATGGTCATCCTCGCCACGACGACCCCCGACGCCATGGTGCCCGGGACGGCGACCACGGTGCAGGACGCCCTGGGCGTCACCGGAGGCGCCTTCGACGTGAATGCCGCCTGCTCGGGGTTCGTCTACGGCCTGGTCACCGGCGCCGGGCTGATCGCCGCCGGTGCCGGTCCGGTCCTGTTGATCGGGGCCGACACGTTGAGCCGCATCACCGACTGGGACGACCGCTCCATGGCCGTCCTGGTGGGCGACGGGGCCGGCGCCGTCGTGCTCGAACCGGTTCCGGGGGACGGAGATCTGCTGAGCTGGAATCTCAACGCCGATGGCTCACTGCGGCACCTGCTGAAGTGCGATCACGGCGGCTACCTCTCCATGGACGGCAAGGAGATCTTCCGCAAGGCGGTCCGGGTGGTGGTGGAGTCGGCGGAGCGGGCTCTCGCCGACGCCGGCCTCGGCGCCGCGGAGGTGGACCTCCTTGTTCCCCACCAGGCCAACTTGCGGATCATCCAGGCCGCATGCCAGCGCCTGGGCATTCCCGAAGAGCGTACGGCCGTGGTCATCGACCGCTACGGGAACACCTCGTCGGCGTCGATCCCCCTCGCC
>JAJYZN010000160.1 GCA_021799915.1 Actinomycetes bacterium
CCGAGAGATCCCGGATGGCGAAGCCCTCGTGGACGCCGGCCTTGCGCCAGGTTGGGCGGGAGAAGTGGCCGGGGTTCTTCCACCAGTTCTGGAACGCCCGGTCGAGGTCCCGGAGTGCCTGGTGCTGGACGTGGGACGAACCATCGCCGAGCCAGGTGTGCTTCCGGGCCTCGGTGAGCGACCGCTCCTGGTCGTAGACCGAGATCGACGGCATCCCACGGCGCCAGAAGTTCCGATGCTCCAGACCGAGGTTCCAGACGAAACGGGCATCGGCGCAGTGGCGCACGAGCACCGACGACTCGGCCTCGTCGGGGTACAGGCGCTCGCGGTCGCTCACCGCCGACCCGAAGGCCGGCGCGCCGGGGTTGCCTCGAAGACGAGCGCGAACCTGCCACGGTAGGCAACCTTCCACGCGGCGCTGTGCCGGAGGAAGATGGCGAGTGGCGTCGAAGGGGGCCACATCACCCAGCGGACGTTGTAGCGATCGAAGACCGCTTCTGGGTCCGTCGTCATGTCGCGCACGGCGAGGTAGGTCCGGAGCACGCCAGTCCCGAAGTAGAGGTCGGTCCTCCCGTCGACGAAGACGGGGACTCCCAGGGAGATCAGGTAGTCGTTCCAGGTGTACGTGGAGAAGACGCGACCTTGCCGGTGCTCGACGAAGGCGGCAGCCCGGACAGGGAGGCCGGTGGCCGGTCGCCCGGCCGGCGGATGTGGTGTGCCAAGGAGGGCGACAGCCAGGAGCGCCGCCACAGGCCAGGTGAGCCACGTCGGGCGGATGTCGTGGTGCCGGAGGATGTCGAGACGCGCAGCGAGGCCCCACCAGGCGAGGCCCTCCAATGGGATGAACCGCACGGCGCGCAGGGTGGCGAGGAAGGTGGCGAGGAAGAACAGCAGGTCGAACAGCTCCAACGTGGAGTCCGTGAGCGCCAGCACCACCAGGAGGACGGCCACCGGGCCGATGGCGGTGAACAGGAACAGGAGGTTGTGGAAGTTGGGCGACTGCCACTCCTGGATCGAGCTGGCGAGTTGCGGAGCGAGCACGACGTGCATCTCGTAGCGGAGCAACCCCGGCCCGTGCGGGTTCACGAAGGTGCCGAGCAATGACGCCACCGAGACCGTGCCGATCCAGGGGAGCGGCAGCGGCCGAGTGATGCGTACGCGGCCCCAGCTCCGGCCCCCGAGCGCAGCGAGCGCGACTTCGAGCAGCAGCACGGCGAGACCGGCGAGGAAGCTCCCGTGGAGGTTCGCCCAGAGCAGGAAGAGTGGCGGCAGTGCGAGCAGCCAGCGCCGGTCCCGGCGCGCTCCGACGAGCACCAGGAGCTCAACGGCCTGGAAGAGGTATCCGAGGTCTTGTGGTCGTGGCGAGAGCCCGGTGAGCAGCGCCAGCGACCCGAACAGACAGAGCACCCCCGCCCAGAGCCACCCCGCGCCGAGCATCCGGGAGCGGGCGACGCTCACGAGGATGGTGGCGATGAGAGCCCCGGCGGAGACGACCCAGAACGTCACGCCTCCGATGGTCTTGACGAGCCAGGCGAGCAGCACCTCGTAGCCCCACTCATCGGCGACCCAGGGGTGACCGTAGATGGTGTAGGAGAAGACATCCCGGCGAATCACCTGGTGGTGGCTGAGCATCCAGCGCCCTGCCGCGAGGTCCCAGAACGCATCGTTGGACACGCCTTGCTGCATTGCGGCGTGCAGCACGAGTGCCGAGAGCACGACAACGAAGACCCAGACCGGGCTGGCGCGGAGGATCTTGCGCACGGCGCTGGTGGCGACCACTGATCAGCGGATCGCCGTCGGCGGATCGGCGAAGCGGGCACGGCAAAGGGCCTGTGCGATCGAGCGCACATCGGCGAGTCTGCGCATCCCCGCCGAAGGGGTGAGGCCAACTCGTCGCACTACCTCGGAGTCGGACAGGCCGCCGTCGACCAGAACGCTGCGCAGCCACTCCCGAGCGACCAGCTCGTGCTCGCGGGAGCGGGCCGCCGCCTGGCGGATGATCTCCCGGGCTAGGCCCGGCACCTCCGTGCGGTCGAACGGCGCTCCGTCCTCTCCGCCCGGGTCGTGGTGCGCAATGTGCCGGTATGGCGGCGGTGAGAGGCCAGTGGGGACGACCGCTAGGACCTGGCGGTCCGCCTCCGTCAGGAGCGCTCCCGACTTCGCCGGGTTGACCCGGCTCCGTGCCTGGGCGGCGTTGGACGCATCCTGGATCTCCTGCCATGTCGGCTCCCGCCCGAGAGACCAGGCCAGGGCAACACGCGTGCGATGTGCGAGCGCCTGGCGCCGCATCGCCCCGGACATCCCACCAACACCGGTGACCGCCCCTGACTGCGCCCAGGCGCGCACGGCCGCTGCCGAACGGACGAACAGGAGCCCATCCCAGCTCTCGGGCGGCGGATCCCCAGCCGCCAGTAGGAGCTCCCACGCGACCTCGGTCACGATGCTGACGAGGTCGTCTTCGTCGCGGGACCAGTTGAGGCCGCCATAGCGACAGCAGCGGTACGCGATCGCTCCGAAGCGCCTCCGCTCAGCCTGGAGGATGGCGCAAACGGCCGTTTCCGACACCGGATCTACCGGAAGCGGATGGTGGCACCCACCATCCCGGGTGGTGTGATGATCCGCGAACCGCCGACGACGAACTCCGTCGTGAAGCTGTAGCAGCCGGGGCGGGTGAGTGTCGTGGTCGGCCCGAGGCGGTAGGTCCCGCTGCCGGAGATGTACCGCGCATTGTTGGTCTCCGCTGCGATCCCTGCGTGCGACCAACGCGCCTGGGTGATGTCCCGACACGAGTTGCGGACCGGCTGCACCGGCCCGAGGAGCTCCTCGGCGATACCCGCCTCGGTCTGCCCCTTGAAGGGGGCGAGACCATTGGCGCCGGTGATGGTGACGACGTCTGTAACCCGGGCCCCGCTGCGGTACGCAGACGTGGTGACCGTCGGATGAATCGCCGCGACCGTGCCCACGATCGGGCCGGCCCCGATCCGCTGCCCACCCACCACGAGCGTCGGCGACCAGCCGTAGCAGCCGACGTGCGACACGGTCACGGTGCTCGTCAGGTAGGACCCACTGCCAGAGGGGAAGATCGGCTTCGTCGACGCTGCGGTCGGGGCGGATGCCCATGCGCTGGCTGGGATGGCAGCGCATGATCCCCGGACGGGTGCGACCGGGCCGATGAGGGCATCGTCGAGAACGCCGCCGGTCAAGAGGCCCGTGACCACGATGTCGTTACCCACCCCACCGGCGTCCGTCCGTTCGACTGCGACGACCTGAACCCCACGCTCCACGGAGATCGTGGGGTTCACCTCGGTGACGGTCCCGCCGGGCTGTCCAACGGGGCCGGAGACGTTCCCGCCACCTGTGCGCAGCGTGGCTGCGAAGGTGTAGCAGCCCGGCCTCCCGATAGCAGCCGACGCTGTGCGGCTCACCCCGCTCCCGGAGACCGACAGGTTCGGAAGAGGGGCCCGAGGTGCAAGGTGGTCCCACGTCTTCTGCGCGACGTCCGTGCAGGATCCGTCCACGGGTGACGCCGGGCCGACGAGGTCGGTGGCGACGACCCCCGGGCCGACGAGACCGGTCACGGCGACCACCGCAGACGCCCGCCCGCCCCGCACGAGCACGGACGGGGATGCCGTGGTGAGCAGCCGCGGGTCCATGGTGACGAACGCCGCCGAGCTCGTGAACGAGCGACCGGCGTCTGAGAAGGACGAGACGAAGGCGTAGCAGCCGGGTCTGGTGACAGTGACCGGGGCGCCGTGGATCACCCCGTCGCCGGTCGTTCGTTCGGTCAGGACGGCGGACGGCGCCCGCCTCCACGCTGCGTACGACACCTCGCTGCACGACTGGCCGGCCCGCACGGCGACCGGGCCTCGCAGGAAGCTCGTGAGTGCACCGGTCCCCGAGAACCCGGTAATCGTGATCGTGTCGGACACGGCGTGACCATCGAGGACCGCGTGGAGGGGGGCGCTCGTGGTGAGGGACCGGCCGGCCGCTGGGGAGAGGAGCATCCAGATGGATGCGGCCATGAGCACGGCGGCAAGGGTGACGCCGGTGGTCCGAGCGAGCGGTGTTCGCGTATGCATCAGGACTCCAATCCGTCTGGCCTGCCGGTCGGCGCCGGTCGGCGATCGTGTTGGCGAGCGACGACGGTCGCCTGATGGCGGGCGGCGTTCGCTCGCTCGAAACCTCGCAGGCGCTCCCCGGTGGCCGGGTCGATCTCCCAATCCTCCGGGGGCGGACTGGACCTCTTGGCGCTCCGGCCGGCCGGCGCCTGCTCGGCGTCGATGGACGGCGTGTGGCGTGCGATCTCGTCCGGCGTCGGGTGGGGTCGGTCGGTCGTCGGGGCGCCGATCTCGGCGAGCCAGGCGCCGTACTCGGCCGGCTCCGCCCAGTACCCCTTGTACACGCCGGAGCCAACACCCTCCAGCTCGTAGACGCCGACCCCACGGGAGGCCCCGGCGGGGTCGGCCGCGATGTTGGGCGGGACGGTCGGCACCGCATCGGGCGCAGACAGGGCGAGCCGGCGGTTGTTGTCCGTCGGCTTGGCTCCCAGCAGGATCTTGGCCCCCAGGTTGGTCCGCAGCTCGGTCGGCACCCCCGACGTCGTCGACGCCACCTGCGAGGATGCGAGCAGCGAAACGCCGGCGAAGCGCAGCTCACGGGCGATCTTGCCCATGGTGGAGAGGATGGTCGCCTTCAGGAGGTTGCGTTCCGCCACCTCGACGACGAGCGGGTGGTCCTTGGCAACGCCCTTCGGGCTCGGCTCGGGGGAGATGAGCGAGGTCAGCTCGTCCACCACCACCAGGATCGGCTTGACCGCCGTAGCTGGCGGGAGTTGGGTCCACTTCTGGACGCCGGACGACTTGATGAGGTTCTTGCGGCGGAGCCCCTCGTCGTAGGCCATGTTCAGCACGCAACACGCGCTGCGCAGATCCTCCCCCCACCCGCCGGGCCGGACGAACGGCCGGAAGCCCACGAAGTCGACACCACCCTTGATGGCGTCGACCACGGCGACCTCCCACCCTCGTGCGATCGCCCCGGCCAGGACGCACATGATGGTCACGCCCTTGCCACCGCCGGAGATGCCCGAGACCTGCATGTGCGGTGCGGCAACGAAGTCGGTACGGACCTCGGGTCCGACCTCGTCTCCGGTGCGCCCGAGCGACACCCCGATCGGGATGCTCTCCCAGCTCGACTTCGGGCGCCCGAAGGGGTATCGCACGGTCGCGGGGAACGTCGGAGGATCCCCCGGGACGATGGTGGCGACCAACTTCTCGGCGTCGGCCTCCACGTACCAGCCCGGCCGGCCGACGACGGCCGCGGCAACCTCGGTGAGCTTGTCGTCGTGCTTCGATGGCATGTAGCTCGGCGGGAGCGAGACGGAGAACCCGCCACCGTCCACCTCCCCGACCCCGACCTCCCACGGCTTGACCCCGAGGGCGAGGGCCAGCGCCCCACGACAGCGGATCGCCCGCTCGGACATGCGAGACAGCGTCGCCTTGCCGAGGAACGGCTCGAAGCTGGTCATCACGTAGCCCTCGTGCTGGTCGGCGAGCCGGGTGGCGAGGCGGTCGCCGTCGCTCGGCTTGGTGCCGCGGGCCAGGCGCACCTCGAAGGACTCCCGGCTGTCGGACTCCGTGACCTCGGTAATGGCGGCCTGGCGCGTGGCGGTGGCGGTGAGGCGCTGCGGGTCGACGGAGTCGATCTCGAACCCGGCGCCGTGCTTCTCGGCGATCAGTCGCTCCAGAGCTGCGCGGTGGCGTGCGGGGTCGAAGCCGGCAGGGAGCGTGATCGAGATGCGTTCGATTGCCACGCCGTCCTGTACCGGAACGGTTCCGACCGGGTGGTCCGACTAGGCCGCCCAGGTCCCCATCCTGGAGAACAGCGAGGAGAACGCCCGCACCGTGGCCGGAGAGGGCCGAGCGCCCTTGGGGATACTGCGGAGCATCGCGGAGGTGGCAGGGTGGGCGACGTCCGGCCGGCCGCCCGCTGCACAGGCCGTGACGACCGCCATGCCACGCTCCCAGGTGGCCTTGTCGCCACGCGAGAGGACGATCGCACTGACGGCACCGAGGAGTGCGAAGATGCGATCCGGCCGGGCGGTGAAGTCGACGATGGACGGGTCCCGCAGCACCTCCATCGGGTCGTACAGGTCGGCGGACGCCAACCAGGCGGTGAACTCGATCGCGGCGTCCTCGCCGACGCAGCCGGCGACGGCGGTGTAGGTCCCGTCCTCGTCCTTGCGGTCCAACTGGCCCACCACGCACATCGCGTTCCGCCACGAGCGGGGGGACGGCCAGCCCTTCCCCGCCTTCGACGGGTCGGAAGGGACCTTC
>JAJYZN010000161.1 GCA_021799915.1 Actinomycetes bacterium
ACGCGTTGGTCACGAGGACGCCCGGCCGGTCCCCCCGTTGGCTTTCCACCCAGGACTCGAGAGGGGCGCCTTCGGGTCACAGCACCACCGGTGCCGGCGCGGGATCACCCCATCTGCCTTCGTCCCCTGTGGTGCTCTCGGGTGCCGACGTTGTAGGGCCCGATGGCGCGGGCGCATGACTGGCCACGAAGTCACGCTGGCGCGTGAGCGCGAGCGCCAGGATCGCCCCAACGAGCGCGACGAGGGCTGAGATGACGAGCAAATGGTCGAGCGTGCTCGAGAAGCCGATTCGGTAGGCCGACAGGATGGCATGGCGCTGCGCGGGGGCAAGCGTGACCGTGAGTGTACGCACTTGCCCGGATGCCATTGCTGTTCGGAGCGCCGCTGCACGCCCCGCCGCCGCTGCACGCCCCGCCGGCGAGGCCAGCAGGACCTGGGTGACCTTTCCCTGGATCTGGTGGAGGAACACCGCCCCCAGCGCGGCGATCCCGGTGGCGATACCCACCTGGCGGAACGTGCTGTTTGCGCCCGAGGCCATGCCACTTCGCTCAGGGCGGACGACCGAGATCGCCGCGGACGAGAGCACCGGGTTGATGATCCCGACGCCGATGCCGGCGACGACAAACCCCGGCAGGAGCACCGTCCAGGCCGAGCTCGGGCGGGTGGTGGACATGAGCGCACATCCGACAGCGGTGATCAGCAGTCCGAGACCCAAGAGGTAGCGGGTTGGGAAACGTACCGTGAGCTTTCCGGCCAAGGGTGCGACCAAGAACGCCAGGAGGGTGATGGGCAGGAACCGGAGACCTGCTGCAAAGGGTCCGTAGCCCAGGTCGTCTTGGATGTAGAGGGTGAGGTACAAGAACATCGCAAAGATCGATGCCGACACGGCAAACGCTGCCACCGAGACCCCGACCATTGCCGGGCGCCGGAACAACCCCAGGTCGAGCATCGGATCACGTTGTTTCGCCTCGACCACCAAGAAGGCGGCAAACAGCACGCCGGCACCGACCAGCATGCCGACGATCTCGGCACTGCGCCACCCGTCTGTGTTCCCGCGAACCAAGGCGAGCACGAGGAGAAAGAGAGCGATCGAGAACGTCCCGAACCCGGCCCAGTCCACTCGGTGCCCGGCTGGGTCGCGAGATTCTTGTACGCGCGTCAAGGTGATCACGGTCGCGAGCGCCCCGATGGGGACATTCACGAAGAAGATCCATCTCCATCCGATGCCGCTCGTGATGGCCCCGCCCACCAGCGGTCCCACGGCGACGGCACCGCCGACCACGGCGCCGTAGATGCCGAACGCCGTTCCGCGCTCACGTCCGGAGAAGGCCTGGGCAATCAGCGCCAGCGACGTCGCGAACATGATGGCCCCCCCGACACCTTGGGCCGCCCGTGCGAGGTTGAGCATGAGCGAACTGGTCGACAGTCCACACGTGAGCGACGAGAGCGAGAACACGACGAGGCCGATGGCGAACACCTCGCGCCGGCCGAACATGTCGCCGATCACCCCCGCCGTCAGGAGGAACGCAGCCAGGGTTAGCGAATAGGCATCCACCACCCATTGGAGGTCGCTGAAGGAGGAATGGAGCGAGCGCTGGATCGAGGGGAGCGCCACGTTGACCACGGTGATGTCCAGCAGCAGCATGAATATGGCGGTGCAGACGGCGATCAGGGTCCACCACTTGCGATCGACGGTTCTCACGATGTGTCGCGCCTTTCCAGTCTCGGTTCCCGGCGGCCCCGTCGTCGAAGCAGCTGATCCCGTCATTTTAAATACAAGCCGTATCGTATAGGAAAAGAGTGAGAGCTCCGGTGAATCTCGGGAGCCACCCGTGAGGTCTGCTCTGACAGCCCGTTCTCTCTACGCAGAGATGAGGGGTGTCTCCTTCGTCGAGCCCGGAGTGAGGTGATGGGAGCGCGGCCCGTACGTCGGTCGTAGGGCTCCTGGGCCCGCGCCGTCGATCCGCAACTGTGCTGAAGAGCCTGCCGAGTAGGGCATGCGAGAACGGAGGGAGTGGGAAGTGATGAGAGGTCCACAACGTGCCGCCAGGGGCGGAGCAGTGCTGGCAACTGCGATTGCTCTATCGATGGTGCTCGGGGCGGGAACCGCCTCGGCTGCCTTTGCTCGGATCGGGGCACGCAGCGTTCGAGGCAGCCATGAGCAGGCCGGGGTGCTGGTGCCGGCCCACCCCCGAGTCCGCCTACCGCTACGGGGAGGCACGGTGGACAGCCTCAACTGGTCCGGCTACGCGGTCACCCCCGGGAGCGGGGTGAGCGGGGTCACCGGCACCTTCCGCGTGCCATCCGCCGGTCTCGTGCCCCCGGGCTTTGCCGCGACCTGGACTGGGATCGGCGGCTACACGACTTCGGATCTCATTCAGGCCGGTGTGGCCGAGCAGTCCATCCCCAGCACGACATTGCTGGGTTCCCAGTACTACGCGTGGTACGAGCTACTCCCCACAGTTTCGGTACCGCTCACCGACTGTGTCGGGGACGCCGCATGCAACGTAGCGCCCGGAGACCAGGTCACCGTGACAATCCACGACGTTGCCGGAAACACCTGGCGCATCACGGTCACCGACTCCACGAAGTGGTCGTGGACGAAAGACGTGGCGTACGCTTCCTCGGGATCATCGGCCGAGTGGATCCTGGAAGCCCCCACGCTTGACGTTGCCCAGACCTTGCTGGCTCCTGTCGGCACCGTGTCGTTCGGTCCGGTCTCGACTTTCACAGCCGCGGGGGTGACGCAGACGATTGCCCAGGGCGACCCGACCACCATCGACTTGAGCCCGGGGATCGTGAACGAGGCAACCGTGTCCGCACTCGCCGCCAACGGCCAGTCGTTCAACGTCTGCTCCTACTCGCAGACCTGCGCGGCTCCGTAGGTTCGGCCGGAAAAGCCCGACTGGGGCCCGACTCGAGCCCGAGACTGGGGCCCGACTCGAGCCCGACCGGGGCCGGACCCCGTGGGGGACCCTCGTCTCAGAGGCCGAGGGTCCCGAGTCGGACCATGAGCGCTTCGAGCAGCAGCATCTCGTTGGGGTTGGACCGCAGGGCGCGTGAGGCGTCGGAGACGAGCTGGACCGCGTCTTGGCAGCGTCGTACCCGCTCCTGGTCGGGGTGACCACCCTGCCGGCCACCCGCCGAACCACCCTGCCGGGCACCCGGCGGACCCCCCGGCACGCCCGCCTTCGAGGAGTCTGAGGGGGTGGTCAGGGCATCGAGCATGAGGTCTCGATAGGTGCGGGCGAGCGCGCCCAGGCCGGAGCGGAGCATGTCGGTACGCCAGCGCCGCTCTTCGCGATGCTGGGCGTCCATCAGGTCCTTGCGCCCTGGCAGCGCCCGTTCGCCTGATCGCTGGGCGTCAGTCTTCAGGACCTCGATCTCGTGTGCGTGGCGAGCCCGCACGGGCTCGACCGCCGTCTCGACGGAGTCGAGGAGCGATCTGGCAAGTGCAGCGGCAGTCGAGCCCAGGCCGTCGAGCCGTTTCGGCACCGTTCGCCAGAGCTCGAGCCTGTTGCGGAATTCGGGATCGGTCGCGAGCAGGCGGGCACGGTCGACGTCCCCGTCGGCTTCGTCTGCCGCGAGCTCGGCAACTGCGCGGTCGACACCCGAGCGAACGAGATCGGCGAGGATCATCGAGTGGGGAACCGGAGGAAAGGTGATCTTCACGCATCGGCTGGCTACCGTGGCGAGCTCTGGTGGGATGTCGTGGGCAAGCAAGAGGAAAACAGTCGTCGGGGGGGGCTCCTCGACGGTCTTCAAGAGCGCCGGGACCGAGCGGGCAGCCAAGTGGGCGTCGGGGACGACCAGCACTTGGCGAGGAGCGCTGAAGGGTCGGCGTTGGGCCAGCGCGACGAGCTTCCGGGCGTCGTCGACTCCGAGAGCGGCACCGGTACGCTCGACGGTGACGATGTCGGGGTGAGTACCGGCCATGGCCTTGTGGCAGGAATCGCACTGCCCGCACCCCCCGTTCGGGCAGACCAGTGCACCGGCGAATGCTCTTGCCGCGGGAGTGATCCCCGAACCCGGCGGGCCGACGATCAGATAGGCATGGACCGGGTGTCGGGCCAGGGCACGAAGCCTGTTCACGGCGTCTGACTGGCCGACGACATCGCCGAACAGCTCCATGGATGGCAGCTCCTCGGATACGCCGGGCAAGGTGCTCACCCGCCTTCGCTCGGGAATCGGCGCGATCCGGGGAGGCCGAGCCGGCGTTCGACGGCGCGCATGATCTCGTCATGTACTTGAGGGGTGTCTCCTTCACCGTCGACCACGACCCAGTCTTTTTCGGCCGCGAGAGAAAGGAATCCCTCCCGGACCCGTTCGTGGAAATCATCTTGGAGCCGTTCGAGGCGATCGGGAGCGCTTGACGCCAGGCGGCGGCGTGCCAAAGGCACCGGCACGTCCAGCAGGATCGAAAGATCCGGCGCCAGGTCGTCGGCAGCCCATTCCACGATCTGGCGAAGGGCGGCAACGCCGAGCTGCCGGCCAGCCCCTTGATACGCCAGCGTCGAACCTGAGTAACGATCGGTCACGACCCACTTACCATCCTCGAGCGCTGGCCGGACGACCTCGTCGACGTGCTGCGCACGATCGGCGGCCATGAGGAGCGCTTCGGCTCGGGCGACTGGGTGGGGAAGCGACACGTCCAATAGAAGCCCTCGGATCTCTTTGCCCAGTGCGGTTGCTCCCGGTTCGAAAGTGAGCAGGGCGCCGAGCGCTTTCGAGAGCATCTTGGCCTGGGTGGTCTTCCCGCACCCGTCGATGCCTTCCACGGCGATCAGGCGGCCGCGGTGGAAAGAGCTCAACGGGCCTTCTTTGCCGGGGCCTTCTTCGTTGCCGACTTCTTCACCGGCGCCTTCTTCGCCACTGCTTTCTTGGCAGAGGCCTTTTTCGATCCACCGGCTCGCCGGCGGGTCGACGGGCCTGCTGCGCGCCGCTCGGCAAGTAGCTCTGACGCCCGCTCGAGGGTCAGACCCTCGACGTCGTCGCCCTTGCGCAGCGAGGCGTTCGTCGTCCCGTCGGTCACGTAGGGTCCGAACCTCCCGTCGCGCACCACGAGCGGCAGCCCGGTGTCCGGGTCGCTGCCCAGCTCCCGGAGCGCGGCCGCTGCTTGGCGTCCCCCTCGGGTTTTCGGTTGAGCCAGGATCGCGCGGGCCTCGTCGAGCGTGATCGTGAGGAGCTGCTCCTCGGCAGAGAGGCTGCGAGTGTCCTTCCCTCGTTTGAGGTAGGGGCCGAAGCGCCCGTTGTGCGCGACGATCTCTTCTCCGGTCTCGGGGTCGGATCCCACGACCCGGGGGATGCGGAGGAGCTCCAGCGCTTCTGCAAGAGTGATCGTCGCTGGTGTCATCGACGCAAACAACGACGCAGTCCGCGGCTTGGCTGCGCCGTCGGTGGCGTCGCCGAGCTGCACGTAGGGACCGTACCGACCGGCTCTGACTTGGACTGTCGCACCGGTCTCGGGATCGGTCCCGAGCACCCGATCGCTGGAAGGGGCCGCCAGCAGCTCTTCGCAGCGCTCGACCGTCAGCTCGTCGGGCGCCAAGTCCTCGGGGATCGAGGCGCGCTCGTCGCCGCGCTGGAGGTACGGTCCGTACCGGCCGACTCGGGCCACGATCTCGCGCCCCTGGGCGTCGGTCCCGATCGGGATGGAGTTGATCTCCCGTGCATCGATGTCGGCCAGGTGAGCGGCCACGGCCCGCTTCAAGCCGAGCTTCCCGACACCGACACCGACACCGACACCGACACCGGGCTCACCTGCGTCGCGGTGCGCGTCGTCGCGGGGGTGGCCGTCGGCGTCGTCACGGGTCGCCAGACCACCCTCGCCCGCGCCTGCCCCCTCGCCCGCGCCCTCGCCCGCGCCCGCGCCTGCCCCGTCGCCCGCGCCGAAGTAGAAGCGGGTGAGCCACGGCAGCGCCTCTTCATTGCCGCTGGCAATGCCGTCGAGGTCGTCTTCCATGGACGCGGTGAAGCCGTAGTCGACGAGGTCGGCGAAGTAGCGCTCCAGCAGGTTCACCACGGCGAACGCGGTGAAGCTCGGCACGAGCGCCGAGCCCTTCTTCCAGACGTACCCGCGGTCGAGGATGGTGGCGATGACGCTGGCGTAGGTGGACGGTCTGCCGACGCCGAGCTCCTCCATGGCCTTCACCAGCGAGGCTTCGGTGTAGCGGGCAGGGGGTTGGGTGCTGTGAGATCCGGCTTCGAGTGCTTCGGCGACCAGCGTGTCGCCCTCGGCGAGCGGCGGCAGCACGACCTCACGGTCG
>JAJYZN010000162.1 GCA_021799915.1 Actinomycetes bacterium
GAGGCCCCGGCCTCGCGACCGCAGTTGACGATTGCCTGGCTGTAGCGAAGGTGAGGGAGCTGGGAGTGCTCCTCCACTCGGTCTCGCAGGGCTGCCATCACGAGACTGGCCTGATCGTCGGAAAGCATGGACCAGGTCGCCTCGTGGTCTGGTGAGAGGATCAGCACTTCGTGGATCCCTCCGGCTGACGCCTGGGTGAACACCGGCCCCCGGTTGGTCACGACGAACGGCTCGTCTCCGGTGAACGCCGGGTAGAGGTTCGGCACGACCCGGACGAGCCAAGAGCCCGAAGGCCCGTAGGTCTCGAGGGCGGGCGGGCTGGCCTCCTCGTTGCCTGGACAGAACGGGCAGGGACGGTCGCTGTGCTCCTCGACATCGCGGCAACGGGTGACGAAGGCGGCGGGCCGGTCAGCTCGCACGGTGCTCACGACCACCCATCTCCCCGAGAGGGGGTCGAGCCGGAGCTGGTTCAATTTTCGCCCTTCTTAGTCATGGCCTGCT
Source organism: Actinomycetes bacterium (assembly GCA_021799915.1). Next base: position 502 of record JAJYZN010000162.1, read on the forward strand.
CATCTCGTGAAGGTCGCCCCCAGACGGTCCGGGAGTGCACACGCTGTGCAAACTCTACGGTACCTCCCGAAAGGTCGGAGAACGTGACACCTATGCCGATCCCGCGCCAGTTCGGCGCCAGTCTCGCGCCAATTCGTTGACGTCCTTCCCAGGACGGAAGTCCTGGGCTCGTGCTCGCCTGCCGGTCATGTCCGGGGCCACTTGGCCGTACCCCGCCATCGGGGGTGGCTCGGCCGGGCGGCAAATGTGCGGCGAACCGGCGGGGGCCGCGGGACGAGCGACAATGTCGGTCTGTGCATGCACGGCTGCTCGCCTCGGGGCACGCTCACCGACCTCCTACCGGGCCGGCGTTCGACGTAGTCCTGCTCCTTCACGTCACCGCGGTCGTCGTCGGGCTGGGGGCCGTCGTGGTGAGCGGCGTCCAGGCGGGCCGGCTCTGGTCCTTTGGCCGCAGCTCGGCAGGGCGTGCCGCCCCGTTTCCCCAGTCACTCAGGGAGTATTTCGCCCCGGGTGTCAACTGGGTCGCTCGCGTCCTGTACGCCGTCCCAGTCTTCGGGGTCGTGCTCCTCGCGCTCTCCTCTGGCCGTTTCGGGTTCGGTGATGCCTGGGTCCAAGCCGGTCTCGGACTGTGGGTGATCGCGACGCTTGTGGCCGAATGGCTCCACTGGCCGGCCGAGCGACGGATCCAGGCGTTGGTGGCGACCGGTGAGAGCGGGGACATCGGGGAGCACGGCGAGAGTGGCGACAGTGACGCGGGCGGCAAGCAGCGAGCTGAGCTCCTGCGGACCTGTCGCTCGGTCTGCGTCACCGCCACCCTGCTGGTCGGGGTGCTGCTCGCTGCGATCGTGCTGATGGTCGCCCGGCCATGAACGGGTCGTCTGTCCAGGTTCGCCTGCCGGCGTGACGCGCCGAAGCCCGCGCAGCGCGCCGCACGCCGCGCGCCGAGCGCCGTGGCGTGTGGCGCGGCAATCAGCAATCAGCGATCAGCGATCGGCGATCGGCGCTCCGTGCCCCGCGCCGCGTACGGAACGCAGCGCCTGGTCGACAGCCTGCCGGGCGCCCTCGAGATCCCCGGAGCCCACCTGGTCGAGCAGCCCGGCGTCGAGCAGCGCCGACCAGCGCACGTCACCCGTGGAACGCCCTGCGGACCGGAGGCGCGTTCGGGCGTCGCCGAAAAGCTGGGCCAGTCGTCCGGCTCCAGGGACGAGCTCGTCGGCGATCTTCCGTCGGAGCCAGGAGGCCAGGGCCGGGCTGAGCCCCGACGTCGACACCGCCACGGTCACCGGACCGTCACGGTGGACGGACGGGAGGTAGAAGCTGCAGTGGTCGGGGTCGTCCGCGCTGTTCACCCACACACCGGCCCGATCAGCGTCGACGGCGACGGCCCGGTCCACCGAGGGTGTCCCAGTGGCGGTGATGACCAGCCGGTAGTTGCCGGCGTCACCCGGTGCGTACCCACGGCGCACGATGGTCACGTCCCCCGCCTGCCCGCTCCCGAACCAGCCAGCAGCTGCGCCCGCCTGCCCGCTGGGGGCTCGGTCATCAGCCGCGGTCAGCCGGTTCGACAAGCGCTCCATATCCGCGCCGAGCTCGGGGGCGATCACGGTCACCGATGCGCCGCATCTGGCGAGCCCTGTGACCTTGCGGGCTGCGACGCTCCCGCCCCCCACGACCAGGCAGCGCCGTCCGGCGAGGCGGAGCACGACCGGGTACATCGGGTGAGGGGGAGACGACCCGAACCCGTTGCCTGTCTCGCGAAGACGCCGCTGCGGCTCAGGAGCGGCCGTGCTTTTCGCCATCGACCAGCTCGGGCTCGCCGACCATGCCCGCAGCCACGGTCGCGTGGGTGGCTTCCTCCACCAGGACGAAGCTGCCGGTGATGCGGTCCTGATGGTAGAGATCGACGGCAAGCGGAGTGGCGGTCTTGAGCCTCACGACGCCGATGTCGTTGTCGCGCAGCTCCTCAACCGGGTCGAGACGCAGTGCGTTCACGTCCAAACGGGCACGAACATCCTCGACGATCACCGGGGTCACGCGAGTGGTGTGCTTGATCTGGAGACGCTCGCCGGCTCTGAGCTCCCTCTCGCCAAACCAGCACACCGTGGCCTCGAGCTCATCCACCACTCGCGGGGGATCGTCGGCCGAGGAGATGAGGTCGCCGCGCGACACGTCGAGGTCGTCCGCGAGGTGTACGGAGACCGACATTCCGACAGGTGCCTCAGGGAGCGGGCCGTCGTAGGTCTCGATCAGCGCCACGGTGGACTCCCGACCCTCCGGGAGGACGACAATTCGGTCTCCTCGGCGCAGCGTGCCGCCGTTCACCATCCCGGCGTAGCTGCGCCCCCCACCGGGCTGGCGCAGGACCCATTGGACCGGGAGCCTCGACGCAGCACCCCGATGACGGCCGTGCACGGCAGCCCAGCGTCCGGCCGGTGCGGACTCGAGCGCACCCAGGACCGTGGGTCCTTGGTACCACGGCGCAGCATCTGACGGCTCGACCACATAGTCCCCGAAGAGGGCCGACGTGGGGATGACCGTCGTGGAACTCACCCCGAGCCGCCGGGTGAGCGAGCTGATCTCGCTCGCCACTTTGCCGAACGTCCCCTCGTCCCAGTCCACGAGGTCCATCTTGTTGGCGCAGACCACGAACTGGTCCACGCCCAGGAGGGCGGCGATACAGGCGTGGCGCCGGGTCTGCTCGCGCAGCCCGACGGTGGCGTCGACGACAAGGAGCGCCAAGTCCGCGGTCGATGCTCCGGTGGCCATGTTTCTCGTGTACTGCACGTGGCCGGGGCAGTCGGCGATGATGAACTTGCGCCGAGGAGTGGCCGCGTAGCGGTAGGCGACGTCGATGGTGATCCCCTGCTCGCGCTCGGCCCGGAGCCCGTCGGTCACGAACGCGAGGTCGACGTCACCGACACCGCGACGCTCGGATGCAGCGGCCACCGCCTCGATCTGGTCCTCGAAGAGCTGGCGGGTATCGAAGAGCAGCCGTCCGATGAGCGTCGACTTCCCGTCGTCGACCGACCCGACGGACGCGAACCTCAAGAGGTCCATCGGCGCGGCGGTGGCATGCTCGACCGCGCCGCACGGCGTCTGGGTCCGCTCCGGAGCGGGCACCTTTAGAAGTACCCTTCGCGCTTGCGGTCTTCCATGGCCGTCTCCGAGAAGCGGTCGTCGGCCCGGGTGGCCCCCCTTTCGGAGATGCGCGATGCGGCGACCTCGGCGATGACCTGGGCGACCGTCGAGGCCTTTGACCTGACGGCTCCGGTGCAGGTCGCGTCACCGACGGTGCGGAACCGGACCGTCTCCTCGGTGACCTCTTCGCCCTCGCCGGGCTGGACCCACTCGCTGACAGCCAACAGCATCCCATCGCGGGCAACGACCTCGCGCCGGTGGGAGAAGTAGATCGACGGCAGCTCGAGCTCCTCTCGGAGCACGTACTGCCAGATGTCCAGCTCGGTCCAGTCCGAGAGGGGAAACGCCCGCACCTGTTCGCCGGCCTGCACGCGCCCCTGGTAGAGCTGCCACAGCTCCGGGCGCTGGCGCTTGGGGTCCCACTGGCCGAAGGCATTGCGGAACGACAGGACGCGCTCTTTCGCACGGGCCTTGTCCTCGTCGCGCCGAGCGCCGCCGATGCAGGCGTCGAAAGAGTGCTCGGCGATGGCGTCCAGGAGCGTCGCCGTCTGGAGCCGGTTGCGGCTGGCACCTGGCCCCGGGTCGAGAACGCGTCCACGGTCGATCGAGTCCTGAACTTTCGCCAACAAGAGCCGCTCGCCCAGCTCGGCGATCCGACGATCGCGGAACTCCAGCACCTCCGAGAAGTTGTGCCCGGTGTCGATATGCATCACCGGGAACGGAAAGCCGCCAGGGCGGAACGCCTTCGCCGCCAGATGGAGGAGCACCGCCGAGTCCTTTCCTCCGCTGAACAGCAGGACCGGACGCTCGGACTCCGCAGCCACTTCCCTCATCACGAAGACCGCGTGGGACTCGAGCAGGTCCAGGTGGTCCGCGGAACGGCAGGAGGATGTCGTCGCGCCAGATGATGTGGTCCGCGCTGTACCGGAGGCTTCCCCGCGGGCATTCGCGAGCTCGTCCCCCGGCGCTGCGGTGGCCATGCGATCATTGGTCTCAACGGCGTTCGTCATCTGCACTCCGTCCCTCCCTCGTCGCCGGGAGCCCCTGGCCCCGAGCGAGCTCGCCCGGTCCGGAAAACTTGACTATTTTGGTCATGTATACTCTCGGTGGTTTCGGTGCCGCTGTCAAGCTGGCAGTGGGGACGGGACCGGCCAGCGAGGGCCGGAAGGCGGCGAGAGGATGGCTGCGCCCCGGCCGAGCGCAGGTCGGTGACTGCTCGAGCACCGAGCAGCGAGCAGCGTCACAGCAATTGGCCGCCGGCAGCCGGCTCGAAAGCACCCGAGCCAGCCGATATCGGCCCACGCAGACGGGAGGACGAAGACGTGGCAGCAGCGTCAGGTAGGAGGGGAGTGCCGGCGGGGGCAGCTCCGCAAGGCCCCTTCGCGTCGCCGGCCCCGTCGGCGCCCGACCAGGCGACCTCGGGGATGCCCGCGAGCGAACCCGAGCGCGACCGGTGGCTGGCCGATGCCGATCGTCGGCTGGGGAACGCCCCGCCCACCCGGGTACTCGAATGGACCTTGCGAGGGCTCGGACCCGACGTCGTGCTGGCGGCGTCGTTCCAGGACATCGCGCTGATCGACTTGGCGATGTCGGTCGATCCCAAGATCGAGGTGGTGTTCTTGGACACGGGCGCACACTTCCCCGAGACCCTCGAATTCGTCGAGGCAGTACGCGCTCGCTACGACCTTCGCCTGTCGGTGGCCCATCCCGGGCCCGAGGCCGACCGCTGGCCCTGCGGGTCCGAACGGTGCTGCGAATTCCGCAAGGTTGCGCCGCTCCGGCACGCCCTCGCCACAAAGCGGGCATGGATCACCGCGCTGAAGCGGACCGACGCTCCTACCAGGGCCCAGGCACCGGTGATCGGCTGGGATGCCGCGTTCGGCTTGGTGAAAGTGAACCCGATGGCCACGTGGACCGACGACGACATCGCCGCGTACTTGGCCGAGCACGACCTCCCGGTCCACCCGCTCGTCCCGCAGGGCTACAGATCGATCGGCTGTGCCCCTACGACGCGGCCCACGTCCCAAGGCGAAGACCCGCGGGCAGGCCGCTGGGCGGGCACCGGGAAGACCGAGTGCGGGCTCCACGCGTGACGACACCCACCACCGCGCCCATGACGACGGACACAACGACCCATCACCAGCACCGGAGCTGCACCGTGAGGAGAGGCGGGCGTCGTGGCGCGTGACCTCGACGACCCCTACGGCTTCGGGTTCCGCGGCCGTGAACGGTCGATGAAGTTCCTCAACCCGTACCGGAGCATCGGCGAGCTGAACGTCCAAGAGCGCGAGAAGCTGCGGCGCCATCCGTTCGCGGTGGCCCAGGCCATCGTCGATCGCTACTCCAAAGAGGGCGTAACAGCACTGAAAGCGGTCCCCGGCGAGGTCGAGCGCCTCAAGTGGGTCGGTCTGTACCCCCAGCGCCAGGGAGGGGACGCGTTCATGATGCGGGTCAAGGTCCCCGGGGGCGTGCTCACCGCAGCCCAAGTCCGAGAGATCGGGATCGTGGCCGACGCGTTCGGCGAGGGGCCCGAGGACAGCCCGGTGTTCGGTAACCGATTCGCCGACATCACCACCCGCCAGACCATCCAGATCCACTGGCTCCGCCTCGCTGACAT
>JAJYZN010000012.1 GCA_021799915.1 Actinomycetes bacterium
CCCCTGGGGTGACCGCTACGTCCATCAACGTCGGCGCCGTCTCCACCCTCAGCGGACCGATCGCCGCCAACTTCGAGGCCATGGTGCCCGGGGTGGAGGCGTACTTCGACACCGTGGACGCCGCAGGCGGGGTGAACGGCCGCAAGATCAACATGGCGTACAGCCTGAACACAGGCGGGAACCCGACGGACTTCAGCTCCCTCACCCAGACCCTGATCAACCAGGACCACGCCTTCGCCGCCGTCGGCGTGGCCACGGCCTTCTTCAAGCCCACATACTACGTGGAGACCGACACGCCGACGTACGGGTTCAACGTCACGGGCACATGGACAAAGCACCCCAATCTGTTCGCCGCCGGTGGGTCGGTGATCTACTACACATCCCTTGGGACGTACTCGGCCTATCTGGCCAAGCAGACCGGGGCCACCAAGGTGGGACTGCTGGCTTACGGGGTAGCCGGATCCGCACCGGCCTGCAAGGGGGCGGCGACCATCCTCCGGCGCGACGGCGTGACCGTGGCCTACACAGATCTGAGCGTGCCCTTCCCCGGCACGACGTCGGCGTCGGACGTCCAGCGCATGCAGCAGGACGGCGTGAACTTGATCGTGAGCTGCATGACAGTCACAGGGAACATCACCATGGCCCGGGCGGTGAAGCAGTACGGCATGAAGACCCAGCAGCTCTGGCTCAACGGCAACACACAGTCGGTGCTCGACCAGTACTCGACACTCATGGACGGCGTCTATTTCATCGAGACACACGTCCCGTTCAACGCCCCGACGAAGTACTTCCCAGGTCTGGCCCAGTACCTCACCTCCATGAACAAGTACGAGCCGAAGTACGTCCTGGACCAGACGGCCATCTTGGGCTGGCAGTCGGCGGTCCTGTTCGTCGACGCCGTGAAGGCGGCCGGGAGCAACCTCACCCAGAAGGCGGTGATCGACGCGTCCAACAAGATGACCGACTTCACGGCCAACGGGCTCATCGGCCCGGTCGACTGGGAGAACGCCCACACGACGTCCACCCCGCCGTACTGCACGGTGTATATCCAGGCCGAGGGAAAGTCTTTCGTCACCCGTTTCACCACGGGGCACCAGGTGTTCGTCTGCTTCGGGGGCACACTGAAGCCGGTGACGGTGCCGGCGAAGGCGGGGGTCCCGGGAGCCTGATGGGACATTCGGGACCAGAGGGGCAGTCCAGGGCGCGCCGCGCGGCGGCGTAGGGCACCGTGGCGCATTTTCTGGGGTTTGCCGTCCCCGGCATCCCCTACGGCTGCACGTACGCGCTCTTCGCCGTCGGCCTGGTGCTCACCTACCAGGCCACGGGGGTGTTCAACTTCGCCTTCGCCGCCCAGGCCTACGTGTCGGCGTACTTCTTCATGTACCTGACCCAGAACGGCGACTTGCCCACGTGGGCGGCGTTCTTGGTGTCGGTGGTGGTGATCGCCCCGCTCCTCGGCTGGCTGCTCGACTACTTCTTGTTCCGGAGGATCCCCAACACGCAGGTGATGGCCAAGGTGGTCACTGGCATCAGTCTCTTGGTAGGGATTCCCAACCTCCTCACAGTCGCGTTCGGCAGCCAGAACCTCACCGACGCACCGAGCATCCTGTTCAGCCCGAACACCGTGTACTTCCACCTGTTCGGGCTGCAGCAGGTTCCCGTCGACGGCATCTTCTTGAGCACGGTGATCGTGACCGCGGTGGCCCTCGTGGCTCTGGTGGTGCTGGTGCGGTTCACCAGCCTGGGCCTCAAGATGCGTGCCGCCGTGGAGAGCCGCCGCCTGGTCCAGCTCGACGGGGTGAACGCCACGAGGGTCGTGGGCAGTGCGTGGATGATCGCCAGCCTCTTCGCCGGGCTGGCCGGCGTCCTGCTGGCACCGCAGTTCGCGCTGCTGCAGTCCCAGAACTACATCACCCTCATGGTGACGGCCATCGCCGCCGCCGCATGGGGGGTGCTCCGGTCGATGCCGATCGCCGCGGCGGTGGCCGTGGTCCTGGGGATCGTCGAGCTCATCGCTCAGGGGTACCTGCCCACCGGGGGTGTCCTGTACGACTCGGTGCTGCCGGTGCTGCCCATGATCGTCCTGGTGGCCGCGCTCTTGTTCATGCCCGGCATGCGGACACTCGAGTACGCCCGTGACCCGCTGGCCTCGGTCGACCCCCCGACGCCGCCGATAGCTGCGACGCTCCGATCACCGACCATGGACCGGATCATCAAGACCGGCTGGTGGTCGCTCCTGGCGGTGTTCATCATCTCCATGCTGACCTGGGTGCCTCGGACCTGGGAGAACGTCTTCAACCAGGGCATCGCCTTCTCGGTGATCTTCCTGTCCATTACCCTCATCACCGGGATGGGGGGCCAGCTGTCGCTGGCCCAGGCCACGCTGGCTGGCGTCGGCGCCTTCACCGCCGGCCAGCTGGCCCTCCACCTCGGGCTGAACCTACTGGTCGGGGGCATCGTCGGCGCCGTCGTGGCGGCGCTGGTGGCGGTGATCCTGGCGCTGCTCTCGCTCCGCCTGAAAGGCCTCGGTCTGGCCCTCATGACCCTGGCCGCGGCCCTGGTGTTCACCTTGGCTGTCTTCCCGCGCCCGTCGATCAGCGAGACGAGCAACGGTATCGCCCTCCAGAGCAACTGGATCGGCCTCGGGATCTTCAATCCCGACGGCCACGCGTTCTTCATCCTCGGGATGATCGTCCTCACCGTCGTGACCCTGGGTATCGTCCAGATCCGCAAGGGCACGATCGGCAGCTACCTGGCGGCTCTCCGGGGCAGCGAGACCGCGGCCAGCGGGATCGGGATCAACCCCAGTCGCCAGCGGGTGCTCATCTTCGCCCTCTCGGGCGCCGTGGCCGGGATCGGGGGCACCTTGTACTCCATCCAGCAGACCCACGTGACACCAAACGTCTTCGGCTATCAGTTCTCTCTGGTGTTCGTGGTGGTCGTGATCACGACCGGTGTGAGCACCGTCGAAGGGGCCATCCAGGCCGGGATCGGGCTCACCCTCTTCGAGCAGATCGTGACCTACCTCCCCGGACGCTTCGGCGGGAACAGCCTGGTGTTCGTCTTCTTCGCTTTCGGCGCCCTCACCTACGCCTCCCACCCCGAGGGCGTGCTGGAGTTCCAGCGGAGAAATTGGACCGGCCGGTTCGACCGTCTGTTGTTCATGAAGGACGGGGGTCCGGAGAGCCCGGTCCCGGGGGACGGGCCCGCACCGGGGGTCGGTCCGGCGGCCGTGGCCGGGGGAGCAGCGCATGGCTGACCCCAGCACCTCTTCACCGGGATTCCCCCCCGGCCCCCAGGACCCCTCCAGTCCCCAGCGTCCTGGTAGCCCCCATCTTTTCGGCCGCCGGTACCGACCAGGAGCACCTGGTGGCCAGCTCCTCGGAGATCCCGGTCCCCTGCTCATGGTCCAGGGGGTGTCGAAGTACTTCGGTGGAGTCCAGGCCGTTCGCAACGTGACGTTCACGGTGGACCGAGGAGAGTGCGTCGGACTGGTGGGACCCAACGGCGCCGGGAAGACCACCCTGTTCAACTGCGTCTGCGGCCAGCTCCGTCCCGAAGAGGGCCTGGTCGAGTTCGCCGGCGTCGAGCTCGGGCGGATGCCCACCTTCCAGCGTGCCCGCCTGGGCATCGGCCGCACGTACCAGCGGGTCGAAGTGTTCCCCGACATGACGGTCCGAGAGCACCTCCTGGTCGCCGAACGGGCCCGGCGCGGTGACGGGAGGCTGTGGCGCGATCTGTGCAACCTCAGCTCCCCGAGTCCCGAGGAGCAAGCTCACGTGGACTCGGTGCTGGAGCTCGTCGGTATCACCCACGTGGCCCGCACCCCGGTGTCGGCGTTGGGACTGGGGATGTGCCGGCTGGTGGAGCTCGGCCGGGCTCTGGTGGGCGATCCCCAGCTCTTGATGGCCGACGAGCCCTCCTCGGGCCTCGACGAACGCGAGACCCGGGACCTGGCCGGTGTGCTGCGGATGCTCCAGAGCGAACGGGGCATGGCCGTGCTGCTGGTCGAGCACGACCTGGGCATGGTGGGCGAGGTGGTGGACCGGGTCGTGGTGATGGACCTGGGCCAGGTCATCGCCGAAGGACCCTTCGACCACGTGATGGCCGACGCCCACGTCCGGCACGCCTACCTGGGTCGGGCCGGATGAGCGACATGCCCACAGGATCCGAGGCCCAACCCCACCCCGAGGCCCAGCCCGGGCCCGAGGCCGTGGCCGCTGCGGCTCCCGGCGCGTCGGGCCCGGTGCCCGGGGGCGAGCCTCCCACGGCGCCGGCGGCCCTCGACGTCGACGACGTGAGCGCCGCCTACGGCCCCTACCGCGCCCTGTTCAACGTGACCTTCCGAGTGCCGGCCGGCGCCGTCGTGGCGCTCCTGGGCTCCAACGGTGCCGGGAAGTCCACCGTGGCCCGGGTGGTGTCGGGCCTGCTGGCGAGCACTTCGGGCACGGTCAGCGTGGACGGAGTGGACGTGACCGGGTGGCCGGCACACCGGATCGCCCGAGCCGGGATGGCCCACGTCCCCGAGGGGCGTGGGATCTTCGCCAGCCTCAACGTCGAGGAGAACCTCACCGTGGCCTTCCGCCAACGTGCCGGCCGTCGCCAGGTGGGTGACGCCTTGGACCGGGCCTACCAGGCATTCCCGGTGCTCGGCGAGCGGCGCAAGCAACGCGGCGGCACCCTGTCGGGTGGCCAGCAGCGCCTGCTGTCCCTGGCCAAGGTCCTGGTGGTCCCGCCGCGTCTGCTGGTGGCCGACGAGCTGTCACTGGGCCTGGCGCCGGTGGTTGTCGACGCCGTCTACGACGGGCTGCGGGCCATCAATGCCGGCGGGACGGCCATACTGGTCGTCGAGCAGCAGGTCGACCGGGCACTCGACCTGGCCCACGGTGCCGTGGTGCTCGAGCACGGTTCGACGGCCTTCGTCGGCCTCGCCACACAGGCCGCGGCGGCGGTGGAGAAGGTGTTGGCGGCCCGCGGTGAGCGTCGTCCGGTGGGCCCGGGCTGACGCCGGGACCCGGTGGGCCCGAGCTCGTGACCAGCGGTTGGATCGCGGCGAAGGGAGAACCATGAGCAGTGAAGTGCGGGAAGCAGTCATCGTGGACGTGCTACGGACGACGTTCGGCAAGAGGGGTGGAGCGCTGGCCCATTGGCACCCGGTGGACCTGCTGGCCCTGGCGCTGGGAACCCTGGTCGAGCGGACCGGGGTCGATCCGGCCCGGATCGACGACGTGATCGGCGGGTGCGTGAGCCAGGTGGGGGAGCAGAGCACCAACGTGACCCGCAACGCCTGGGTGGCAGCCGGACTCCCCCAGCACGTCCCGGCCACCACCGTCGACCGCCAGTGCGGTTCGTCCCAGCAGGCCATGCACTTCGGTGCCGCCGGCGTGGTCGCCGGGCACTACGACCTGGTGGTGGCGTGCGGAGTGGAGGCGATGAGCCGCGTCCCCCTGGCTTCCAACGCGCGCGGCGGCACCGGACCCTTCCCACCTTCGTTCCTCGAGCACATCGACGGCCGGCTCTGGGCCCAGTTCCGCGTCGCCCAGGTCCTGGCCGACCGCTGGGACATCACTCGTGAGGACATGGACGCCTTCTCCCTCGAGAGCCACCGGCGGGCCGCCGAGGCGTGGGACTCGGGGCACTTCGCCAAGGAGGCCATCCCGGTGCCGATCAAGGGTGAGGACGGCACCCTCACCGGTGAGGTGCTCGACACCGACGAGGGGATCCGTCGGGGTGGGACGATGGAGAGCTTGGCGGCACTGGCTCCGGCCCAGAGCTGGGAGCCCGAGACCGCGCCGCACATCACGGCCGGGAACTCGTCGCAGACCACCGACGGGGCCTCGGCCATGCTCATCGCCGAGCGCTCGGTGGCCGAACGCCTCGGGTTGCCGATCAGGGCCCGGTTCGCCCACTTCGCCGTGGGGGCCGAGGACGCCGCCATCGTGCTGTCGGCCCCGGTCCCGGTCACCCACCGGCTGCTGGAGCGCTCGGGGATGAAGATCGACGACTTCGACGTCATGGAGTGCAACGAAGCCTTCGCGGCAATCGCCCTCATGTGGCAGCGAGCGTTCTCTGCTGATCCGGCCAAGCTCAACCCCCGCGGTGGGGCGGTGGCCATCGGGCACCCCCTCGGGGCGACCGGGGTCCGGATGGCGGCAACGGTCCTGAACCAGCTCGAGGCCACGGGCGGACGATTCGGGTTCCAGACGATGTGCGAGGGCGGTGGGCAGGCCAACGCAACGGTGATCGAGCGGCTCGGTTGACCGGCCGGGTCCGGGCGGCGGGCCGGTCCGGGCTCAGCCCGGTGGAAGAGCGTCCACTTCGACCAGCTCACAGGTGTCCACGTCGTAGACGAACCCCCGCACGAAGTCACGGTGAAGCACGAACGGGCTCGACCGGATCCGGGCCATGGACTGGCGCACGTCGGCCACCGGGTCGGTGAACGATTCGAGGGCCCAGGCGGGGCGCTGGCCGGTCTCGGCCTCCAGGTCGGCTTTGAAGGCGTCGTCAGTGACCTTCTGCATGCCACAGTCGGTGTGATGGACCAGCACGACCTCGGTCGTGCCGAGAGCCCGCTGGGACACGACGAGCGAGCGGATCATGTCGTCGGTGACGACACCGCCGGCGTTCCGCAGCACGTGGGCGTCCCCGATGTCGAGCCCGAGAAGTCCGAACAGGTCGATCCGGCTGTCCATGCACGTGATCACGACCAGCGCCAGGCGCGGCCGCACGTCGACGTGGTGGTCGTCACGGTGGGCGTCGGCGTAGCGCCGGGCCGCCCCGACCAGCCTCTCGACGACGTCGCTCACGGGAGGCAGACCGGTGGGAGCGGCCAACGGAACAGCCGGGAGGCATTCTGGTGGGTGAGGCGGCGGACGTCGTCGACCGGGAGGTGCCCCCATGCCCGGCGGATGACCTCTTGGGTATCGGGCCAGGTGCTGTCTCCGTGGGGGTAGTCCACCTCTACCATCACGTGGTCGGCGCCGATGGCGCCGAGGGTGTCGATGGTCGAGGGGTCGTCGATGGTGCAGAACCAGAAGTTCCGACGCAGGACGTCGGCGGGGCGGACGGCGCGGCCTGCAGGCACGCCGGCAGCGGTCGGTGTCCCGAGCCCGCGGCCATACCCCGAGCGGTCGACGATGTTCTCCAGCCGATCGAGCAGCATGGCCACCCACCCTACCCCGCCCTCGCTCATGGCGATCTTGACGGCCGGGAAGCGCACCGCCAGCCCCGACCACAGCCATTCGGCGCAGGCCGTGAGCGACATCTGACCGAACAAGGTGGCGCCGAGCTGGACGAGTGGACCGTCGTCGGGCATGTCGGGCATGCCTGACGAGCCGACGTGGAGCGAGATCACCGTTGTGGTCTCCTCGCAGGCGGCGACGTAAGGATCCCAGTACCCCGAGAAGATGCTCGGGAGCCCGATGCGGTGGGGTCGCTCGGGCAGGGTGACCGACCGGAACCCCCGCTCGGCGTTGCGGCGGATCTCCTCCGCACCGACTTCGGGGTCGGCCAGGTAGGTGATCCCGCACGGGATGATCCGCTCGGGGTACGGCTGCCACCACGCCTCGTAGAGCCAGTCGTTGAAAGCCCGGGTCACGGCCATCCCCAGCTCGGGGTCCGAGGCCTCCGAGTACACACGCCCGCAGAACCCGGTGAGATGGGAAGTTCAAGGAGGCCCAGACGCCGTTGATGTCCATGTCCCGGACGCGGGCGTCGATGTTCCAGCACCCGGGGCGCATGTCCTCGAAGCGGGTCGGCTCCAAGGTCACGTGCTCGGGGCGCCGGCCGGCCACGGCGTTCACCCCGACCTGGGTGAAGCGCTTCCCGTCGAACTCCCAGACCTGGTGACCGCGCCGGGTCTCGACCACTCGAGGGGCCAGGTCGGCCAGGTGGGACGGCAGGCGACCGTCGAAGAGGTCCGGGGGCTCGACCAGGGGGGCGGCCACCGAGATGACCGTGGCGTGGACCGGGCGAGGCTCGGGGTCGGGCAGGAGCAGGTCGGACCCGGCTCGGGTCCTTGGGGCGGGCACCACCCTCTGAGTATCCCCGATAGCGGCGTGCGCCCGCACGCCCTGTCGCCCGTACGCCCTGAGAACAGGCAGTGGACCGTCGGACCGGGGTGGAGGTGCCGGCCCCCGGCATTCGGTAAGGTCCGCACCGTGCCGACACCGTCCCCTGACCAGCTACTGGGAGGGTCCAAGATCGTGATCACCGGCGTCACCGGGCAGGTGGCCGAGCCGTTGGCGCTGGCCTTGGCCGGGGAGTGTGAGGTGTACGGGGCGGCCCGGTTCTCCGACGCCGCCACCCGCGAGCGCCTGGAGGCCGCCGGGGTGCGCTGTGTCCCCGTCGACCTGGCGTCAGGGGACGTCACTGCCCTCCCGGCCGACGCCGACGTGGTGCTGAACTTCGCCGTGGTGAAGACCGGTGACTGGGATGTGGACCTGATGGCCAATGCCGGTGGTGTGGCGTGGTTGATGGAGCATCACCGCCAGGCCCGGGCGTTCTTCCACTGCTCGTCGGCGGCCGTCTACCGCCCGGCCGGGCACCGCCTCCTGGGGGAGACAGCGCCGCTCGGGGACAACCACGGCGTGTGGCCGTTCCTCCGGACCTACAGCATCTCCAAGATCGCCGCCGAGACTGCGGCCCGGTGGGGGGCGCTTCGATTCGGGGTGCCGACCACCATCGCCAGGCTGTCGGTCCCTTACGGGGACCGGGGCGGCTGGCCAGCCATCCATCTCGAGATGATGATCCACGGATCGCCCATCCCGGTGCACGTCGACCGGCCCAGCGTGTACCACCCCTTGCACCAAGACGACATCTTGGGCACCCTGCCCGGTCTGCTCGGCGGGGCGTCGGTGCCCGCCACCGTGGTGAACTGGGGCGGGCACGACGCGGTGAGCATAGAGGAGTGGTGCGGGTGCCTCTCGGAGCTGACCGGGCTCCCGGCCACCTTCCATCCCACGCCGGACACCATCGACAGTGGAGATCTCGACTTGACCCGCATGCGCCAGTTGGCCGGCACCACGACCGTGGACTGGCGTGAGGGTCTGCGGTCCATGGTGGCGGCCCGCCATCCCGAGCTACTGGTGAGCTGAACGGGCAGGCGTTGAAGCTCAGCCCGAAGCAGATCGCGGCATCGGCGGCCGGGGCCATCCTGGCCGCAGTGGCGGCGTCGTTGTTCGGAGAGAAGGGCACGATCATCGGGGTGGCTCTCGGAAGTGCGGTGGCCACGACCGCCAGCGCGCTGGTGGCCCAGTCCATCGAGAGGACCCACCACGCGGTGAAGCAGGTGGTGGTGAAGGTGCCCGGTCGCCCCTCGATCCTTCGCCGCCTGGGCGCCACCGAGGCCGCAGGAGACGTGGAGACCGGGACCGACGAGTCGCCTCTGGTCGAAGCTGGGGCGGCCGGGGAGGCGGCCGCGGTAGGGGACGCCGACGGGACGGCGGCCAGCGGTCAGGTGGGAGAGCGGACGGCGGCAAGCGGTGCGGTGGCGGAAGGGGCGCCGGATCGCCGCCTGGTGGCCCGGAGCCAGGGAAGCGGACGGGGGCCGGCGCGGCGTACGGTCTCGGGAGGAGAAGGGCGGCGCAGTTCTCGGGAGCCGGCTCCCGCCACTTCGGGGGCCCACCTGAACTGGTGGGTGCTCGCCGTGTCGATGGTGGCCGTCTTCGTCGTGGCCGTGGTCGCCATCACCGTGTTCGAGCTGGTCGCCGGGCGACCCCTGTCCTCCGTCCTCGGATCGAGCCCGGCCACGGGCGGCACCTCGGCCGGCAGCCTCTTCACCCCCTCGCCGACGACTCTCCCTCCGGCCCCGACCACCACGTCGACCACGTCCACCACCACCACGACCACTACCGCACCGCCGCGGTCGACCACCACGACCGGTCCGGGATCGACGACCTCGGTCCCCGGGTCGACGCCCAGCACGTCGACCACGACCACCACCACGACCACCACCATCCCAGGGACAAAGGGTTCGACGACGACGACCAGCCCCTCGTCGACCTCCACGTCGGGCGGCTGAGGGTGGCACGGGACCGTCGGGCGTCGGGGCGCGCTCGATCGGGAGTCATCGGCGTCATCGGAGACTACGAAGCCGCGAACGAGGCGCTCATGGCCACGATGGTGACGGTGCAGCACGCAGGCGCGTCCCGATCATCACCCCACTTTCATGCTCCCTTGCCGGTCAGACCATGACAGTCCGGATCGACGACGAAACCTGGGCGGCGAGCACCTGCCAGAAGGCCACCGTCACTGAGCGCTACTACTGCAATTTCGGCGTGAATCCGAAGTACTTCGGCACTATCGTGCCGGCCGGGCTGGTGGTTTCGGGCACGGATCAAAAGGGCGAGCCCCGAATTGTCGAGCTCCCGCACCTCCCTTCTTCGTGGCCACTCTCTTCGTGCCGCAGGCGTCGGGCACGCCGGCATCCCCCCACCCACTCCCGGTCGCCTCTCGATCGTGGAAGAGATCGAAGCGGTGATGGGTAAAGCCGACAGGGCGTTGCGCCCCACCCGGCAGCCACCATGATCTGGGTCGCGGGCTCGCCACCTGTGCGAGCTCGGTACCTGTGCGGTTCCGGCGCCTGTGAACGGTCCTTCCTGCGGGCCGGCACGGATCCGTTCAAACGGGTGGTGCCGGGTCGTACTGGATACCTCGCCGCACCTCCCGGGCCCGTTCGGTGCCGGCCAGGCGTTTGACCAAGTGAAGGGCCATGTCGATCCCGGCGGAGATGCCGGCTGAAGTGATGATGTCGCCGTCGTCGACGAAGCGCTCGTCGGCTCGGACGTCGATGCTCGGGTCGAGCTCGGCGAGCAGGTCGAGCGACCGCCAGTGGGTCGTTGCCGGGCGTCCCGTGAGGAGTCCGGCGGCGGCGAAGACCAACGAGCCGGTGCACACGCTTGCCATCAACGGCACCACCTGTCGGCGGCGGCGTACCCAGTCGAGCTGCGCCTGGTCGTGCAGCTGCGGTCGGGTGCCCTGCCCGCCCGGGTACACGAGCACGTCGAGGGAGGGCGCGTCGGCATAGGAGTGGTCGGCTTGCACCACCAGGCCGTTGGCGCAGCGCACCAGACCCCCGGACGACGAGAGGGTCGAGACCGTGTGTCGGTCTTCGGGGAAGGTTCTGGTCCAATAGGCGAGGACCTCCCAGGGGCCGATGGCGTCGAGCTCCTCGACGTCGGCGAACAACACGATTCCGATGTGCTTTTCGGCATCCACGGATCAACTCTGTCAGGTCCGCTGCGCCATCGCCTTTTCACGCAGGGGCGGTCGAGCCGAGAGACCGAGGACATCCGGCTCTCGGTCGTGGCTTCCTGACCGACAGCGGAGTACTGGCCGACGGTAGTTGCGATACGCCCGACGAATAGCACTGGCCGCTACGCCAGCTGACCCCATTCACCGCTGTTGGCTTATGCCCGAGGGGGCCTCGCTCGCCGCACCCAGTTCGATGGACGGAGCATCACCGGCTGAGCATCCCGAAGCGTTCGTGGGTTCGATATCTTCGGGATGATGGGCACGGGCAGTCTCGATGAGCACCCGGTCGACTCGCCCTACGAGAAGGACCACGACGGTGAGGGTGAAGACCCGAGCTATTGGCCCGAACGGTTCAGCGGGCATACCGCACCGGAGAACCGTGAGAGCCAAGTGGTGTTCCGATGCCGGGCCTGTGGGCACGAGGACAACGCGGACATCAACGCAGCCGAGAACATCCTCGCCACCGGGCTGGCGGTCGCAGCGCGTGGAGGGACATCCCAACGGGGACCCGGTGAAGCGCGAACCACCCGACGGGCAGCAGCATGAGCCCGTCGGGAATCCCACGCCTTCAGGCGTGGGAGGAAGTCAATTCAGCGAGGCTCGCGGTCCCGAGCGAGCTCGAAGCAAGCTCGGAGGCCACCACGTCGGCGCCGGGCTCGTCGTGAATGAGGGCAAGGACCGCCGAGGCGTCCAGAACCGTCACGCGCCAGCCGCGGCCAGCCGGCGTTCAGCCAGCAACTCGTCGACGAGCGACCGTTCTTCGGTGACCGCGGGAGCCAGTTCCCGGAGCTCCGCAACTGCATCCTGCTGGCGCGCCAGGACCAGTCGCCGGCCAGCGACGTGGAGATGTAGCCGGTCCCCGGGGGCGAGCCCGAGCGCACTTCGGACGTCGGCCGGGATGACAATTCGTCCCTGCTGCCCGAGCACCACCGTGGCATCCATAGACATCACGTGCCACATATCGACCAAGAGTGCCAGCGCAGTGCCCCCACGCGGATCGGTGCCGGGCTCGACGGCGTGCCGGCTATCCGACCCGATCGTTCGGACAGTTGAACATCCAGCGGATCCCGTAGCGGTCTTCGCAGGTTCCCCAGTACGCACCCCAGGGCATGTCCACGAGGCCGAACTGGTCACTCCCACCCTCGGACAGGAGGCTGAAGAGCCTCTCGGTCTCGGTCCGGTCCTCGAGCTCGAGGTTGATAGTCATCGAGTTGCCGACACGCCGTTCGTGTCCGAGTGACTCGAGCAGATCGGTACCCATGAGCAGGTGACCCGCCAGGATCGGAAGCTCGACGTGCATGACCAGGTTCCGCTCGGCCGCTGACAGCTCGGGCCGGCCGGGGGAGTGGGGCATCTCACCCATCCGGGCGATCGGCGCGAGGAACTCGGTCCCGAACACGGACCGGTAGAAGTTGAAGGCCTCCTCGGTGGTGCCCATGAAGTTGAGGTACGTGCTGACCCGCGGCATCTCGGTGCTCCTTCTGCTCGGTGGACACCCTCCTCACAGAGGAGGCGCCAGGAGTATCCCGTCAATCTGGTCGACCGCTGCGGTCATGCCCTCGGCCATTCCCATTCCGAGCATCGTCTCCATCTGGGAGAGGTCGGTGTACCGTGACACGACGGTCATCCGCGTTCGTGGACCTGTCGCCTCGAGCGTCACGTACCCCGACATCGGTGGAGTACCGGGCATGGGCTCACCATCGGGACCTGCGAGGCCGTTCATGAACTCGATGCGGTTGGGTCGGTCGATGGCCTGCATCTGCCAATAGCCCCTGCTGGCATCTCCGTCGGGCCCGGTCATGTGATAGCGGGACTCACCGCCGACGACGAATTCATGGCGGGTGAAGGTTGCCGGCCACGAGGGTGGTCCCCACCAACGTTCGAGCAGGCGCGGGTCCTCCCAGAGGGTCCAGACCCTCTCGGGCGACGCGTCGAGCACGGCGATCACGGTGAGCGTGAGGCTCTCGGGGTCGCTGATGGTGCTGATGACGCTCACGGCTGTCCTCCTTCATTGGCTGCGAGAATGGCGACCATCTGGTCGACCCGGTCGATCCACATTGCTTCGTACTGGTCGAGGAGGGCGACAGCCTTCGAGATGGCGCTGCCGTCGGCATGCACGATCCGTTCCCTTCCCCGCCGTTCTTTGGTGATGAGCGCTGCTCGTTCGAGCACCGCCACGTGCTTCTGCACCGCGGGGAGGCTCATCGAATAGTGCCGCGACAGAGCCGATACCGACTCGCCGCCCCGGAGGGCGCGGCGGAGGATGTCCCTCCGGGTCACGTCCGCCAGTGCCCGGAAGATCCGGTCGAGCTCCGCCTCGGTCGCTGGATTATCTACAACCATATAGTTGTAGGTTAGCACCCCGAGGCGACCGCGACATGAGGACCGAGGCCGCCGCCCCGTGGCCTGCTGCTTCCGGTCCGGGAGATGCCTCCTGCGGTCTGCCTACGACGCCGCGGCGGGCTCGGGGGCCACATCCCCCGCTCGGTCGCCTCCCCCTGCTCCATCCTCTTCGGCCTTGGGGAAGAAGTACGCGTAGACACCGGCGGAGATAGTGCCGCCGACCAGCGGGGCCACGATGAACACCCAGAGCTGGCTCAGCGCCGACCCGCCGACGAAGAGGGCCGGGCCGAGGCTCCGGGCCGGGTTCACCGAGGTCCCGTCGATCGGGATGCCGATGATGTGGGCCAGCATCAGGGCGAAGCCGATGACCAGTCCGGCCACCAGGGCATTGCTGGCGCGCCGGGTGACGGCCAGGATCACGAAGACGAAGACGAAGGTGAGGACGACCTCGGCGGCGAAGGCGCCGGCAGCATTCACGCCGATCATCGATGCCCTCCCGTAGCCGTCGGCACCGAGGCCCATGCTGGTGTGGTACTTCGACGAGGCGTGGACGATCCCGTAGAGACCTGCGGCACCGGCGATGCCGCCGACGAACTGTGCGAACCAGTACCACAACGCGTCAATTGGCTTGATACGTCGTGCCGCCAGGAAGCCGAGCGTCACCGCCGGATTGACGTGGCAACCCGAGATCGGCCCGATGGCGTAGACCAGGACCAGGAGCACCAGTCCGAACGCCAGAGCGGTGACGATCACCCCAGCCGAGAGACTGGTTCCGGTGATCTTGAACCCGAAGCTCAAGGTCGCCGTGCCGGCGCCGAAGAACACCAGCAACGCGGTCCCCAGGGCTTCGGCCACGATCGGTCTCGTTCTCATCCTCTCCGACCTCCGTTCGTTCCATCACGCGGTCAAACGCCGGTTCGAGTATCACATGGCGCCCCAATGGATTGGTGGACGGTGCTCGTCGGGGACGGGCGGCGATGGTCGTACCAGCGCCGGCGTGCTCACCAACCCTTGAATTCAGCCGGGCGGCGCTCCACGAAGCTGTCGATCCCTTCGCGGGAGTCCTCGGTGTGGGTGACCAGCTCCTGGGCCAGGGCCTCGTCGGCCAGCGCGGTGGCCCGGTCCACGTCGAGGGCCCGGTTCGTGAGCCACTTGGCCACGCCGATGGCTTTGGTCGGCCCCTCGGCCAGGCGACCGGCCAGCTCCTCGAGCACGGTCCGCAGCTCGCTCCGGGGGACAATGCGGTTCACCAGCCCGATCCGGTAGGCCTCGGCTGCCGGCACGTTGTCGCCGAAGAAGAAAAGCTCCTTGGCTTTCTGGATGCCTACGAGCCGGGTCAGGAGCCAGGCTCCGCCGGCGTCGGGTGCGATGCCCCGGCGGACGAACACCTCGATGAACCGGGCCTCTTCCGCGGCCACTACCAGGTCGCAGGCCAGGGCCAGGTGCATGCCGCCTCCGGCCGCCGTGCCGTTCACCCCGGCGATGACGGGCTTCTCGCAGTCCAGGACCGAGGAGACCAGGCGCTGCCACCCCAGGCGGATGGTCCGGGCCCCGTCACCCACGGCGTTGTCCGGTGCCCCCGCGGGACGGGGCCGGGCCTCGGCCCGCCCACCGCGCAGGTCGGCACCGGTGCAGAAGGCCTTGTCCCCGGCGGCGGTGATCACCACCACCCGGACCGCCAGGTCGGCCGAGGCCTCGTCGAGCCACGAGGAGATCTGGTCCCGCATGGCTGCCGTCATGGCGTTGCCGGCATCGGGTCGGTTCAGCACGATCCAGGCCACCCCTCCCTCGATCGTGCGCACCACGTCCCGGCTCTCCACCCGCTGGCCGTTCGCTCCCAGGTCGCTCATAGCGCCCAACCCCCTTTCTCGATCTTCCCCGTGACGTAGTGCCAGCGCCGGGGTCCGCCGTTCCGTCCCGCGAACGCTACGCCAGCACCACCAAGGCGTCGGCGGCCACCGCCCCTGACGGGCCGGCCAGCAAGGGGTTCACGTCCATCTCGGCCACCTCGTCGGCGAAGTCCATGGCCAGATGCTGGACGGCCATGATGGCGCTCACCAGGGCCTTGCGGTCCGCCGCCGGGCGACCCCTCACGCCGTGGAGCAGTGCCGCCCCGGTGAGCTCGTCGAGCATCCGCGCCGCTTCGGATGCGGGGAACGGCGGGACCCTGAAGGTCACGTCCTTCAGGACCTCGACGAACACGCCACCCAGGCCGAACATGACCACCGGCCCGAACAGCTCGTCGCGGGCCAGACCGAGCACCGTTTCGACGCCGCGAGCCTGCTCGGCCACCAAGATGCCGTCGATCGTGGCCTCCGGGGCGGACTCACCGGCCCGGTCCAGCAGGGTCCGGAAGGTCCGGCGCACCTCGGTGGCGGTGCGCAGTCCCACTTCGACCAGGCCCAGGTCGGACTTGTGGGGGATGTCGGCGGAGGCCACCTTCATCACCACCGGGAAGCCGGCACGTTCCGCGGCTCTGACAGCTTCGGCGGCGCTGGTGGTCACCCGTTCTCGCGGGCTGGCGATGCCGTACGCTTTGAGCAGCGCTTTGGACTCCTGCTCGGAGAGAGTGGACCCGCTCGGGCGCTTCCGGCCCCGGGGGGACACCACCCGGCGGGCGGTGGCCGCTGCCGCCGACGCCCGGCGCACCGGGTGGGTGAAGGACGAGCGGTAGCCATCGACGAAGCGATGGTGGTCAAAGTATGCGCTGGCGGCCATCACGGCGTTGGTGAAGGTGCGGAAGGTGGGCACCGAGCTTCCCAACAGCGTCTCCCGGTAGGCCGCCTCGTCGCCGGTGGGCGATCCCCAGACCACGAGCATGGGCTTGTCGGTGCGTTCGGACGCAGCCACCAGGTCGGCAGTCAACTTGTCCGCCATCGAGGGAAGGGCGCCGGTGATGGGGCACAAGATCAGGTCCACATTCGGGTCGGCGACGACCGCTTCGATGATCTTTGGTCCGCGCCAGTCCCGGACCGGGGGGCCACCGTTGTCCACCGGGTTCGACACCCGCAGGTACGGGGGTATCCACTCGTGGAGACGTCGCTGGGTGTCGGCCGCCAGCGTCGGCAGCTCGAGACCGGCCGCCGACACCATGTCAGCCATGTGGGCGCCGGTGCCGCCCGAGATGGAGTAGACGCAGACCCGGCCGCCACGGCCGCGCCGGAGGCGTCGAAGGGCCTCGGGCGAGGGGGGCTTGGTCCGGGCCAGGGTGGCCGCCACTTCCAGCAGCTGGTCGAGGCCGTCGACCCGGGTGATGCCGTACTGGCGGAAGACCGCCGACACCACGGCGTCCGAACCGGTCAGGTGCCCGGTATGGGCCTTGGCCATGCTCGTCCCCTCGGCCGTCCTCCCGACCTTGACGGCCACGATCGGCACGCGGTGCCGGGCCGCCTGGTCGGCTGCGAGCTGGAGGGTCCGGCCGTTCTTGAAGCCCTCGACGTAGCAGGCCACCGCCCCGGTCTGGCGCAACCGGGAGAAGTACCCGACGAAGTCGGCCACCTCCAGGTCCGCCTCGTTCCCCACCGGCGCCCAATGGGAGAGGCGGATCCCGATGTCCTGGCCCTGGAAGACCGGGCGCCCCTGGTGACCACTCTGGGTGACCAGGGCGATGGCCTTCCCCGGCAGGTCGTCGCGGAACTGCTCGAAGGCGTTGAGGTTCGTGTTGGGGCCCAGGACGTGCAAGTCGCTGCCGGCGATCAGGGACTCGAGCTCGGCCTGCATGGCCTCGCCCTCGGCGCCCACTTCCGAGAAGCCGGCGGCGAAGACGATGGCGAATTTAGCTCGGGCGGCGATGGCGTCCTTGATGATGGGCAGCGGGTCGCCGACCAGGATGGCCACCACGTCGACGCGGCGGCCCACGTCGGCGATCGACGGCGAGCACGGACGTCCGGCGACCACCGGCCGGTTCGGGTTCACGTAGGAGATGTCCGCACCGCGGGCCACGGCCCAGGCGGTGATCTTGGCGGTGAGGGCCGTGTTGGGCTTGGCGTTGGAGTCCGAGGCCCCGACGACGCACACCGACCTCGGATGGAAGAAGGTCTTGAGGTCCAGTGGCCGCAGCTCGGTGGGTAGTCCCATCACGTCGACCGGCACACCGTCCTTCGTCCCGTTCTTGGTGTCCCCTGCCACTGTCCCTCCCTGTCCTTCCGGTCCGGGGGTGATCTCCGAGGAGCGGCGACAGCTCCCCGGTCCGAATTGTGGGCCGTACCGGCGGCCGTTACCGTATCTGACATCAGTGTCAGTGTCGATCCCGAGGGGGGCGAATGGGCGTTCTGGATGGGAAGGTGGCGATCGTGACCGGGGCAGGCCACGGCATCGGGCGTGGTGAAGCCCTCGAGCTCGCGGCCCAAGGGGCCAAGGTCGTGGTGAACGACGTCGGTGGGACGGCGAGCGGGGAGGGGGCCGACCAGCGCCCGGCCGACGAGGTGGTCGAGGTGATCCGCAGCGCCGGTGGCGAAGCGGTGGCGAACTACGACGACGTGGCCGACTGGGAGGGTGCCGGTCGCCTGGTGGCACAGACCTACGAGGCCTTCGGGGGCCACGACGTCCTGGTGAACAACGCCGGCATCATCCGCGACCGGATGATCGTCTCGATGACCGAGGAGGACTTCGACTCGGTGGTCCGGGTCCACCTGAAGGGGACCTTCGTCACCACCCACCACGCCTGCGTCCGGTGGCGCCAGCGGACCAAGGACGGTGAGCAGGTTCGAGCCGCCATCGTGAACACGGTGTCGTCGGCCGGCCTCCAGGGGAACGTCGGCCAGGCCAACTACGGCGCGGCCAAGGCTGGGATCGCCGCGCTGACGGTGATCGCCAGCCTGGAGGGGTCGCGCTACGGGGTGCGGGCCAATGCCGTGGCGCCCGGTGGGGTGACGCGGCTGACCGGCGGCGTGCTGAAGGATGTCGAGATCAAAGAGCCCGACGCCTACACCGAGTACAGCCGACTGAACCCGCAGAACTCGGCGCCGATGGTGGCGTGGCTGGCATCGGACCAGGCTCTCCACGTGACCGGCCAGGTGTTCCGGGCCGTGGGCGCCAACATCGCCCACTACGAGCCGTGGCGGCTGGGAGCAGCGGTGGACAATCCGGCGGGTGAGGAACGTTGGGATCCGGCGGCCATCGGGCCCGAGGTGAACGCCCACGTGTTCCACTCCCGCCATCCCGGGCTCAAGATGGGAGGCGGGTGAGATGCCCACGCGACGCGTGGCCATCGTGGGTGCGGCGACGTCCGACTGCGGGCGCGTGGACGACAAGACGGCCTTCCAGCTGAACTACCAGGGGACGTCGAGGGCCCTGGCCGACGCCGGCATCGACCGTTCCGAGGTCGACGGCTTCATGTCCCACAACACCGGTGCCCTGCCGCCGATCGAGCTGGCCGAGTACCTGGGTCTGCGGCCGAATTGGGCCGACTCCACCGGGCACGGAGGCAGCATCTGGGAGTTCATGGTGGAGCACGCCGCGGCGGCCATCGCCCAGGGTCTGGTCGAAGTGGTGGTGCTCACGTACGGATCGACCCAGAGGGCCGACCTGAAGAAGAAGCTCCGCATGGCGAACCTGAGCTTCGGCACCCGCGGGCCGTCCCAGTTCGCCGCACCCTTCGGGCACCCGGTGGGCTCCCACTACGCCATGGCTGCCCGCCGGCACATGCACGAGTTCGGGACCACGATGGCCCAGCTGGCTGAAGTCGCGGTCTCGGCCCGCTACAACGCCGGCTTCAATCCCGAGGCCTACTACCGCGACCCCATCACCATCGACGACGTGCTGTCGGAGCCGCCGATATGGGACCCGCTGACCAAGTCCCACTGCTGCATCCGCTCCGACGGCGGTGGGGCGGTGGTCCTCACCAGCGAGGAGCGGGCCCGGGACTGCGCCCGAGCGCCGGTCTGGGTCCTCGGGACCGGTGAGGCCATCTCGCACGTGACCATGAGCGAGTGGCGGGACTACACCGAGTCACCCTGCGTCCGCTCCGGGAAGCTGGCCTTCGAGCGGGCCGGGGTCACGCCGGCCGATATCGACACCTGCCAGGTGTACGACGCCTTCACCCCCATGGTGCTGCTCACGCTGGAAGGCCTGGGCTTCTGCGGCAAGGGCGAGGGGGGAGCATTCGTCGAAGGCGGGACCCTGCGGGTCGGCGGGGCGCTGCCCACGAACACCGACGGCGGTGGGCTGTCGGCTTGCCAGCCTGGGATGCGCGGGATGTTCCTCCTCATCGAAGCGGTGCGCCAGCTCCGCGGGGAGTGCGGGGACCGGCAGGTCCCCGACGCCCGCCTGGCGTGCGTGAACGGCACCAGCGGGTGGTTCTCGGCCACCAGCACCGTCATCCTCGGGCGGGACTGACCCGCTCGGCCGCGAGCTCAGCGGTTGCGCCAGACCGGCGGGCGCTTCTCGGCGAAGGCCGCCGGACCCTCCTTGGCGTCCTCGCTGGAGAACACCTCGCCGGCGATGGCCGACTCGATCTTGTACGCCTCACCCATGTCGGTGGCCAGCCCCCGCAGGACGGACTCCTTGGTCTTGCGCACCGCTAGCGGCCCGTTGGCGGTGATCCGTCGGGCGTAGTCCTCGGCCCGGTCCATGAGGGTCTGGCGCGTGGTGACCTCGTTCAGCAGTCCCATCTCGAGCACCCGCTGGGCCGGCATCCGGTCAGCGCAGAGCAGGAGCTCCATGGCGGCGGGGAAGGGGATCTGGCGGGGGAGCCGCACCGTGGTGCCTCCCCCGGCGAACAAGCCACGCTTGGGCTCCATCACGCCGAAGGTGGCGTTCTCCGAGGCCACCCGCAGGTCGCAGCCTCCCAGCATCTCCATCCCGCCGGCCACGCACGTCCCGTTCACCGCGGCGACGATCGGCTTGTACAGCTTCACCCCGCGCAGGACGGCCTTCATCCCGTCGTCGAGACGGTAGCCGTCGACCTCGGGCGTCTCTCCGGCGGCGATCTGCTTCTGGAGGGCGGTGATCTGGGGAATGTACGTCTTCAGGTCGGCTCCGACGCAGAAGTCCTCGCCGACGCCGGTGATGATGGCCACCCAGGCGTCCTCCTCGGCGTCGAAGCGCTCCCAGGCCGACCTGAGCTGGAAGAAGTGCTCCATGTCGAGCGAGTTTCGGGCTTCGGGGCGGTCGATGGTGATCCGCGTCACGTGGTCTTGCCCGAGCTCGTAGTGGACCGGCACGGGATCAGCCTGTCGAGTCGGTGCCGAGCTTGCGGGCCACCGTGGCCAGGCTCACGATCCCGCCTTCGGTCTCGGTCCGGCCGTGAGCCCGTGAGACCGGCCGGGTGTCCACGTCGGCGGCTTCGGCCCGCAGGGCGCCCACAGTGCACTTCTCGCGGGGACGGACGGAGAACGGGTCGTAGCGGAAGTGACGCATGGCGTTCTGGTGGGTGATCTTGTCGATCTCCTCGTCGGGGACGTCGGCCAGGTACTTCATCGCCGCTTCAGGGGACTGGGGCCAGGTCGAGTCGGAGTGGGGGTAGTCGCACTCCCAGGTGATGTTGTCGATGTTCAAGTAGGCCCGGCTGGCGATCCCGAAGGCGTCGTCGATGAAGCAGGTGATGATCCGTTCCTTGAACATCTGGCTGGGGAGCATGTCCCCGAAGTCCTGTCCGGTCCAGGCATGGTGGTGCTGGTACACGTAGTCGATGCGCTCGAGCGCGTACGGGATCCACCCGATCCCCCCTTCGGACAGGGCGAACCGCAGGTCCGGGTACCGGCGCAGGACCGGCGACCACAGGAGGTCGGCTGCGGCCTGGACCATGTTCATGGGCTGGAGGCTGATCATGACGTCGATGGGAGCCTCGACCGAGGTCATCACCAGCTGCGACGACGACCCCAGGTGCATGCACACCACCGTGCCCTCGTCCGAGCAGGCCGTCCAGAACGGATCCCAGTGGGAGTTGTGAAGGGAGGGCCAGCCCAGCTTCTCGGGGTTCTCCGAGAACGTCACGGCGTGGCAGCCCTTGGCCGCCACCCGGCGCACTTCGGCCGCCGCCAACACGGGATCCCAGATGGCCGGTATCGACAGCGGGATGAACCGACCCGGCTCGGCTCCGCACCACCCTTCGATGTGCCAGTCGTTGTAGGCCCGCACCATGGCCAGCGCTTCTGTCTTGTCCTCCCTTCGGGCGAAGAGCTGACCGCAGAATTGGGGGAAGGAAGGGAAGCACATCGACCCCAGCACGCCGTTCGCGCTCATGTCGCGGACACGCTCGTGTACGTCGAAGCAGCCGCGCCGCATGTCTGTGAGGGAGGTGGGTTCGATCCCGTACTCCTCGGGCGGGCGCCCCACCACGGCGTTCAACCCGACGTTGGGGATCTCGTTCCCGTCGTAGTGCCAGAAGTCCGTCCCGTCGTCACGCCGCACGAGCCTGGGCGCCCGGTCCTGGTACCTGGCCGGGAGACGGCCGTCGAACATCTCGGGCGGCTCGATGACGTGGTCGTCCACACTTACCAGGATCATGTCCTCCGTGCGCATCGAGCCTCCCTTCGATCGTGGCCGAGCGCCTGCTTTCGGCCCCGGATGTGACACCGGCGTCATATACCTTAGGCGGCCGCATGGGGCGGCCGCGTGGGGCGGCCGCGTGGGGCGGGCGCGTGCCCGGCGTGCCCCGTGCCCCGAGCGCCGGGCGCTCAGATGACCGGGCCGGTGCTGCCCGCGGGGGAACCGGTGAACGGCCCGGTGTGGGCCGACACCGCCGCCTCGAACGAGCCCGGGTCGGCCGGGGTGATGAACGGCCGGACCCGCTTACCCAGGTCGAAGACGAAGGCCACCGACTTGCCGGGTCGTCCGGGGTCGAAGCTGGCCCAGTAGCCCGGGTTGGCCGTACCCCAGATCCGACCACGGCCACGGAGGGCCGACATCTCGATGCGCTCGACGCCGCGCACCTCTGGGTAGGTGATGTGCTTAGTGCCCCACGGAAAGTAGTAGCCGCGGACGTCCACGCCCTCGGCCGTGCAGGTAATCCACTTGTCCTGGTACTCGATGCCCATGGTCCCGCCTCCCACTCGCTGTGACCCGGTGCCCAGTCTAGGGATGTCCTGCCGCCGGCGGCGGGGAGAGCGAGGTCAACCACCGCGGGAGCCGGGTCGGGCGCCCGGAGCGGGTGAGGGCGGCGTGGACCGTGACCGCCGTGGCTCGGGGCTCCGCTCCGGTGGTGAGCAGGTAGCCGATCTGGAACGTGGCGGGCGTGGCTCCGGCCAGGACCAGGTGGACGTCGACCTCGTCGTCGAAGGAGAGCGGGCGCAGGTAGCTGACCGCCGCCTCCACTACGGCGAACTCGATCCCCTCCTCCCGCAGCTCGGCGTAGGGGTGCCCCAGGGACCGCAGGTACTCGACCCTGGCCTCTTCGAGGTACGGCAGGTAGGCGGCGTGGTGGACGACGCCCATGGCGTCGGTCTCGGCGAAGCGCACCCGTAGCCGGTGGACGAACGGATAGTCGTCGGGGTGGCGGGATGGGGTCCACGTGACGCGCACCGGCCCATACTCGCACGGCGATCCGGGGAGCACCGGGTACGATCGGTCCGATGGCGGTGGAGGTGAGCTGGTTCGGTGCGCTCTGCGACGACGACTACGAGCTCCTCGGAGTGCCCGACCCGGCCTTGGTCTCCAGTTTCGAGCACTGCGCGGCCATCGTGCGCCAGGCCGAGGCCTCGGGCTTCGACAACGTCCTGCTCCCCTCGGGCTACGCGCTCGGTATCGACACCGTCGCCTTCGCCGCGGCCGTGGCTCCCGCGCTCGACCGCATTCGCCTGCTGGTGGCGATGCGCTGCGGCGAGGAGTGGCCTCCCAAAGCGGCACGCCAGCTCGCCACTCTCGACCATCTCCTCGGAGGGCGCCTCACGATCAACGCCATCTCCAGCGATCTTCCCGGAGAGGCCCTCGATTCGGAGTCCCGTTACGCCCGCAGCGGTGAGGCCCTCGAGATCATCCGCCAGCTCCTGGACGGCCACCGGGTGAGCCACCACGGCATCTGGTACGACCTCGAAGTGGATCCGCCGCGCCTCGGCACGCTGTCGGGGGGCTGCCCTCCGGTGTACTTCGGCGGGCTCTCCGAGCCCGCCCGCGACTTGGCCGCCGCCACCGCCGACGTGTACCTCATGTGGCCGGACACCGAGGACGTCGTGGTCTCGGTGATCGAGGACCTGCGCCGGAGGGCCGCGGCACGGGGTCGGACGCTGCGATTCGGCTACCGGGTGCATGTCGTGGTCCGCCGCTCCGAGTCCGAGGCGCGACGGGCGGCCAGCCAGCTGGTCTCCCAGCTCGACGACGAGACCGGGGAAGCCATTCGGAACCGCTCGCTGGACGCCGGCTCGGTGGGCGTCGGTCGCCAGAGCGAGCTGCGGGCCGGAGCCGACGACGACGGCTACGTCGAAGAGCACCTCTGGACCGGGATCGGACGGGGGCGGTCCGGTTGCGGGGCCGCGGTGGTCGGCGATCCCGAGCAGGTTGCGGCGAAGCTGGCCCGCTACGCCGAGCTCGGCTTCGATGCCTTCATCCTGTCGGGCTACCCGCACCTCGACGAGTGCCGTCGGTTCGGTGAGCTGGTGCTCCCCCTCATCGATCACGCTCCGCTCGAGCTCGAGGCGAGGGCGTGACCGCACGGTCTCAGGGCGCGAGGACCTCGGCCATCTCCACCACCCGCGTCTCGGCGATCGATAGCTGCGCCGCTGCGCCGAGGGCCACGCTGAGCAGGCCGTCGGACAGGCTGACCGACGGGGAGCCTCCTCGGCGGATGGCGTCGAGGAAGTCGAGGTGCTCCAAGTAGCTCGATCCGTGGTGGAACCCCTCGTGGCGGATGCGATCGTCGGCGGCCACTTCCTCGGTAACCCCCCACGGTCCCCGGTCCCGCCGGCCGGTCCGGACGATCCCCGACGGCACGAAGGCCTCTATTTTCCCGGCGTCGCCCACGACGCTCAGCTCTTCTTGGTTCCGGCTGGCCTCGGCGAACATGCACAGGTCCAACGAGGCTCTCACCCCTCCGGCGTACTCGACGATGACCATGGCGTTGTCGAGGATGTCGGGCACCTCGCCTGTGTACCGCTCGTCGAGATGGTTGACGTCCTGGCCTCCCGATGCCATCACGCGGATCGGCTCGGTGCCTGCCACCAGGTTCATGAGGTCGAAGAAGTGGCAGCACTTCTCCACCAGGGTGCCGCCGGTATTGCGGTTGAACCGGTTCCAGTTCCCGACCTTGGGCAGGAACGGATAGCGATGCTCACGGATGGCCACCATCCGGACCCGACCGACCGCCCCTTCACCCACCTGGCGGAGGAGGGTGGCGACGGGGGGGATGTAGCGGTACTCGAGGCCCACCCAGATGACGCCGGGGTAGCCGGACGCGGCTTCCATGACCGAGCGGCAATCGGCCACCGTGGTGCACAAGGGCTTCTCGACCATGACGTGGAGGCCCGACCCCAGCACGTCGAGGAGGACGGCGGCGTGGGTCATGTTCGGGCTGGCCACCACCACGGCGTCGCACAGGCCCGAGGCCAGCAGCTGGCGATGGTCCGAGAAGAGCTCGGGCACGGCCCGCCCGGCCATGCGCGCTGTGGAGACCGCAGACTCCCGGGAGCCTTCGTCGGGGTCCGACATGGCCGTGACCTCGACCCCGTCGACGGCTCCGAGGTTCCTGAAGTGCTCGAGGCCCATCATCCCGGTACCGATGATGCCGTAGCGGACAGGGTCGATGGTGGGAGGCACACCGTGATCGTATCGGCGCGCCGGACCGGGGAGCGTGGGCCAATATAGAGAGGTGAGCCACCCATCACCACGGACCGTCGCGGCGCGTCCGGACCCGGATGCTCCCGGCGCTGCCGACTCTGACGCCGCCGCCGCCGCCGGCCGTGCTCCCGGAGCTGGCGGACTGTCCACCACCGAGCCGGTGACCGATGGCCGTGATCTGGAGGCACCGGCAACGCCCACCCAGCGGTCCTCCCTGCTGATGTCGGCCTTCAACCCCAGCCGGGAGTTCATGAGCTGGATCTACCAGATCAACGGCCGTCTCGACGTGGAGGCCTTGGCTCGGGCTGTCGACGACGTGGTCTCCCGTCACGACATGCTCCGGCTGCGCTTCGTGAACCGGGACCGGGGCCCGGTGCAGGTCGTCACCCCGTTCCGCCCCGGGGTGCTGAACGTGGTGTCCCTCGACGACCGGCCCAAGCTCGAAGCCCTCACCACGGCTGTCCGAGCCGTCGAGATCGAGTACCAGGATCTCTCGCCATGGGACGACGCCCGTCTCCAGGCCAACCTGTACCTGGTGGCCCCCAAGACCAACGTCCTGGCCGTATGGGTCGCCGAAGCGGCGGTCGACGGTGACTCGGGCACGCTGGTGGCCGCCGAGATCTCCCGGGCCTACGCGGCTC
>JAJYZN010000163.1 GCA_021799915.1 Actinomycetes bacterium
GATCCCCGACCAGGGTGCGGCCGCGAGCCTGCTCGCCCGTCCTACGTGGCTGTGGGGTGCCGAGCACGGTATCAACGAGCATCGGGTTGCCGTCGGGAACGAGAAGATCTACACCTCCCTCGATCCAGCGACTCAGCCAAATGGGCTCATCGGGATGGACCTGGTCCGTCTGGCATTGGAGCGTTCTTCTTCGGCCGACGAAGCGTTGGAGATCGTCACCGGTCTTCTGAGCGAGCTCGGGCAGGGAGGGATCGGCGACGCCGCCCACCACGAAGCGTATTTTTCGTCCTTCCTTCTCGCCGATCCGCGAGCAGCCTGGGTGCTCGAGACGGCTGGGCGTTCCTGGGCGGCCAAGCCCGTCCATCGGTCGGCAGCGATCAGCAACCGGATCTCCCTCCGATCGGATTGGACGCGGGCGTCGGCTGACTTGGCGCCTGGTGACGACTTCGATCTCTTCCGTCTTCCCGAGCAGCTCACCGGAGATGCCGACATCCGTCTGGAAGCTGCGACGACGTTCCTGGACGACCACCCATTCCCTCACCTCACCCCCGGTGCAGTCGCGGCGCATCTGCGAGACCATGGGCATGGCCCATGGGGCGAGCCGGGATCCGGCGGCCCTCCGGATCCTCCGCCGGCCGAACTGCGGGCCGACTTCACCGGGATCTCGACCTGCATGCACGTGCGCGGGTACATGGCGACCACTTCGTCGATGGTCGCTCTGCTCCCAGCCGAACCGGATCGCCCCCTGCAGGCTTGGGTGGCGCCCGGGAGCCCATGCGTGAGCGTGTACGTCCCCGTGCTTCTCTCGGGCATCGATGGCGGTGCCGGAGTCACCGCTCAGCTCCATGACGAGACGCTCTGGCATCGTTTCGAGAAACTTCGTCATCTCGTCGAGATGGATCCCGAGCGGATCTACGAGCTCCGCCAAGCGCTCGATCCCATCGAAGAGGACCTCTGGGATGAAGCTGCCTCGCTGGTCGACCACCAGGATCGCTGGTCGGTGGCTGCCGAGGGCTGGGGCCGCCGTGTCGCTTGCGCCGCAGAGCAGCTCACGCGCGACCTCTGACGCCTCCCAGGCCGGCCGGGACCATGGCGCCGCGCACCGGTAGATTCACGGGTATGCGCTTGGCCAGTTTCATCCCCCCGCCGGGTTTCGCGACCCCTCCAGGTGACGGCGTCGCCGATCCCGCACCTCGGACCGGGGTCGTGACCACAGAAGGTGCGACGCTGGTGGATCTCACCGACCCCAGCGTCGGGCTACCCGGGGACATGGCAGCGCTTCTCCAAGCTGGTCCCAATGCCCTGGAGGCAGCGCGAGCGGCACCACGTTCGAGTGCCCGGCGCTTTGCTCTCGGCGAAGTGCGTCTCCTGGCTCCGGTTCCCGTGCCGCCCAAGTTCCTCGCGATCGGCATGAACTACCGAGCCCACGTTGCCGAGATGGGACGCGAGCCCCCGGCCCACCAGTACTGGTTCAACAAGCAGCGCACGTGCGTGGTCGGACCCGGCCATCCGATCGTGGTGCCGACGGTCTCGGAGCAGGTGGACTACGAAGGTGAGCTCGGCGTGGTGATCGGTCGCCGGGCCAAGGGGGTACCGGCGTCACGGTGGTCGGAAGTCGTCGCCGGGTTTACCGTCGTGAACGACGTGAGCGTGCGCGACTTCCAGGCTCTCTCGCCCACGTTCACGCTCGGGAAATCCTTCGACACCCACGGACCGACGGGTCCATTCGTGGTCAGCGTCGACGAGATCGGAGATCCGTCCGCGCTCGGCGTGCGGACCTGGGTCAATACAGAGCTTCGGCAGGACTCCTCCACCGCCGATCTGATCTTCACCATCCCAGAGATGATCGAGTGCCTCACCACCGCGTTCACGCTTGAGCCCGGGGACATCCTGGCCACCGGCACTCCGTCAGGAGTGGGGGCGGGAAGCAGCCCGCCCCGCTGGCTCCGTCCGGGGGACACGGTGAGGATCGCGGTCGAAGGGGTCGGCGACTTGGAGAACCCGGTAGAGGCCGAGGTCGCCTGAACGCTCCGGTCAGTCGCCGACGGCCGCGTCACCATCCGGCGGGCCTGCGATCGGTACCGAGGGAACCTGGCTCCGCCACGACAGCTCGAGCTGGATGTGGTCGGGATCTCTGAGGACGAGCACGGCTCCGAACGGAGTGTCGGCGATCGGAGAGTGCTCCACGTGGTGGTCGGACAGATGGCGTTCCCACACCTCGAGCTCAGCCCGGTCGGCTACCCCGAACGACACGTGGTCCAACCCGGTCCGAGTCTCGTCGAACCTGGCGGTGGCAGCCCCGTGGTGGCGCCGAAGGCTCAGGAGCAGGCCGGAGCTCGGCTCGAAAAGGATGACCGAGTCGAAATGGGCCCGACGCTCGTCGTGGATCCGTTCGAAACCGAAGATCTCGCGGTACCAGAGGTCGCTGACGTCGAGATTGCGGACCGAGAGGCTGACGTGGGCCACTCCGGCGAGCTTGGGCACGAGGCCAAATGTAGATCCTGGGCAGGTCGACCGCGGCTGCAAGGTCGCATTCCTCTGTTTGGCTCCTCCGGGCGGCACGCGCCGTCGCAGCGCACGGCAGAATGGGGGAAGGACGCGCGGCATCTGCCGGGCGGCCACAACGGTGACTGCGAGGAGCACGATGGACGGGAGCAGGGACGAGGTTCCGGCAGAGAGCACGCCGGAGCGCACGCCGGAGAGCCCGGCGCTGGACGACGAGGAGCGTGCCGAGCGCCTCGGGCAGCTTCGAGCCCTTGTCGAGCTGATGAGGCCTTCGGTCCAGGCTGATGGGGGGGACCTGGTGCTGGTGAGCGCCGATGTGGAGGCCGGTGTCGTCGAGGTCCAGCTGCAAGGGGCGTGCAGCTCGTGCGCGATCAGCTCGGCCACCCTCCAAGACGGCGTGGAGCGGATCTTGACCCAGCGCCTCCCGTGGGTACGCGAGGTCATCGGGGGATTGGACGAGTCGATGGACCCGCTCGAGAGTGCGTCGCTTGGTCAGGGAGGGTACCGGCCGCGGTATTGATCGCCATGGCTCCCGGGACGGGGAACGGTTGGCAGGAACCTCAGTACGAAAAAGCCATCTAGCGTGACGCTCATGTCCAGGGTCGGTCCCGACACCCTCGTTTGCCGCTCGGCGGCGTCGGTGGCGGGGGAGCGTCAGGAGGAAGACGAGGCCTTCGCGCCGGTCGGGCGATTGACCGGCGGGCGATTGACCGGCGGGCGATGAGCCCGATGCGAGGCGCGCTGCACCGGACCTTCCAGGCGGTGAAAGTGCGCAACTTCCGTCTGTACTTCACCGGGCAGGCAATCTCGGTGTCAGGGACCTGGATGCAGACCGTCGCTCTCAGTCTCCTCGTGCTGTCGCGCCAGGTGGGTGGGACCGGCGTCGACGTCGGCGTCGTGACCGCCCTGCAGTTCCTCCCGATGCTCCTCTTCGGGAGCTGGGGTGGGCTGGTCGCAGATCGTTTCGACAAGCGCAAGCTGCTGTTCATCACCCAGTCGTCGGCAGGCGTGCTCGCGTTGGCGCTGGGCATGCTCACCGTCTTCGGCGCAGTGAACCTCATCGATCTCTACGTGCTGTCCACCTTGCTCGGTGTCGTCAACCTGTTCGACAATCCGGCCCGGCAGACGTTCGTCTCCGAGATGGTGGGCCGTGAGCTGATGCCGAACGCCATCAGCTTGAACAGCGTCCTCATGAACTCGGCCCGGGTCATCGGCCCAGCCGTCGGCGGCGTGCTCATCTACGCAACCGGCTTCGCTGCATGCTTCCTGGTGAACGCCGCGACGTACCTGGCCGTCATCGTGGCCCTGTACCTCATGCGCCCCTCCGAGCTCTACCGGATCCCTACGGTGGAGCGGGCGAAGGGCCAGGTGCGCGAGGGCCTGCGCTACGTCTGGTCGACGCCGTCCCTACGGGACCCGCTCCTGGTCATGGCGGTCGTCGGGATATTCGCGTTCAACTTCACGACGACGCTCCCGCTGCTCGCGAAATTCACCTTTCACGGCGGTGCCGGGACCTACAGCATGCTGACGGTGGCGATGGGAGCGGGCGCCGTGGTCGGCGGCCTGGTGGTCGCCCATCGCAGCCGACCCTCGGCCGCGCTCTTGAGCGGCATCGGTCTCGCCTTTGGGATCATGATCCTCGCGGTTGCCACCGCGCCGACGCAAGCAGTCGCAGTCGTGGCCCTCGTCTTCATGGGCTTTTTCAGCATCTCGTTCATCGCCACCGCAAACTCCACGCTCCAGCTCCGGTCTGATCCGTCGATGCGCGGCCGGGTGATGGCCCTCTACGCAATTGCGTTTCTCGGGAGCACGCCCATCGGCGCACCCCTCGTCGGCTGGATCAGCGATGCGAGCAGTCCTCGCCTTGCCCTGGCGATCGGAGGCGTGGCCACCCTGGCGGCATCCGCGCCTTTGGCGGTGCGAGCGTTTCGGCGGCGGTCCGCAGGCCCACTTCCTACGGGAGTTGGGAATGCCGTCCCTGGCGGTCCCTCAGGTCCGCCGGCCTCGGGCACCCCACCGGTCGCGATCGGCGACGGCTGAGCACTGGGGCCGTCGGGCGTAGTCCGCGCAGTCCGCGCAGCCCCTGCAGCCCCTGCAGCCCGTGGCCCGCGTGGCCCGCGTGGCCCAACCAGCTCTATGCGGGGCGAGGCTCCCGAGGCAGGCCGAGCACTCGTTCGCCCACGATGTTCCTCTGGATCTGGGCCGTGCCGCCCCAGATGGTCTCCGAACGAGAGAAGAAGAACGATGCCTGGATGTCGTCCACCGGATAGTCGGATCGGCCTCGGCGTGCTCCCGGCAGGACCTCGACACCGTCGGGATCACCCCGAAGGATCTGACCGTCCATGCCGAGGATGTCCATCGCCAGCTCCATGGTCTGCTGGTGGGTCTCGGACCAGAACATCTTGTTGCAGGCACCGAGGGCTACGGCATGGTGGGTGCCGTTGAGCGTGTCGGTGAGGGAGCGATAGCCGTTGATCTCCATGATCTTGATCGCCGACCACGCACGAGCCAGGCGCTGCCGGACGAGCGGGTCACGGTTCCGGCCTCGAGCCCTCGCTTCTTTCACGATGGCATCGAGCTCGCGGGCGAAGCGGCGGTGACCGGTGGTGGCCGACGTACCGCGTTCGAACCCCAGCGTGGTCATCGCCACCTTCCACCCGTTGTCGATCCCTCCGATGACATTGTCCTTCGGGGCGCGAGCGTTCGTGAAGAAGACCTCGTTGAAATCACCCGACCCGTCGACTTGCTCGATCGGGCGCACTTCGATCCCCTCCTGCTTCATCGGCACGAGGAGGTACGAGATGCCGGCATGTCTCGGAGCGTCGGGATTGGTCCGGGCGAGGAGGAAGATGTAATCGGCAAACTGCGCCTGCGTCGTCCACACCTTCTGCCCGTTGACGACCCATTCGTCGCCGTCCAGTTCGGCCCGGGTGCTGAGCGAGGCCAGGTCACTCCCTGCGTCGGGCTCCGAGAACCCTTGGCACCATGAGATCGTGCCGTCGAGGATCCCGGGGATGAACTGGCGTTTCTGTTCTTCGGTACCCCACTGGAGGATCGTCGGGCCGACGAGGGTGTCACCGAAGAAATCGGCTCGCAGGGGAGCTTGGGCACGAGCGAACTCTTCGTTCAGTACGACTTGCTGGAGCAGGGTCAGGCCCTTGCCGCCGTACTCCTCGGGCCAGCTGGCACAGATCCAGCCACCTCGGTGGAGCTTTTCGGTCCAGGCCCGGTTGAACTCACGGCGCTCGGCTTTGGACATGGTGAAACCCGGCGATCCCCAGCCGTCGGGGAGGTTCTCCTGCAGCCAGGAGCGGATCTCGGCGCGGAACTGCTCTGCTTCGGGCGGGTACGACAGGTCCATACAGGGCCGCACACTACCGGTCCCGACCGCTGCTCACCGCTAGTGGTGCACGCCCAGCTCGATTGCCTTGACCAAGAGGAGCAGGACGGCCACCACCAGGTAGCCCCGGAGCACGTACATGCTGGCCAGCCGGCTGCGGGACCACGTGGGGCGGCGCAGCAGGCTGAGCGGTGGCATCCGCCAGTTCGCCCGCACCTCGGGGTCGACCGGGGGCTCCGGGGGACGACGTGCGCGGTTGCGC
>JAJYZN010000164.1 GCA_021799915.1 Actinomycetes bacterium
ACCGGGTCTCCGTCGCTGCGCCTGGCGTCGAGGGCCGCTTCACTCCCGGACCGGGACGCTCAACGGTGCCGCTCGTCGTGGCCGGGGGTCGGCTGGTGCCGGTGAAACGATTCGAAGTCCTGGTTCGGGCTCTGGTCAAGGTACGCCAGCGCGTGCCCGACCTGCGAGCCGTCATCGTCGGCGAAGGCTACGAGCGCCCTGCCCT
This sequence comes from Actinomycetes bacterium, assembly GCA_021799915.1. The sequence continues at coordinate 206 of JAJYZN010000164.1, forward strand.
CGAGGCCTTGCGCCATCGGCTGGGCGCAGACGAGTGGATCGACTTCCCGGGGCGCCTTTCCGACGACAGGGTGGCCCGCTGGTACCAGCAGGCCTGGCTGGTTGCGTCGGCTTCCCAGCGAGAGGGATGGGGGATGACGCTCACCGAAGCCGGTGCCTGCGGGACCCCGGCCGTGGCCACCGATATCGCCGGGCACCGGGACGCGGTCGTCGACGGTCGTACCGGCCTTTTGGCACAGGGCGTCGACGGGATGGCCGAGGCCATGGAGCGTGTCCTGAAAGATGACGCGTTGCGGTCTCGCTTGGGTCGTGGCGCGTTGGAGCGGGCTCGTTGGTTCACCTGGGAGGCGACGGCTCGGATTGCCCTCGAGGCACTGGTCGCCGAGATGGCCTCCCGAGCGACGGCTCCCGCCTGAGCTTCAGACGCCACCTCTCGGCGATTGGGTCCCAGACGGCCTCCTTGGCCGGCCCTCACTCGCTCTGCGAGGCCGGCCCATCGGACGGTGATCGCCGGGCGATGGCACGGCGGGCGATGACACGGCGAGTGGCCTCCACGACGCCGTCACCACCGAGGAACACCACCGCGACCCAGGTGAGCACCGTCGCCGCGCCATAGGACGCCGGCCAGTTCGAGCTCTCGGGCAGCGGGTGCAACGTCTGGCCCACCACCACGGTGGCAGCTGCTGCGACGAGGAAGGCGACCGCGAGGAGGGCAGTGATGGCACGTGAGCGCGGTATCCGCGTCGTGGCGCCGACCATGATCGCGACCGCAAGCCCGGCCAGCGGGTACGAGATGGCGCCGGCGACGATCCCGCTCAGCACGGCAAGGAGGATGGTTACTCGCCAGGACGGACGGTGGCTCGTGCGCTCCCAGGAATGCTCGAGGGACGGTTCGGCGTCCAGGCCTCCCCCAACGGCGTCCTGGTCCCGGACCACGACGTCAGGTCCACTCGTCAGGGCCGTTTCCCCTGGCGCCCCCGCCATCCCCGTCACCTGCGACGTGCTCTGCGACGTGCTCTGCGATGCCTCCCCCTGCGTCTCCCCCCGCGTCTCCCGGCGCCCTCCACGCCCCTCCCCACGCGAGGACCGCCACCGCGAGAACCGCCGCCGCAAGATCCGCCGCCAGCGCTCGGGCAAGAAGCCCACCACCGCACAGACCACGATGGTGGTCCCCGAGACCGCGAGCGCGGCCCATACGAGCTCCTGCGGCGTCCACGTGAGCGTGACCGAGAACTCGCCGGTACCCTTGGGTCCGCTCGCCCCGAGAGCCGCGAGATCGGAGGCAGTCAGGGGCCAACCATTGGCGAAGCTGTCGACAAGCTCCGACGTACCGAGCACGACGTCGTGGGCACCCGCAGGCGCGCCGGGTGCCGGCGATGCCTCGGCGTGCCACCCGGCGTTCACGCTCTGCCCCAGGACCAGCTCGAAGGGCTGCCGGGCGCCGGTCACCGAGAGGTGCTCGGAGTCGATGTGGTGGGAGTCGGTCGTGACCCTGGGTGCCGGCCCCGGCGTCGGCGCCGGCAGCTTGCCGCCGGTCGTCGTGGGTTCGGGACCTCCGCCCGGCGCGGAGTCCAATGTGAGCTGGTCGATGTTCCAGCCGTTGCAGTCGGCGAACGCCATGCAATCGGGGGAGCTGGGGCGGTGGGCCACCGCCGTCTGGAGGATGTGCGGTCCGGCGGACAGGGTGATCCCTGCGGCGTCGGCACCGCACGGCTCGACCGAGAGGGTCCCGTTCGCCAAAGCGGTTGACGTGCTCCCGACGATCCGCACTGTGATGGGGCGCCCGTCGATGGAGATCAGGTTGGACTGGCATTCCCCGGGAACTGTCGCCGGCGTCGGTGCGATGTGCAGACCCGGTATGCCGAGCCCCGCGATGCCGAGAGGCATCGCGGTGGGGGACTCGGCGTAGTAGTTCGTCGTGTACTCCAGGCGCACCCCGGTGATCGTCACCCGGATCCTCCGGCCGGTCAGGGCGGGGAATGTGAGTGGCACGCTGGTCGTCGCTCCGGGCGTGCGGCCGTCGGCGATCGGCGGGAGCGCGATCTGGCGGGTTCCGGTGACGTGACCGGCGGCATTCTCAGTCGTGACCGAGATCGAGGTGGGGACGGAATGACGGCCATCGGCGACGACCTGCAAGTCCATGTGGTCGAAGGTCAGTGTCGAAGGCAGGTTGTACTCGAGCCACGTCCCCTTCTGGTAGGCATCCCCGAATCCTGACTGCCAAGCCGTCGCCGGGTTGCCGTCGATCGCGGCGCCGGCGGTCGAGTCGAGCCCGCCGGGCAGGCGCCCCGAGGAGTACGCCACGACCCCGCTGCCTGTCGAACCGGGCACACCCATGAGCCGGTCGATCTCGTCGTCGGGGATCAGGGTCGACAGGCTCGCCGTCCCCGAGAGAGAGAACGTCCGGGCCGTGGGGAGTGTGAATTCTCGGGTGATGGTGGTCTCGGGATCGGAGCGGGGAGGGTAGGGAGCAACCCGCTGGCGGCTCATCGAAAGGATCAGCCGGTTGTCGATCGACGCTGCTCCGGCGGCATTCAACAGGTCTTTCGGCATCTCGATGACCTCGAGGACGTGCTGGCCGGGGACTGTGACCCCCGACAGGCCCACGGCCGAAGCCGTCGCCGGGGGTGCATCGTCGTTGCTCGTGGCGTCGATCGTGACCCGCAAGGTCTTGAACGTTCTGGCGGGAAAGTCGATGACCTGACCGGCGGGAGAGCGGGATGCCGCGTCGAGACGGACAGTGACCGGCGAATGGCCGTCGAACGTGAGAGTGACCTTGGTGATCCAGCGGCTTCGTGTGCCATTGAGAGGCTGCGTCAGCTTGATGTGGTCCGCTCTCGTCGAGGAGGGGAACTGCACCTGCCACCACTGGCCCGAAGGATTCGAGACGAACGTCCCCGTCTCCCAGCTCGTGTCGGGATTGCCGTCGATCGCGTTGTACGGACGGTCCTCGGGAGTGTAGGAGACCGTGTTCCCGTAGGACGACGCCGTCACGTTGACCGCGCCGACGTAGGAGGCCACGGTGCGGGCGTCCGACGGGGCGCCGGGGAACAGGTCGATTGGGCTGTCGCTCGGTGTCGTCTTGGCCACATGCTGGCTCGGGGTCTCGGTGTAGCCGTAGTTGGCGGTGATGGTGTCCCACCGGAACGCTTCCTTGCGGTTGGTGTCGGTGACCACCAGGGTTGCGCCCTTGGCGAGGAGATCGGCGAGTTGCTTTGGATGCGTATCGAGGGTGCCCGAGTAGTAGATCGCGCTTGTCGTGTCGAGCAGACCGGCGTTGGCCAAGTTCTGCAGGCCGGTGGCGTCACCGGCGACGACGATCGCCCCGGTGTCGGACTCGCCCCGGACCATCGGGCGCGGGTGTGTGACCGTGTAGGTGACAAGGGGAGAAGGCCAGGATGGGTTGGGTGTAGACGCCAGGTCCTGCTCGTCCAAGGTGGAGATGGAAGAGACGTTCGGGACGGGGGTACCGAACGACATCGGATCGCTGAGGCCTTCGGGCGTCTTCGCGAGCTGCTGGGCCAGCATCTCGGGCTGCGGCACACCGTAGTGCTCGTAGGCCTGGTCGTACTCGACCAGGACATCGCCGGCGCTGAGCAGGCGGGCCATGGGCGCGAGTCCTGTCCAGTTCTCGATGTCTGTCTGGATCGGCAGGTCCGTCGCTGCCAAGGTGTCCGCCGTTGCCATCGACCCCATGATCTGCTGCTCACGGGTGACGAATGTCCTCGTGAGGAGCGCAGGCTGGGGAGTGTCGACGGTGTTCCCCCAACGGTACGAGGCGAAGTCGTCGCCCGGGATCGCGAGCACCCTCGTGCCGGGGTGGGTGGCGTTGAGGTGGTCGATGGCAGCCAGCTCGTAGGACGGAAGGGAGGCAGGCTGATGGAACGTGCTCGACACCTCGGCGTCGCCGTTGAAGACCGCCGGGTTGTTGGCGACGATCAGCCCCGCGAGCACGAGCGCGGTGACGAGCCCCGTACGGGGAAGCCGGCGCCACAGGGCGGTGGCGCCGCTTCCCAGCAGCATGGCCAATCCCAGGATGACCAGCGGCGTTGCCCGATCGGTGGATCGCAGTGCCAAGCCGGCCGTCGTGTCGGTCATGAACGCCTTGAGGAGCCCCCCCACCGCAGTCGGATGGGTGTACGGGTAGGCACCCACCGAGAGCACGACGCCCAGCACCACGAGGAGCACGAAGTAGGCCCGTTGCCGCCATCGCACCAGCACGGCCGCGACGAAAGAGAGGATCGGGACGATGTAGGAGAGCGCGACGAGCCAGACCTGCTGGGTGTACAGGACCGCTGAGGCAGTCCACGGGCCGAGCCGGTCGCCGCCGTAGAAGTACCAGTACCCGAGACCCCTGATCACCTCGGCCGGCGTCGAGGTCTGGGTCGTCGACGGGATCGTTTCGGTGTACTTGAGGACGTCCACGCCGTAGGCGGCCTCCACCTGGAGCCCGGCGATCCACCACAGGCAGCACAGCAGGGTCAGCACGCCGATCTTGAGGGCGGCCACCACCGCCTGCTTCCAGGTCCCCTCACGATCGATCGCGGCCGCGTAGACAAGCCACAGCGCCGGTGCCAAGCCGACGTAGAGGATCGCCGTGGCGTTGATCCCACTCACGAGCGCGACGACCACGGCGAACAAGGACGGGTACTTCCACCCTCCCCGCCGCAGGGCGAGCACGGCGAATGCCAGCATCCAGGGCAGCCCGGCCCAAGGCAGGAGGATCACTGAGATCCTCCCCGCATACTGCAGGAAGTACGGCGAGAGCATGTAGGCGAGCGCAGCCACCATGCGTCCGGGGCCGCCCACTGTGAGCACCCGCGAGAGGTACAGGATGCCGGCGCCGGCGGCGAAGAGGATCGAACCGAGCCACAGACGCTGCGCCACCCAGATGGGAACATGGACGGCAGCCATCCCGGCGTAGAACGGCCCCATGGGCAGCAGGTAGCCGATGTACTCGTGGGTCACGGTGCCGAGTGCGACCGTCGGGTTCCACATGAACGCGACCTGGCTCAAGAATCGAGCCGGGTCGAGGTAGAGGTACGTCTTGGTGTCGGAGGTGACGACGCCGGGGTCGACGGCCAGGAGTGGGACGTAGGCCAGGAGCGCCAGCACCAGGTGCTCGACGAGAGGCTGCACCCGGGGTATCGAGATCTCTTTGTCGCCGCTCGAAGCCAGGCGGGCAGGACGCGCCCGGTCACTTGAAGCGGAGGTCGGACTGGCGGCGGGTGGCGGGCTCTCGTTCATCGTGTCGTCAAATGGTCCAGATCCCCGGCACCTGTGGCCGACCTCGGAGCACGAGCCCGGTCGTCTGGGATCAGGAGACCGGTCCTTCGAGCCGCCGGGCCACAGCCGTACCGTCGCCGACCGCCACGGTAGTGTAGGCAGTCGTCCTGGGCGACCGGTGGCAGGCCCGGGATCGGGACGGCTGCCGGTCCCGGGACCGAGACCGCAAGGAGCCAGGTTGGACGTCGGGACCGAGAGCAGGCAGGGCGCCCGGTTGACGGGGGAGCGTCCCCAGCTGGGCGTGACGCCGGACTCGCTGCTGGCGCTTCACGCTGCCGGCTACCGCGCAGTGGTGGAGCGCCTCGGGCCCGGGCGGCTGCTGGACGTGGGCTGCGGCCAGGGCTTCGAGTCGATCGGGCTCACCGCGCTCGACCGCGAGGTGGTCGGCGTGGACTACAGCGCCGATGCCGTCGCCACCGCCGCCGCGCAATTCGGTGATGCCGGCCTACGGGTGGCGCGAATGGACGCACTCGAGCTCGGACTGGCCCCGGCCTCGTTCGACTGGGTCTGCTCGTCACACCTGATCGAGCATTTCGTGCAGCCCGAGCTCCACGTCGCGGAGACTGCCCGGGTGCTGAAAGACGACGGAGCGGCGTTCT
>JAJYZN010000165.1 GCA_021799915.1 Actinomycetes bacterium
AGAAGCCACACGGTGATACTCCAGGTGAAGAGGCTTGGGTGGACGATGGCTTCTGCCATGCTGACCACCGTCCCGACCAGCACCACGAAAATGACCGGGTTCCTGATCTGCACACGGGGGTCGAGCTTGGTGACCGAGCCCCGAACAGCGTTGGCCAGGATGGAGGGATCGAAAAGGCTGGAGCTCTGGGCCACGCCATGCGGCGACGCGGGTGAGGTGGGTGAGGTGGTCGAAGTAGCCGAGGGCATCGCGCTCATCCGAAGAGCCGCCCATGGCTCAGCCACTCCACGATCGGACCGAGCGACACCGCCGGGAAGAAGGTGAGCCCACCCACGATGAGGATGACACCGATCACCAGTCCCGTGAACAAGGGCGTGTCGGTGCGGAAGGTTCCCAGCCCGGAGGGAACGACTGCCTTCGAGGCCAGGGATCCGGCCAGGGCGAGGACAGGCACCATCACACCGAAGCGCCCCAACAGCATCGCGATCCCACCGGTCACGTTGTAGAAGGCCGTATTGCCATTCAGGCCGGCAAAGGCCGATCCGTTGTTGTTCGCCTGGGAGGTGAAGGCGTAGAGGATCTCGGAGAAGCCGTGTGGTCCGGCGTTCGTCGGCCCCACCCGACCGGCGTGAACTGATACGGCGATAGCCGTCAGGCCCAGCACGGCGATGGGCATGACCAGGATGCCGAGAGCCGCCAGCTTCACTTCACGTGCCTGGATCTTCTTGCCCAGGTACTCGGGCGTTCGACCCACCATCAGACCGCCGAGGAACACGGCCACCAGCGCGAACAGCAAGATGGTGTAGAGGCCGCTTCCCACGCCACCCGGCGTCACCTCGCCCAGCATCATCCCCGACATGAGACCGAAACCTCCGAGCGGGGTGAACGAGTCGTTGGCCCCGGCCACCGAGCCCGTCGACGTCTGGGTCGACGCGATGTTGTAGAGCGACGTGGGAAGAGCCCCGAATCGCACCTCCTTGCCCACCATGTTCCCTCCCGGCTGTGCCACGACGTGGGCCGCGGCGACGGCCGGGTTCCCCTGAGCCTCGGCGTAGGAAGAGAAGCCCAACCACGTCCCGAAGATGATGGCCATGGCCGCCAAGAGCGTCAGTCCTTGCCTGAAGCTCCCGACCAGCTTGCCGAACGTGTAGGTCAGGGCGACGGGAATGCACAGGAGGAGAAGGACGGACAGCAACAGCGTCGCACCGGTCGGGTCCTCGAAGGGATCGGCTCCATTGGCATTGAAGAATCCCCCTCCGTTGGTCCCGAGCTGCTTGATGGGCTCCATGAAGGCGACCGGGCCCCGGGGAATGACCTGGGTTGCACCCGTGAGGGCATTGTGGACGGTTGCCGGCCCGGCCAGGGTTTGGACAGCTCCCTGGGACACGAAGACGATGCCGCAGACGAAGGCGATCGGCAGCAGGATGTAGAGGACCCCCCGGATGAGGTCCACCCAGAAATTCCCGATGGTCGGCGAACCCTTTCGGGCGAAGCCACGGATGAGGGCGACGGCGACGGCGATGCCCACGGCGGCGCTGACGAACTGCTGGACGGTGAGCGCCGCCATCTGCGACAGGTAGGACATCGTGGACTCACCGGCATAGTTCTGCCAATTGGTGTTGGTGACGAACGACACGGCCGTGTTCCAGGCCAGAGCCGGTGAGACGGCGCCCAGATGCTGGGGGTTGAACGGGAGGCTTCCCTGGAGGCGCAGCAGTCCGTAGGTGACGACGAGAGCCACGCCGGAGAACACGATCAGCGCTCCGGCGTAACGGGGCCACGTCTGCTCCGATTCGGGATCGATCATCAAGACTCGGTAGACGGGGCGTTCCAGGCGTGCCAGGAAGGTCACCCGACCTTCGTAGACCGCCGCCATGTACGAGCCCAGGAAGCGCCAGGAGAGAGCCAGGAGAACGACCAGGACCAGGATCGTCCAGAAGTAACTCATTCAGAATCGCTCGGGCTTGAGAAGGGCCGCGCCTAGATAGATGAAGAGCACGGTCGACAGCGCAAGGAGGATTCCGTCGCTCAGGCTCATATCCGATCGAGCCCCCGGACCAGGGCCAGCAAGGCGACGACTGAGATCACGATCCCGATCACGGAGAGAAAGTCGCCCACATCGGCAGTGTCGCCGCTGTGCCGTGAACCCGAACTGAACGCCTGCGGCTCGGCCGTGAACAGTCTGTGAACGAAGGTCTTCGGGGGCACGCGCCGGCTGTTGGCGAGCGTGGTCAGTCCGAAGGCGGAGCGACCAGTGCGTAGCCGATGCCAGGCGTGGTGCGAAGGAGGCTGCCTTCGCGGTCGTTGAGCTTGCGGCGAAGTCGGTACACGTACACCCGCAGGTACTCGGCTTCGTCGCCGTACCCGTCGCCCCATACATGGCGCAGGATCATCTGGTGGGTGCAGATCTTCCCGGCATGAGAGGCCAGGTAGGCGAGCAGCTCGAACTCCCGGCCGGTGAGTCCCAGGGGCTCGTTGGCCAGGGTTGCCTGGTGGTGGACCAGGTCCAAGCTGAGCGGACCGACGGCGAGTACGGGCGGTCCGGTGGTCTGCGGGATGCGGCGGTGGTGGCGGAGCGCGGTGCGGATCCGGGCTTCGAGCTCGGCCATGCCGAACGGCTTGGTCACGTAGTCGTCGGCACCGCTGTCGAGGGCCGCCACCTTGCGGTCCTCCGATCCGGTAGCCGACAGCACGATGATGGCCGCGTCGGACCAGCTCCGGATCCTTCGGCATACGTCCAGCCCGTCGATGTCGGGAAGACCCAAATCCAGCACGATGAGCTCGGGCGGGTCCAGGGCCGCCTTGGACAGTCCCTCCTCCCCGGTCACTGCGACGGCCACCTCGTAGCCCCGGGCCTCGAGGCCGACCCGTAGCGCTCGGAGGAGGGGCCGGTCGTCGTCGATCACCAGGACGCGGGCCACGTCAGCCGTCCCTTCCGATACCGCTCGAGCCGTCTGACGGGTCGAGCGGACCCGGTGCGTGGACTGCAGGACCGGTGACGCGGTCATGACGAGGCCGCCCGGACCGGGAGCCTGGTCGGTCCACCGGCAAGGTGAAGGAGAAACGCGCTCCACCAGCTGCGGCCTCGTCTACCCAGATCTTCTCGTCATGGGCCGTGACGAAGGCGTGTGCGATCGCCAACCCCAGCCCACCACGTCCTCCGGCCTCGCGGCGGTTGAACATGTGGAATATCCCCGAACGATCTTCACTCGAGATGCCGGGACCGTGGTCTTCGACGGCCATCAGCACCGTGTCATGGGCCGGGCGGGTCGCCGTGATCACGACGGGCGTGTCGGTGGGAGCGTAGGTGAGGGCATTGTCGATCAGGTTGACCAGGACTTGACCGACGAGGAGCGGGTCCACGTTGACTTGGGGCAGGTCGTCAGCGGGTAGCCATCGGATCCGGGTCAGGTCACTCCACGTGCCGATGGTATCGATGGCCTCCTCCATGAGTGCGTGGACACTCGTGGCGCGACGCCGGAGCTCGAGAGCCCCGGACTGGATCCTGGTCATGTCCAAGAGATTTGCCACCAGTCGATCGAGGCGTCGAGCCTGGACTTCGACGAGATGAACCAGCTCGTCGTGGTCAGACGGGCTGATCGGCGCGTCCGGGTCCGAGAGAGCCGAGGTTGCCACCAAGATGGTGGCCAGGGGAGTCCGAAGGTCGTGGGAGACCGCCCCCACCAGCGACCGCCGGAGCCGGTCTACCTCCTCTAGGAGACGACTCCTCACCGCCTGCTCACGGAGTTGGGAACGCTCCAGGGCCAGGGCTAGATGATTGGCGAACGCCCGAAGGAGCTCGTGGTCCTGGGTGGTCCCCGGGAGCCCCCTCAGCGCCAGAAGTCCCACAGGCTCACCCGCCAGCGCCAGGGCGAGGACCTGGACGCCGTCCTGCCCGGAGCGAGAACCGTCGAGACTGACCGGGAGCCGGGAGCTCGAGAGCCGGCGAAGCTCATCGTCGGTGAGCGGTTCGCCAGCCGAGGCCATGAGCTGCAGGCGGCCCGACGAAGGAAGCAGCAGGGCCACCCCTCCGAGCTCGAAGGCTTCATGTACGGAGGTGACGACGGCAGTGAGAAGTTCGTTCAGAGGGGACTCCCGGACCAACAGCTCCGACGAGTCGAACAGGCGCCGTAGCTCCGCAGTCCGGCGCTCGGCATCGGTGCGAGCCAGGGTGGCACGGCCCACCAGGCGAGCCACGACGACCATGACCACCGCATAGACCCCGAGTGCCGTCCAGTTCTGCGCGGCCCCAACGGAGAGCGTGTTGTACGGAGGAAGAAAGACCAGGTCGTAGGCCAGGAATCCCGACGCCGTGGCGATGACCCCGGCACCGAACCCGCCGATCGCCACCCCCACGACGACGGGCACGACCAGCACCAGCGCCGAGGTGGCAGCGCTGAGGTGGGCCCGGAACGGCAGCATTGCAGCACTCAGGAGCACGACCAGCACCACCGCAATCCCGGCGCCGAGAAAGGCCAGGCGCGGAGGTAGGTGCGCCCGATTAGGCCTCCGGCGCCACAGTGACTTCGGGCTCCCGCCGGATCCCGGCGCGCTCTTGCCGTCGAGCGCGGCGGCCCCCATGTCGCCGGGTGTGTCGAGAGAACCAGCGCGCCGTTCCAACGTCATCCAGCATGCACCGAACGCGTACTCGGTGCACCTGCGGGGACCGAACGGCGCCGGATCAGTTGCCGAAGTCCCAGCCTTCGCCTGATTCGTATCGGTGGATGACGTTCTTGGCGATGAGGATCTTGTGCACTTCGTCCGGTCCGTCGGCCAAGCGCAGGGTCCGAGCACCCTGGTACATGGTCGCCAGCGGGAGATCGTTCGAGACTCCGGCAGCACCCCAGACCTGGATGGCACGGTCGACCACGCGCTCGTAAGCCGCGGGCACGAAGATCTTGATGGCGGAGATGTCGGTACGTGCGTCCTGGTCGTCTCGGTCCGTCTTCTCGGCGGCATGGATGGTCATCAGTCGAGCCGCTTGAATGTCCTGGTAGCTGTCGGCGATGAAGCCTTGGATGAATTGCTTGTCCTTCAACGGGCCCCCGTGGACTTGGCGTGAGGTGGCGCGCTCGATCATGAGATCGAAGGCCCGCCACATCTGCCCCACCGAGTTCATGCAGTGGTAGATGCGCCCGGCGCCCAGACGATCTTGGGCGGCACGGTGCCCGTCTCCGACGTTCCCCAAGATGTTCTCGGCCGGCACCCGGACGTTCTCGTAGATCACTTCGCAGTGGTCCGAGGTAGATCGTCCCCAGATTCCGATTCCCCGGACCACGTTCACCCCCGAGGTGGAGGTGGGCACGATGATCTGGGCCATCTGGCCGGTGCGTCCGAGCTCTCCGGCGTCGTCGTGAACCCGGCACATCACGATGAAGAAGTCGGCGTCGATCCCGTTGGAGGTGAACCACTTGTGCCCGTTGATGACCCAATGGTCACCGTCACGGACAGCGGTGGTGTCCAACGAACGGGGATCGGAGCCGGGGTTGTGCGGCTCGGTCATAGAGAACCCCGACTCCATGGTCCCTTCGATCAGTGGCACCAGCCATTTCCGCTTCTGCTCCTCGGTGCCGTACTTGAGCAGGATCCGCTGGTTGCCCGAGTTGGGGGCCACGACTCCGAACAGCTTTGCCGCACCCAGGGCGTAGGCCAGCACCTCGTTCATGTAGGCGTGGCTCAGGAAGTCCAGCCCCATACCGCCGTACTCGACCGGCAGGTGCGGTGCCCACAGCCCGGCCTGGCGTACCCGCTGCTGTACCTCCTCACGCAGTTCGTAGGCGCGCCTACGGTCGGCTTCGGCGAGCTCAGCACCCTCTCGTTGCGGCCACAGGGTCCGCTCGTAGGGGAGGATCCAGGTGTTCACGATCTCGGCGGTCCGCATGCGGATGTCGTTGATCCGCTCGTCGAGGGTCGGCACCGGCTTCACGTTCATGGTCACTGTCGGTCCTCCAGGTCCTCTAGGTGATCCGGGTTCTTCCGATCTTCTGACGGTTCCGGATCACCTACTTCGGGGTCCGGTGGCGGAGGCGGTGGGATTTGAACCCACGGTGGGTTGCCCCACACACGATTTCCAATCGTG
>JAJYZN010000166.1 GCA_021799915.1 Actinomycetes bacterium
GCGTAGAGCAATTCGAGGACCGCGTCGTCTCGGAGCCTGAGCGCCGTTGCCCGCAGGGTCGATGCCGGGGGAGCCCCGTCGTTCCCGACCGGATCGAACAGCACGTGCAGCTCTTCCCTGGAAAGCACCTGGGGCAGCCTTCCCCCGCCGACCGGCGACGACAGCCCCCGGCTCGGGTCCGAGGCCAGGATCTCCTCGCGCCGGCACCACGAGAAGTACGCCCGCACGGCCGCTGCTTTTCGGGCCACCGTCGATCTGGCGTACCGCCGGGTGGTCAGGTACGAGAGGTATCGACGCAGCAGCAGCCGATCTGCCCCGCCCGGATCAACCACGCCGGAGCGCTCAGCCCAGAGTGCGAATGCCGCGACGTCAGAGCGGTATGCCTGGACCGTTGCCCTCGACCGGTGCCGGAGTCCATTCGAGAAGTCCGCCAACTGCCACGCAGGGCTCGGCGCGGCGGCTTGCGTCCCATGGCCGGACCGCGGCCGGCTGGTTCCCTCGGCCTGCTCCGTAGCCTGCGCCCCGTTCCGGTCGCCTGCCACTCACCCAATGTACCGTTCCCGGTGCGCCCGGGCGGTGATCCGCTCGCCCACGTCGAGCGTCCCGCGCCCCGTGACCAGCCGCGGTAACGTTGACCTCACGTCAGATTGCGACCACCCCCGCCGGGGGTGGCAGGACGGGAATGAGGGAGGGCTCTCGTGGCAAGGGAGATGGATAGGCGTTCGTTTCTGACCCGCTCGGCGGCGGTGGCCGGTGGGGTCTTGGCAGTGGGTGCCGGAGGAGACCTCCTGAGCGCCTGCGGCTCGTCGGGGACTTCAGCAGCCAGCTCGGCCTCGGGAAACGCCGGCAACGGGATCACCAGCGCCACGCCCAAGCGCGGAGGGTCCTTGGTGTTCGGTGTCACAGCCGAAGAGTCAGGTTTCAACCCTACGAATGCCAAATTCGACAGCGTCGGCGTGATGTACGCGCGCACCGTGTACGACCCCCTCACGATCATCACCGCAGACGGGAACTGGGCCCCCTATTTGGCGGAGTCGGTCGTGCCGAACGCCGAGTACACGGAGTGGACGATCACGCTGCGACCGAACGTCTTGTTCCACGACACAACGCCGTGCGACGGCGCGGCATACGCTCTGAATGTGGAAGCCCAGCTCAAAGGATTGATCACCGGCCTGGTGCTTCCGACGATCGTCACAACGTACTCCCAGGTGGGACCCCTCGCGGTCAAGATCACCATGAAGGAGCCCTGGGTGCCGTTCCCGTACTACCTCGCCGGCGGGATCGGAGGGCAGCCCGCCTACCTCATGGCGCCGTCGATGATCAAGACACACACAAGCACACACAAGCCCGTGGGAACCGGTCCATTCAAGTTCCAGCAGTGGATACCCACAACACACTTCACGGCCACGGCATGGGAGCACTACTGGCGCCCCGGACTTCCCTACCTCGACCAGATCACCTTCAAGCCAATTCCTGACGGAGCCACGCGTGCCGAGGCGCTTCAGGCCGGGACCATCGACGTCATGGTGACCGACACACCGAAGAACATCCTCGAATTTCGCGGACACTCACAGTGGTCGTACATCGACAGCAGTGCCTCGACCATCGGTGAGCCGACAGTCACATGCCTGCTCTTGAACTTGTCCAAGCCGCCCTTCGACAACCCGACAGTGAGACTGGCCGCAGCCAAGGCGGTGGACAGGACAGAGTACGCCAAGGTCATCAATTATGGCGTCGACCGGGTGGCTGACGGTCTCTTCGTCCCCGGAAGCCCGTACTACTCCCCCACGAACCTCCCCACCTACGATCCCGCCGCGGCCAAGGAGATCATCGGCAAGGTCGCACACACTACGGGCAAGCCGGTCTCCTTCGTCCTCGGCACCACCAACAGCCCCTCGGCGGAACGGGCCGGAACCTTCTTGCAGCAACAGTTCCAAAACGTCGGATTCCACGTGACCACCACAATCGTCGAGCAGAACAAGCTCATCGACAACGCGATCTTCGGCACATTTCAGGCATTGGAGTGGCGACAGTTCGGGGCTGTGAACCCCGACCTGAACTACATCTTCTGGAGCACCTCGACCTACAGCGCCAACGGGCTGTCGATCAACATGGCTCGGAACGACGATCCGCGGGTCCAGCAGGCACTGCAGATAGGCAGGACCAACCCGAACCGCGCCACACAGATCAAGGCGTACCAGAAGGTGAACCAGCTCCTGGCTCAGGATCTCCCTTACCTCTGGGCCACGTGGTCGACGTGGGCGATCGTGGCCAAGCCGACAGTCCAGAATTTCAACAATCCCACCACGCCGTCAGGTGCCAAGGCCTATGGGCTCACAGACGGGTCGATCTGGCCCACGCAGATCTGGATCAGCTGAGCGAGGTCCGTCGGGCACGGCGATGCCCTCCTCGGCCGAACCAGCGTTTCCAGGGCTCGGGAACGAGGACGTCGTCATATGAACAGTCGGATCCTGGTCGTGGAAGACGACGAGCGAATTCGGTCGTCGATGCGCCTGGCGCTCGAAGGCGAGGGCTATGACATCGACGAGGCTTCCAGCGGGGAAGAGGCCCTCGACCGGTTCTCGGCCCATGCCCCTGACGTGGCCCTCATCGACCTGATGCTTCCGGGGATGGACGGCTTCGAGTGCAGTAGGGCAATACGACGGCAAAGTGCCGTGCCCATAATCATCGTGACTGCACGTACCGATACCCACGATGTCGTTGCCGGTCTCGAGGCCGGAGCCGACGACTACGTCACGAAGCCGTTCGTAGCCAAGGAGCTCGCAGCGCGAATCCGAGCACTGCTACGTCGAGCCCGCCCGAACGAGGAAGAGACGACAGCCTTCTCCTTTGGCGGGTTCGAGCTGCTTCCAGACGAGGGGGTACTGCGTCGGACGGGTGGGGACGAAGTCCATTGCACCCGTACCGAGTTCAGGCTGCTCTGCGAGCTGGCAGCCAATCCGAACAAGGTCCTCAGTCGCGAGCAACTCCTCGATCGCGTATGGGGCTACGACTACTTCGGTGACGGGCGGCTCGTGGATGTCCATATACGTCGGCTCCGAACCAAGGTGGAGGACGATCCCGCGCTGCCGCGCCACATCCTGACCGTTCGTGGCATGGGCTACAAACTGGTCCCCTGACGTGCCAGGTCAGCCCGGCCAGAGCTCACAGGACGACGGCCGGGCTGAGGAACACCTCCCCGTGCCCCATATCCGCGAAGCAGCTGGGGGCACGGTCACCGAAGCGCTGAGCCCACGCTCGAGGTCGAGGGGCACCCTGTGGGCTCGCTTGGGTCTTCGCACCCGCGTCACCGTGATGTTCGGCATGGGGGCGCTCCTTCTCTCGGCCAGCATGGGTGGTCTCTCGTACTTCACCACTCGCCACTTCCTCGTGAGCGAACGCGGGACGGCCTCCACGCATCAGGCATACGTGAACGCATCCCTCATTCGCAAGGAGCTCCGGGCCGGGAGTACGCAGCTGGTGCCATTACTTGTCCAAGCCGATTCGGGCACGGCCGGTTCCGACTCGGTGTTGGAGGTAGCCGGGCAGTGGTATGCCCGCTCGTTCTCGGTCAGCCGTAGTGATCTCCCCAGGTCCTTCCGTCGCCTGGTGCTGTCGGGATCGGCCGCCACGCAGACGTTCCAACTGTACGGAGCCCCCGAGTTCGCCGTCGGGATCCCCATTCCGTCGGTGCACGCCGTCTACTTCGAAGTGTTCGATATCAGCGATCTCGGTGGAACCCTCCGAGTCCTGGCTCTGGCCCTGTTCGCCGCCGGGCTGGTGACCACGATCCTGGGCGCGGCGATCGGGCGGTCAGCGAGCGGGCGGTCGCTCCGGCCCCTCACCGGCGTGTCCAGAGCCGCCGTGGCCATAGCCGGGGGCCGTCTCGACACCAGGCTTCAAGCGGCTTCGGACGACCCCGACCTGGTGGGCCTCACGACCTCGTTCAACCAAATGGTGGATCAGCTCCAGGAGCGCATCGAACGCGAAGCTCGCTTCACGTCCGACGTGAGCCACGAGCTACGGTCTCCCCTCACCACCCTTTCCGCCAGTCTCGGTGTTCTGGAGGGCTATCGCACCGAACTACCCCCACAGGCGATTCGAGCCCTAAACCTCCTCACTGCTGAGCTACGGCGGTTCGAGCGAATGGTAAGCGATCTCTTGGAGATCTCGCGATCGGACGCCGGTTCCGCCGATGTCTCCTTGGAGGAAGTGACTGCGGGGGAGCTCATTCAACGGTCGGTGGCTGCCAACGTCCGCGGGCTCTACGGGGATCCAATCCCTCCAGAAATCCGTGTGGACCCCGACATTTACACAGCGCGCCTACGGGTCGACAAGCGCCGCTTCGAGAGGATCATGGCCAACCTCTTGGAGAACGCCGCCATCTACGCTGGTGGCGCGACTTCGGTGGAGGCGCACTACGGGCCGCAGCGCCACGACGGCCGATCCACCATCCGCGTGTCGGTAATCGATCATGGTGCAGGCCTGGACCGTTCTGAGCGAACCAAGGTGTTCGAGCGCTTCTATCGTGGGCACTCCTCAGGCAAGCGAGGCGCGGGTACCGGTACTGGACTGGGCCTGGCTCTCGTAGCCGAGCACACGCGACTGAACGATGGCAGGGTCTGGGCGGAGGAAGCTGAGGGTGGTGGCGCGTGTTTCGTCGTTGAGCTGCCAATCGTGAACGGAACGATCACATGACCTCGGCTCGTCATGGTGGTCGGAGGCAGCGCCACCGTAAGTGGAGGCATTCGATCGCGGGATTGGTAGCCGCAGCAGTATGCCTGGTACTCACTGCATGCGGTATCCCCACCGGGGGCGCACCCAGCCGCATTCCGGCCGCTCAGGTGCCATATGGCCTTCTCTCACCCGTGTCCCCGACGACGACGAGCGTTCCGACGTCGGCCTACAGTGTTCCGGTCACCATCTTCTTGGTCGCGCCGACACGCCAGGTGCTCATCTCGGCCGGGCGATCGGTTGCTCCACCGGGGACACTGACCTCGGTACTTGATGCTCTGCTCGGCGGTCCGACCGCCATCGAGTCCGACCGCAACATCACCACCGCCCTTGCCGGTGGTGTCCGCCTCCTGTCGGCAACCGTGAACGCCGGAGTGGCCGTCGTAGACCTCAACCGGGCATTCGGCCAGATCTCGGGCACACAGCAGATCTTGGCGGTCGCCCAGATTGTCTTCACCGTCGCCGGACAACTGGGATCGACTGTCGGTGTGCAGTTCGAGATCACCGGGGCCCCGACCGCCGTGCCCGTCGGCTCCGGGGCTCAGGTATCAGGACCCGTGCACCTCCTGGAGTACTTGAAGGTCGCGCCGGCCGGCACGCCCGGAAGCACGGCAACTACCCCGGCATCGTCGCCCAGCGGCTGAGCATCACCTGCTTCCGAGAAGCAGGGATCCGGGCAACTGGTCACTCATCGAGACGCCATCGGACCCGAGGCGCGGCTGACCAGAG
Source organism: Actinomycetes bacterium (assembly GCA_021799915.1). The sequence continues at coordinate 5,464 of JAJYZN010000166.1, forward strand.
GTGCTCAAGGTCGTAGTACGCGCGGGTCTCGTCCAGGAACACGTGAACGACGAAGTCCCCGTAGTCGAGCAGCACCCAGGTTCCGTCCTGCATCCCCTCCACCGCCGCAGGGGTGATGGTGCTCTCTCCCTTCAGTCTCCGCTCGATCTCTTCAGCCAGAGAACGCACATGGCGCTCGGTGCCCCCGCTGGTCAACACGAATGCATCGACGACTCCCAATAGATCGCCCATGGCCAGGACGACAGTGTCATGCCCCGACCGTTCCTCGGCCACTGCTGCTGCCGAAAGCGCGGCCGGCGGCACTCCGGCTACCGAGCCCGGAGCATCGTTGCCGAGCTTGATGGCCCGGTCGCGATCTGCCGTTGAAGCCTGCGCCAGTGCCGGCCTCGTGCTCACCGGCTCCTCAACGAACCATGTCCAGAGTCAGGATGGTGACGGCGAGCACACCCGCCAGAAGGGCCAACCCCAGCGCCATGTAGAAGAGACGTTCCCTGCGGGCTCGACGCCGCGCCAACCGCAGCTGCGAGCGCGGGGTTGAGCCGGGCTCGAAACGGTGAGCCACTGGCTGCAGCCCTGCGACCTGGGG
>JAJYZN010000167.1 GCA_021799915.1 Actinomycetes bacterium
TCCATGGAGATGCCCGTCCTCACTGGCGGGGTCGCGGTCCACGAGTACCCCGGTGACCACTTCCACTACGTCTTCTCGAAGATCCTCATGGCCGGGCGGGCCAACGGCCTGCAGGTGATCGACGGCCCCTACCTCTACGTGCGGAACCTCGACGGGCTGCGCGAGTTCGCACAGCGCACGCGGGTGCTGGGCTACGACGGGAAGTGGGCGCTCACGCCGGACCAGGCGGCGGTGTTGAACGAGGTCTACTCGCCGACCCAGGAGCAGTTCGACCGGGCCTTCGACATCCTCGACGCCTACGCTCGGGCGACCGAGGAGGACCGAAAGGGTGCGGTCATGTTCGGTGACGAGATGATCGACGAGGCCAGCCGGAAGATGGCGACCAAGTTCGTGACCCGAGGCGAGCGAGCCGGCCTCACCCGCTCGAGCGGCTGACCCACACCACCCAGCCCGACCCGAACTCTCAGCCGGCGTCTTCGATCAGGCGGCGGGCGACGACCTTGAGGGCCAGCGTCTCGTCGGCGCCCTCGAAGATGGAGAGCACCCGGGCGTCGACGAAGTACCGGCTGACCGGGAACTCTTCGGCGTAGCCCATCCCGCCGTGGATCTGCATGGCCTCCCGGGTCACCCACTCGGCGGCCCGGCACACGTAGGCCTTCACCATCGACGCTTCGAGGGCCCCCTGGCCTGCGGCCATCAGACGGGCCACCTGGTACGAGAACTGACGGGTGGCCTGGATGATCACGGCCATTCGGGTCAGCTTGGCCCGCGTGAGCTGGTAGTCGAGGATCGGCGCTCCGAACACCTTCCGGTTCAGGGCGTAGTCGTAGGCCGCCTCGTACGCGGCCTGCATGACCCCGAGGGCCCGGGCCGCAGTCTGCAGGCGTCCGTTCTCGAACCCCTGCATCTGGAGGTAGAACCCCTTGCCCAGACCGTCGACGCCACCCACCAGGTTGGCGTCGGGGACGAACCAGTTCTCGAACGCCAGCTCGTAGGAGTGCATGCCCCGGTAGCCCAAGGTGTCGATGGGCCGGCCCTCGAGCCGCCCCGACCCCTCGGTCAGGACGAACCCCTTCCCGTCACCGCGGGGCTTCTCCACGATGAACATCGAGAGCCCCCGGTGGCTCTTGGCCCGGTCGGGGTCGGTGCGGGCCAGGAGCATGAGGACGTCGGCCCGGGCGGCGAAGGTGCACCAGGTCTTGGTGCCGCTCACCAGCCAGCCGCCGTCGGTGGGGGTGGCGGTCGTGACGATCCCGGCCACGTCGGACCCGTAGTCGGGCTCGGTCACCGCCACGGCCGCCAGGGCCTCGGCCGAGGCCAGCATGGGCAGCCACCGGCGCTTCTGCTCGTCGGTGCCACCGTGCACCAGGGCCCGGGTGAGGATCTCGGGACGGGTGATCAGTGACCCGCCGATCCCCAGCGAGCCCCAGCTCAGCTCCTCGGTGGCCACCACCATCCCCATGTAGTCGCTCTCGCCGCCGCCGGCGAAACCGCCGTACTCCTCGGGCACCGAGAGGCCGAACCCGCCCAGCTCGGCCAGGCCGGTGATGATCTCCTCGGGAATGTCCCCGTTCGTCCGGTGGACGTGCTCGGCGTGGGGCCGGACCCGCTCCTCGGCGAACCGGTGGAAGGTCTCGGCGACCAGCTCGAAGTCGTCACCCAGGTGGCGCGGCCCCTGCTCGCCGCAGAGCTCGGCCAGCACCGCCGGGTCACGGTGGACCGAGGTGAACGTCCCCGCCGGAGCGAGGACGCCGGCCTCCACTCCCCACAGGCCCTCCCGCCCGACCAGCTTGGCGGCCAGCTCGGCTACCACGTCGGCCACGAAGACGCAGGCGATCCGTCCCTCGAGCTCACCCCGGAGCCCGTACTCGACGGCCGCCCGGGCGGTGGCCACGGCCGCCGCGGCGTGGGCCACGTCGTAGGCGACCACCTGGTTGGTGTCGATACCCCCGCCGGCGGCCAGCGTGGCGACGCCGGCCGTCACCACGCTCTCAGCCAGCTTGACCGCCGCCTCAGCGCCCTCCATATCGGATGTCACGGCCCGGGACACTACCCGCGCCCGGCGGCCCGCCGTCCCACCACGGTCACCAGCGGAGCCAGCACCACCGGGTCGTCGCCCGGGTCAACGCCGGTGAGCGAGGCCAGGTAGTCGGCCACCGGTCCGGGCCCGGCCCCGGCCGGGGCTTCGGCCCAGGCGTCCACGACCTCGAGCCCGGCGTCGCGTACCAGGGCCGGGAGCAGGGCCCCGACGTCGGGATGGCGGGCGCCGGGCATCGAGAGCGGTGAGCCGCCCACCCGACCGGCCGAGGTGATCGGCTCCTGGGCCACGACCCAGCCACCGGGGCGTACGGCCGAGGCCATGCGGGCCAGCACCACGGCCGGGTCGAGCACGTGGAGGAGCAGGAAGCGGCAGAAGGCCAGGTCGACCGGCTCGGGGAGCAGCAGGTCCTCGCCGGCCTGGGTGATGGCCAGCACCTGGCTGTGGGCGGCGGCGGCGGCGGCCACGACGTCGCGGGCCGCCGGGTCGCTGTCGACGGCGTACACCCGCCCGTCCCGTCCGACCGTCTCGGCCAGGGCCACCGACACGTCTCCACCCCCGGCACCGACGTCGACGACGCACCAGCCGACGCCGATGCCCAGACGGTCGAGGGCGGTGGCCAGCGGGCGGCGGTAGACGTCGTCGCGCAGCCCCTGGAGCGTGGTCACGGAACGGCCTGACTCGCGGAACGAGACCGGGTCACGGGAGCGGCAACGGCGTCAGGGGCATCGTCCTTCGATACTCGCACGGAGAGCCAGCAGACGGCCACCGCACCCACCGTCTCGACCGCCCACCAGCTCCAGTTCCCCCGCCACTTGGCGTCACCGAAGACGGTGGTGAAGGTCGCCAGCCCCCCGGCGGTGGCCAGTCGCCACCGGGGCCCGTTCGCCGCGGCCACCAGAGCCACGGCCAGCACTGGCCACACGTAGTAGGCGACCATGACCGGCTCGAACAGGACCCGGAGGCCGAAGCCGGCGGCCATCACGCCGAGCGTCAGCTCGAGCCCGGGTCCCCGGCGACCGACCACCACACCCAGGACCACGGCGGCCGCCACCGAGGCCAGGCGGAACGGTCCGGCCGCCACCACGTCGTGGGGCCCCACCACCGGGGCCAGCGACGTCCACAACGTGGTGTGGTCGACCAACGGGAAGTTCGGCTGCTCGGCCAGCGCCCGCCAGGTCCCGTGCCAGTTGGCCGCCAGGGGGGCGGCGACGAGCAGGGCCGTGGGAAGGACCAGCCTGCCGGCCAGGGCGGCCCACTCCCGCCGCGGGTAGCGCACCACCAGAACGGCCAGGGCCAGGACCACCACCGGCTGGGTGGCGAAGGCCAGGCCCAGCAGCCATCCGGCCCGGGCCCACCGCCCGTCGATCACGTCGGGAACGGCGAACAGCAGGAGGGCCAGGGCCAGGGCATCCTCGGGGTGGCCCCACCACACCACGACGTTCCACAGGCCCACGACCTCGAAGCCGGCCAGCACGAAACGCCGGCCGTTCGACACTCCGAGACGCCGGGCCAGGCCGTCGGCGGCGAAGAGGACCGGCAGCCCGGCGGCGATCGACGCCGCTTCCACCAGGAGCCACCCGGTCGGGAAGGTGATGACGCCGGTGTGGGCCACGCTCAGGTGCAGCGCGCCCGAGAGAGCGACCGCCGGGGCCAGGACCACCAGGATCCCCGGCAACGTGACCAGGGCGGTGGTCGGGGAGTACACGGCACCGACGTGGCCGTGGACGTACTCCCACGCCGCCATCTGGGTCCCCCACAGGTCACCGGGGACGTGCCAGCCGCGCCCGGCGCCGACGACGGCGTTCCACCACGGGACGAAGACGCAGGCGCCGGCGACGATCACGGCCGAGGCGGCCACGGGAGCGGCACGGCGGCGGGTCCACGACGGGAAGTCGACCTGCACCGGAGGAGTCTTTCACGGGGCACCGGCGTCGTTCGCTAGCCTCGGCCCGATGAACCTCACCATGCTGCTGTGCGACGCCGCCCAAGTGGCCGACGGCAAGCTGTACATCCTGGGAGGCGGCTGGTCGATGACCGGCCCCGACCCGGTGCCGTCGGCGATCGCCTTGAAGATCGACGTCGACTGGAACGAGGCCGAAGTGGTCCACCACTGGGAGCTGTTCTTGGAGGATGCCGACGGCCGGCCGGTGCTGGTCGACACCCAGGAGGGCTCCCAGCCGGTGGAGGTGCGCGGCGAGTTCAGCGTCACCCACCCCGTGGGCATCCCCGAAGGGTCGCCCATCGACGTGGCCCTGGCCGTGAACCTCGGCCCCATCCCCCTGGCTCCGGGCACCCGGTACGTCTGGCGCCTGGTGATCGACGGCGAGTCGCTGCCGGGGGGCTCGCTCAGCTTCACCACCCGGGCCCGGCCCCCGGTGGCGTCGTGACCGTGCACGAGCGGCCTTTCGGCCGCTACTACGAGGACTTCGTTCCCGGCGACGTCTACCGCCACTGGCCGGGCAAGACCATCACCGAGTACGACGACCACCTGTTCTGCATGATCACCATGAACCACCACCCTCTCCACACCAACGCCTGGTTCGCCGAGCACGAGACGGTCCAGGGGCGCAACGTAGTGGTCGGGAACCTCGTCTACTCGCTGGCCCTCGGGATGAGCGTGCCCGACGTCAGTGGCTCGTGCATCGCCAACCTCGAGGTCGAGTCACTCGTCCACCGTCACCCGACGTTCCACGGCGACACCATCTACGCCGAGACCAAGGTGATCGACAAGGTCGAGTCCCGATCGAAGGACGACCGGGGCGTGGTCACCGTGGAGACCAAGGCGTTCAACCAGGACGGGATGGAGGTGTGCTTCTTCCGCCGCAAGCTCATGGTCTGGAAGAGGGAAGCGGCGCCGGCCCGCCAGCGCCCCTACCGCGACGACGTCTGGGAATAGGCGCCCTGCCCCCATCGCCGCCCTCGCCGGCCACCGTGCCCGATGGCGCGCCCCTGACGGCATCGCGCCTGGACGGGCTGAGCCGGGCGGTCCTGGCCTGGGGGGCCCGACGCGACCTGCCGTGGCGGCGTACCGGCGACCCCTGGTCGATCCTGGTGAGCGAAGTCATGCTCCAGCAGACCCAGGTGTCACGGGTGGAAGAGGCCTTCAAGCGGTTCGTCGCCCGGTTCCCGACCCCACGGGAGTGCGCCGGCGCTCCGAGCGCCGACGTGGTCCGGGCCTGGGCCGGCCTCGGCTACCACCGCCGGGCCCTGGCCCTCCACCGCACGGCCGCCCTGCTGCTCGAGCGCCACGGGGGCCGGGTGCCGGCGACACGCCGTGAGCTCGAGGCCCTGCCGGGTATCGGCCCCTACACCGCCCGTGCGGTGCTGGCCCTGGCCTACGGTCACGACACGGTCCCGGTCGACACCAACGTGTCCCGCATCGTGGCCCGGGCGGTGGCCGGGCACCGGCTGCGGCCGGCCGAGACCCAGGACCTGGCCGACCGCCTCGTCCCTCCGGGCCGGGCCCGGGAGCTCACCCAGGCCATGTTCGACCTCGGGGCGCTGTGCTGCACCAGCCGCAACCCGCACTGCGACCGATGTCCCCTGGTCCGCCGGTGCGCCTGGCAGCGGGCCGGGGGGCCCGATCCGGCCGGGTCGCCCCGTCCCCAGAGCCCCTTCGCCGGCTCGGACCGCCAGGGGCGCGGCCGGCTACTGGCCGCCCTGCGCCAGGCCAGCCTGCCCGAAGACGACGTGGCCGGGGCCGCCGGATGGCCCGAGGATCGGCAACGGTCGGCGCGGGTAGCAGCGGCTCTGGTGGCCGAAGGGTTCGCCCGCTGGGAGTCCGGCGCCCTGGTGCTGGCCTGACCTACCCGGTGGCCATGGTGACGATGGGCTTGTTCAAGGGCTTGCCCCCCATGGATCCGAGGAACGGCGCTGTGAAGGCGAAGATCCCGCCGTCAGAAGCCACCTCGTAGTAGCCCGAAGGGGCGGTGCCCGTGGCCTGCTCGGGGGCCACGTGCGTCGAGGAACCCTGTCTGG
>JAJYZN010000168.1 GCA_021799915.1 Actinomycetes bacterium
AGCTTCTGTGGCGGCTAGTGTTGCGACCGGAGGGGGGGCAAACCGCTGGACGCGCCGGTGGTGGGCATGGCCGCGACCCCCACAGGCGCCGGGTACTCACTCGTGGCCTCCGACGGGGGGATCTTCAGCTTCGGGGCCGCCAAATTCTACGGATCCCTCGGAAGCGACCCGCTGAGCCGACCGGTGGTCGGAATGGCCCTTTCTCCAGCCGGGAACGGATATTGGCTCACCGACGACAACGGCGCAGTGTCGGCGTTCGGGCAGGCAGGCTACTTCGGATCGGCTCCTCAGGTCCTGAACAAGCCCATCGTGGGCATCGCCGAGGCAGCCGGGAACGGCACCTTTGCCGCCGAGCCCTACCCACCGGGCTCCTACGGGTACGACGTGTCGGTGTTCCAGTGCGGTCACCTCCCGCCCTCTCCACACGCCATCGGTGTGGTGGAAGTCAACGGCAACGGGACGACACAGACAGCTCCCAACCCATGCCTCGCGCAAGAGGCGACGTGGGCTGGCGCCGGATTGAACCTCTACGACTACCTGACCTACGGCTCGACGTCGAATGGACCAGCAGCATGCCAGGGCAACTCCCAATGCAGCTACGGCTTCAAGCAGGCGCAGAGCGTCTTCCAAATGGCGCGCCAAGCCGGAGTCGACACGTCTGTCGCGTGGTGGCTGGATGTCGAGACACCTGCGAACGACTGGTCGGGAGATCAAACAGCCAACCTCGCAGTCGTCCAGGGTGCTCTGCTGGGCATCCGCTCAGAAGGGGTGAACACCGTCGGGATCTACGCCAGCCCCGCTCTGTGGAGCAGTATCGTCGGGACACACCAACTCGACGTCCCTTACTGGATGGCTTGGTACACCAAGACAGTGCCGACAGTGCCGACAGGCGGGGGCGGGCCGTACAACTGCGCTCACGCCTCGACATGGGCTGCTGCAGACCCGCTCCCGGGTCCGGTGGTGATGACCCAGTACTCAAGCGACGTCGGCGCCACGACAGGCAATGGCACCTCAGGGTTCGATGGCGATTACACCTGCTGAGCTACCGGCCGCGTGGCACGCTGTCGCAACCGTTGCCACCAGGCCAAGAGGAGTCGTTGTAGGTATGCAGCAACCAGCGTGTACCACGGCGCTCCCATACGGTCACCGAGGCGTAGCTGGTCGGTAGGCCCAAGCGAGCCGTCTTGGGATGGATCGGGAGGAAACGCACCATCGTGGCCTCGATAACTCCAGCGTGGCAGACCACGACCGAGAGCGCGTTGGGGTGCCGGTCGGCCACTCGGGACACCGCGTCCGAAGCTCGCAGTACGAATGCCTCCCAGCTCTCGCCGCCAGGGGCAAACGGCGCGCCCGGGTCGGCGTCCCAATCAGGCACTCCAAAACGCTCCGTGTACTCCGACCACGAAAGCCCATCGGCATCTCCGGGATGAAGCTCGCACAGGTCACAGTCCTGCTTCAGGATCGGCAGGTGGGCGCCGGGGTCCCCAAGCGACGCCGCGACCGGAGTGAGCGCAATAGCTGCACGAGTTGGCACCGCACCGACGGTTGAGACCGCACCGACGGTTGAGGCCGCGCCAGGGGCGGGAAAGGTGGCGTTGCCGAGAACCTTGGCGTTCGTGCGAATTGTGGCGTCAGAAAGAGAGGTCGCAAACGCCGGAGCCAGGATCCGAGCCGTCTCGACGGCTCTGGGAAGGACCGAGCAGTACAGGGCAGCCGGCGCCCTGCTCCCTCCGCCGGCCACGAGTCGATCACGCAGGTCCCTGACCTGTCTGCGCCCGGCCTCGCTCAGCCCACGGCACCCGAGGCGACCACCGATGACCCCTTCGACGTTGCATCTTGCCTCCCCGTGGCGCACGAGGACCACGAGCGTGGGCTCGTCCGCAGCCGGCGTAGTGGTCCGGACCCCGTCTGGCGCGCCCGACGAGCTCGACGTCCCTCTCCTCGTCGCGCTCATTCCAGGCTCCCCACGAATCGTTCGAGCTGACGGAGGGTTCGGCACTCGACGACTCGATCGCAATGGGCGCCGTACTCGTCGACGATCGAGTCGCCAGAGCCCCAGTAGGCGATCGGCTCGGGGTTCAGCCAGTACACATGACGTGCCTGACGTTGGAGCTCCGCCAGCACCCATGCTTGCGACGCGTGGTAATTGTTCCTGGCGTCCCCCAGGATGAGGACACTGGCCTTGCTCGTGACGTCGCCACCCCAACGATCGTTGAACATGGTGAACGCATGGCCGTAGTCGGAGTGGCCATCCACCCATACCACGTCGGCTTCGGTGTTGATCCGGTGCACGGCGATGCTCGGATCATCGGCCAGTTCGAAAAATGCCGTCACTTCGTCGATCCCGTCGACGAAGACGAAGCTGCGCACCTTGGAGAACTGCGAGCTGATGGCGTGGACGAGGAGCAACGTGAACCTGGCGAAGGACGCGACCGATCCGGAAATGTCGGCGATGACGAAGATCTCCGGCTTGGCCGGGTGCGGGTGCCGAAATCGTGGCTCCACCGGCACGCCGCCGGTCGACAGGGAACGGCGCAGGGTGGCACGGAAGTCGAGTGCGCCGCGCCGTTGATGGCGTCGCTTGCGAGCCAGACGTACTGCAAGCTTGCGCGAGAGTGGCTGTAGTGCCTTTCTCAGCGACACGAGCTCGTCTCGGGTCGCGTGCATCACGTCGATATCTTCTGGCAATGGCGAGCGGACCGAGCGCAGGAGCGCCTCTGCACCGCGGTCCGCCACCAGGCGCCGCCGGATCTCTCCTTCGATCGTCTGCTTGAGATCTGCAATTCGCCTTTTATAGGCATCGACACCGAGACGTTCCTCCAACGCGGTCAGATCCTGGCCAGTATCCTCGGCAGTGCGATGCCGATCCTCGTCGAGGAGGCGTTCGAGCACCCCCTCCAAGTCGAGGTTCCTGAGGGTGCGGTAGAGGTAGTACGTGCCACCCACCGGCCGACCCGGCTCCATACCGGCGTAGCGATCGACGGCCTGACGAGCGACCAATGCTCGTATCCCCGCATCGCCCGAACGTACGGCTCGATACACCATGTCGGCCAGCTCCTGTGCCGTCAGCCCCGCTCCTCCGCCTCCTTGGGCATTCGAGAGCCCAGCAGCGAGGTTGACACCGCCGCCGGGCACGGTGTCGCTCTCCCCCGGTGAGCCGGGCCCACTCTCATCCCCCGAAAGCGCATCTCCAGGAGAACGTTGGGCGAAGTAGATCTCGAATGCCGTCTCAAACGCACGCCAATGGGCATCGGATTTCACGAGCGTCGCTCCAAGCGCCGACTTGAGCTCGTCCCGGTTCTCGAGATGGACATGGTGCATCGCGTCGGCAGCATCCAGGTGCTCGGTCAACGACACGGGGAGCCCGGACCGACGCAACTCTTCTACGAACCCCGCGAGCAGATCGAGCATCTCCGTTCGCGAACGCTCAGGAGCCGGCGGAGAGCAGCTCCTTGGCCGCCCGCTCGATATCGGTCTGGTACTTCAGCAGAATATGCAACGTGTCACTGGCCTGTACAGCGTCGACCGACTCGATGCCGAGGAGCACCAGGGTCCGAGCCCAGTCCAGCGTCTCGGACACCGAAGGTGCCTTTCGCAGCTCGATGCTCCTGAGGGATTGGACGATCTGCGCCACCTGGTCTGCCAGCTCCAGCGAGATACCCGGCACCCGCGCCTGCACGATCTCGCGTTCCCGCTCGAGGCTCGGGTAGTCGATATGAAGGTAGAGGCAACGCCGCTTCAATGCCTCCGAGAGCTCACGGGTGTTGTTCGAGGTCAGGAAAACCATAGGTAGCTGCGTGGCCCGCACGGTGCCCAGCTCGGGAATCGATACCTGGTACTCCGAAAGCACTTCGAGCAGCAATGCCTCGGTTTCGAGCTCTACCCGGTCGACTTCGTCGACCAGCAGCACGACCGGCTCACGAGCTCGGATTGCCTCGAGAAGCGGGCGCGTGAGGAGAAACTCTTCAGAAAAGATGTCCTCCTCCAAGCTTTTCCATTCCACTCTTTGGGGATCTCGCCCTGCCGCCGGACCCATGTCGGACCCACGTTCCCCAGAGCCCTCACCCACGACCTGAGCCGCCTGGATCCGCAGCAATTGCTTGCGGTAGTTCCATTCGTACAGCGCCTTGGACTCGTCGAGCCCCTCGTAGCACTGGAGGCGGATCAGGCGGCTACCGCTCACCTCGGCAATGGACTTTGCAAGCTGCGTCTTGCCCGTCCCGGCTGGTCCCTCTACGAGGACGGGTTTCGCCAGACGATCTGCGAGGTACACCACGTTGGCGATCGCGTCGTCGGCAAGGTATCCGACCTCGGCAAGGGAAGCCCGCAGAGCTGAGGGGGACGCGAAGCGTGGTTGCCCCAGGTTTGGGATCCCGAGTGCTGCATTGGACGGCTCACCTCCGGCGATCGCCGGTCCCGAGCTCACCGCACGTGGCCCTGACCATGGATCACCCATTTCACACACGTCAGATCCCGAACGCCCATTGGCCCACGAGCGTGAAGCTTCTGCGTGGAGATCCCCACCTCGGCGCCGAGGCCCAGCTCCCCGCCGTCGACGAAACGGGTGGATGCGTTTACCAGCACGGCCGCCGCGTCGACTTCCTGGACGAAGCGCTCAGCGGTCGGCAGGTCATTGGTGATGATCGCCTCGGAGTGCCCTGAGCTATACCGCGCAATGTGCTCGATTGCCGCCTCGATGCCGTCGACGACGGCCACGCTCATCTTGAGCGCCAGGAACTCAGTGGCAAAGTCCTCGTCGGTCGCAACACCTGCCTCCGGGACGATCACGCGCACGCGTTCGTCCCCCACCCATTCCACACCCTCCATGGCTTCACGGAGTGCCGGAAGAAATGCATCGGCCACCGCTGCGTGCACGAGAAGGGTCTCCGCGGCATTGCACACGCCCGGACGCTGCATCTTGGCATTCGTGACGATCGCCAATGCCATATTGAGATCGGCGTTCGCGTCGACGTACACATGGCAGTTCCCATCGCCGTCGAGCACGTAGGGCACCGTCGCGTTCTCCAACAGCGAAGCGATCAGTGCCGGACCACCTCGCGGGATCAGACAGTCGATGATCCCGCGCAGCCGCATGAACTCGACTGCGGCTTCGTGCGTTGGGTCGTCAACGAGGACGGCGGCGTCCTCAGGCAACCCAGCCTTGTCCAACGCCTTGCGCAGCACGCCTACGATCGCCGCATTGGAACGCTGGGCTGACGACGAGCCGCGGAGAAGCACCGAGTTCCCCGCCTTCAGGCACAGGCCTGCGGCGTCGCTCGTCACGTTGGGCCTGTTCTCGTAAATGATCCCCACCACTCCAAGGGGTACCCGGACGCGAGACACGCGTAGGCCATTGGGTTGGACCCACCCTCCCGCGAGCTCTCCTAGCGGATCGGTGAGGTCGGCAATCGCCTGCAGGCTGGCTGACATCGATTCAAGGCGCGCTGGCGTCAGACGGAGCCGATCCATTGCGGTAGGGCCCAGTACATCCTTCGCCGCCTGCTCCAGATCGTGCTCATTGGCGTCGAGGACGGCGTGAGCCTCAGACGCCAAGAGGTCGGCTGCCGCCCTGATCGCACTATTGCGCTGGCTCGCCGAAGACGTCGCGAGTTGCCGTGATGCCACTTTGGCCCGAGCTCCCAGCACGTGGACGCTGTCGACGGTCACGTGTTCAGAATAGTCGGCGATCGAGATGGTCCTAGCTGAGGATCACGAGATCATCACGGTGCACGACCTCTCCGCTCCGTCCGTCGGGAATCTCGATGCTGCGCCGACCCATCCACGAAGACACCTCGGCGGTTGCCATCTGGGAAATGCCTTTGGCAAAGAGCTGCCCGCCGGCATCCAGGATCTCGACCGCGTCATCCGGAACGAACTCGCCGGTGACGCCGGTCACGCCGGCGAGCAGGAGCGAACGACCCTCCTCCTCCAGTGCGTGCCGGGCACCGGCGTCCACCGTGATCGACCCCTTGGCAGCGACCGCGAAC
>JAJYZN010000169.1 GCA_021799915.1 Actinomycetes bacterium
CGGTCACCCCCACCGAACCGAACTACGCGCCCTACGTGCTCCAGATGCAGCAGAAGGGCGTCCAGTACGTGACCGAGTACTCCACAATGAGCTCGGCAGCTCGCCTGCTCGAAGCCATGCAGCAGCAGAACTTCCAGCCCCAGGTGGTGGACTGGTTCTCCGAGGAGTACACACCCCAGTTCATCGAGCAGACCCAAGGCGAGTCCAACGGCGACCTGGTCCTGATGGCCACTGCCGCCTACGAGGAGGCGGGCAGCATCCCCGAGATGCAGACGTACCTCTCCTGGCTCAACCGGGTGGCCCCAGGGGCCAAGCACGACATCTTCGGGATCTTCGCCTGGTCGGCTGGGCTGGCGTTCCTCCAGGCGGCAAAAGCCGTCGGTCCGCATCTCACCCGGGCCGCGTTGCTCGCGCAACTGGCGAAGATCCACACATGGACCGGCGACGGCCTCCAGCCTCCGGAGAACTTCGGCACAAAGATACCGAGCAAGTGCTTCGACTACTTCCACATCGAGGGCAGCAGCTTCCAGCGGCTGTACCCGTCGACGCCGAACACCTATGACTGCAGCGGCGGGCTCTACCAGTACTGAGCCACCCGCGAACTCGAGAGCGACGGAGGGCTCGTGCACGAACTGTTCGCCTTCACCATCGTAGGAGTCGTCACCGGAGCGGCCTACGCCGTCGCCGCCAGTGGCCTCGTGGTGACGTACTCGACCTCGGGCATCTTCAACATCGCCCACGGCGCGGTCGGAATGCTGATGGCGTTCGTCTTCTGGCAGTTCGAGATGGCTTGGCACTGGCCCACGCTCTTGTCCCTTGTCGTCACCGTGCTCGTCATCGCGCCACTGTTCGGTGCCGCGGTCGAACGCTTCCTCATCCGACGCGTCGCCGACGCGTCGGTGGCGACCACGCTCGTCGTGACCATCGGGCTCATGGTCGGGCTGATCGGGTTGGTCGATACGGTCTGGCCTCCCGAAGCACGGGTGCTGCTCCCCTTCTTCGGTCACTCAGGGTTTCAGCTCGCCGGGGTGTTCGTCACCTGGGAGGACGTCATCACCGTCGGCGCGGCACTGGGAATCGCCGCCGGTCTGCGCCTGTTCTTGTACCGCACCCGGACCGGCGTCACCATGCGGGCGGTGGTGGACAACCGGGGCCTGGCCGGGCTCAACGGCGCGCGACCGGCCCGGATCGGCACGCTCAGCTGGGCATTGGGAGCGATGCTGGCCTCGATCGCCGGCATCCTCATCGCCCCTGAGCTCCAGCTCTCGGTCCTGCCGCTCACCTTGCTCGTCGTCGATGCCTACGCCGCCGCGATGATCGGTCGGCTGAGGAACCTTCCGCTCACCTTTGCCGGCGCCCTGTTGATCGGGCTCCTCCAGTCCTACGCCGTCGGCTACATGCCCAGCACCGGCATCTGGGACTCGGTCCCCCTCCAAGGCATGCGCCTCGCCATCCCTTCGATCCTGCTCTTCGTCACCCTCTTGGTGCTCCCGCAGGACACCATCCGCGGTGCGATCTTCCAGGTCAAGCGAGTCGTCCGGCCCACGGCATCGCTCGTCCGCTCGCTCCAGGGCGCGGTCTTCCTCGTCGTGGCCGTCGCGCTGGCCACCTCGTTCCTCGGCACCGGCGACACCGTGGACTTGGGCACCGGTCTGGCGCTCGGGCTCATCATGCTCTCGCTGGTGCCACTGTCGGGATGGGGCGGCCAGGTCTCCTTGTGCCAGATGACCTTCGCCGGGCTCGGCGCATTCGCCATGGCTCGCGCCGGGGGAGGCGGGTCTCCCCTGGGCCTGCTGGCAGCCGCCGGGCTGGCGGGTGCGGTCGGCGCGCTTGTGGCGCTCCCGGCACTCCGACTGAAAGGCCTGTACCTCGCGCTGGCCACCATGGCGTTCGCGGCCGCGATGGACGACATGTTCTTCCCGACCTCGACGGCGTTCACCTTCAACGGGTCGGTGCCGATCCCTAGGCCGAGCATCTTCGGCCTTCACTTCGTCGGGCAGCGATCGTTCGTCGTCTTTCTGGCCGTCGTCTTCGCCGTTCTGTCGGTGGCGATCCTGGCCCTGCGCCGGGGGCCGTTCGGCCGGGTCCTCTCGGCGATGAAAGACAGCGAGGCCGCGTGCGCCACCCTCGGTCTGAACCTCACGCTGACCAAGCTCGTCGTCTTCTCCCTCTCCGCTGCGATGGCCGGGTTCGCGGGGGCCCTCTACGGCGGCATGGAGTCGGTGGCCGGCGCCACCCAGTTCGAGATGCTCCAGAGCCTTCCCATCCTCTTGTTGTGCGTGGTGGGGGGCGTGGCGACGTGCAGCGGCGCGCTCTTCGGAGGGATCGTTCTCGGGCTCGGCCCGGTCCTGCAGTCAGCGCTCCCGCAAGTCGGGAGCGTCTCGCTGCTCGGCACCGGTCTGGCCGGGGTCACCCTCGGGGCGAACCCCGACGGCCTGATGCCGGCCTTCTACGAACGGGCAGCATCGTGGTGGTCGGGACTCCTCGCGCGCGGTGCCTGGCTGCTCAGTCGCCGGCTCTCCGGGACCCTCGCGGCGCCGGCCGGCGAGACGACCACAGTGCCGGCATGACCGCGCCCACGAGCACGCGCGAGCGCTCGCCCAGCCACGCTCCCTCACGCACCGCCGAACGCCGCTCCCGACAGCGCCTCTCCACCGAGCGGCACCGCCTCGAGGCATCACGGCGACGCCATCGCACTCGACTGGCCCGTCGTGCCCGTCGCGCGGCCGGGGCGGGCGCAGCCCTCCTCATTCTCCTCGCAGTCCTCGCGTTGGTGCTCACCCAGGAGCTCGCCCCCGCTGCACCGTCTCCGGCCACTCTCACCGTGCTCACCCACCAACCGGCGGTCTCCTCGGTCGCCGTAGGCGAGGGGTCGGGCTGGCTCACCGACGATCGCACCGACACGCTGGTGCGCTTCGACCCGTCCACCGGCCGCAGGCTCGGCCCGAGCCTCTCGGTGCCCGGGCGCCCCGTCGACGTCGTGACGGCGGCCGGCCATGTCTGGGTGGCGAGCATGCTCACCAACACGGTCGAGGAGATCGCCCCGGATCATCTCCGTCTCGTCCGCACGCTGCCAGTCCCGTCCGGACCTGTCGGGATGGCGTGGGACGGCGGGCTGCTCTGGGTGGCCAGCGTCCTCGCCGGTGACGTGACGGCGATCGACCCCTACGACGGCCGTATCGTGGCGACTTCGCACATCGCGTCCGGCGCCGTGCGGATCGCCGCCGGAGGTAGCAGCGTCTGGGTGACGGGCAGCACGGACACGGTCGCCGAGGTGAGCCCACGTCCGGCCGGCGGCCGCTTGCACTGGCGCACCATCGTCGTGGGTCGGAGTCCCCTCGGGGTGGCCGCAGGGCCGCGGGCCGTGTGGGTCGCCGACGCCGGCGCCGGAACGGTGACCGAGATCGACCCGGCGACCGGACGTGTCGTGGGCACCTACCGGACCGGACCGGACCCCGTAGCCGTGGCGCCGATGCCCGGGACCGAGGGAGCGACCGCCTGGGTGGCCGACGGGCAAGCCGACGACGTGCGCGCCGTGGGAGCAGGGGCAGGCAGCGGCGGCGTGGGGCCCGTGGCGCACCTTGGAGGCACGCCTCGCCAGATGGTCGTCGCCGGAGCGGCGGTCTGGACCGCAATTGGCAACCCCGGCACGGTGGTCTCCGTCCAAGGCGGCTGAGCGTCGCGCAGCGGGGCGTCCTGGCGCCGCGCAAACAGGACCGGAACCGGGGCCCGCGATCGCGACCCCGGTCGCGATCTCAACCGGTCGGTGATGTTGTTGTGTCCTTCTTCACGTTCGTCGGCACCGGGATCTTGGCAACGCCGCCGATCGAGTCGATCGTGAACGAGTAGGTGACGTGGTGGTTCGAGGTGCCCACTCCCGAACCTTGGGCCCCGAGCGCGTACGAGAGCAGCGCGCCGCTGCTGTTGGAGATGCACGCGTTGGCCAGCTCGTTCAGCACCTTGGAGTTCAGCTCTTTGGACTCGATGGTGAACGTGGTGCCGGCCTGTCCGGCTTCGCTGCACGACGCGCCCTTTGTCACCGTCGCCCCGGCCACCTTCAAGTACCCGAGGAACCCCTTGACCGCTTCCGGGTACGGACTTGTCGAGTAGTGCTGGACGTTCGCCGGCTGTACTGTCTCGTACCAGGTTGTGCCCAGCTTCGAATAGGTGGCTGTCGCGGTGTGGAGCTGAACGTTGGGCTGTGTCGTCTGGTAGTCCGTCTGCGAGTACACCTCGCCATGCATGGCGAGCGAACCGTTGTCTGTGAAGTTGAAGGTGTAGTTGGTGAGCGAGCCGAGCTTCGCCTTGGTCGGCAGGGCTGACGCGCCGGGCACCGAGGTCGAGTGCGGTGTCGGGGCGGGTGTCGAGTTGTGCGTGGCAGAGGACGGCGTCGTCGATCCGGTGGCCGCGGTGGGGCCCGAAGGGCTCGACGAGCCGCAGGCGGCCAGGGCCAGGGAGAATGCAGTCGTCGCGAGCAGCGCACCCACGCCTCGCCACGTCCGGGCCGAGTGCCTGCCGGGGAGGGCGGGGGGAAGTGTGGCGGCTTTGGGCCGATCGGTGGCTGTCGTCGCTCGGGCGGTCGTATTCATCGTCTCCTCACGGTGTCCAGTGGCCGGGGCGAAGGTGTCCAGTGGCCTGGGCGAAGCGGCCATGACGTTCGCCGAAACTTCAAAACGGGAAAACGCTGCAAAGCCTGCAAGATACCACCGGCGAGAAGCCCGAACCACGCACGCGGCACTGGGGTGCGGCGGCGGGGGGGTGCGGCGGCGCGGCAGTACGGCGGCGGGGGGGTGCGGCGGCGCGGCAGTACGGCGACGCACGCGGTGCACACGGGATGGCGCCACTCACGCCGCCTCCTACTCCTGGACGAGCTCGATGAGGGTCCCGAACGCGGTCTTGGGGTGCACGAAAGCCACCGTGGTCCCTCGCGAGCCTGGCCGCGGGGCGGCGTCGATGGCCCGGCCTCCGTGATCGACGATCGACGCGAGCGCTTGAGCGCAGTCGGTAACGCGGTACCCCACGTGGTGGAGACCTTCACCTTTGGCTGCCAAGAACTTCGCCACCGGGGAGTCCTCCCGGATCGGCGTGAGGAGCTGGATGTAGGAGTCGGCCACCTTGAGGAGGGCCTCTTCGACGCCGTCGGACTCGACGACCTCTCGGTGGGCAACGCTCGCCCCCAGGTTCTCGGCGTACCAGGCGGCCGCGGCGTCGAGGTCCGAGACGGCGATGGCGACGTGGTCGATCTCGGTCAGCAGGCCGCCCGTGTCCTGCCCGCGTCCGTCGCCTGCCCCAGCTCCGGCCGCAGTCCCGGCCCCAGCCCCAGCCCCGGCCGCAGCCGCAGTCCCGGCCCCTGCCCCTGCCGCGCCGCTCATGCCTCGTGCCGCCGGAACAGCGTCAGCCGGTCCTCGCCGACGCGTTGGCGCATCTCGGGATCGTCGATGCCCAGTCCTTCAGACGGGGCGAGGCACAGCACACCGATCTTGCCCTCGTGGAGGTTGTGATGGACCTGCGCCGCCGCCTCCCCGACGTGCTCGAGCGGGAACACCGCCGAGAGCGGGGGGATGATCTTCCCCTCGCACACCAGACGGTTGGCGTCCCACGCCTCGCGGTAGTTGGCGAAGTGCGAGCCTTTGATGGTCTTGAGGCGCATCCACAGATGCCGGTTGTCGTACTCGATCATGTAGCCCGAGGTAGCCGCACACGTGACGATGGTCCCGGCCCGTTTGCAGGCGAACACCGAGGCTCCCATCGTCTGGCGACCCGGGTGCTCAAAGACGATGTCCGGATCCTCGCCCACCAGTGCCCTCACGTCCTTGCCGAACCGGCGCCACTCCGCCTCGTCCTGGGTGTGCTCGTCCTTCCAGAAGCGGTACGCGGCAGCCCGGCGGTCGATCACCGCCTCGACACCGAGGTCGTGCAGCAGCTCGACCTTCTCGGGAGACGAGACCACGCCCACCGGCGT
>JAJYZN010000170.1 GCA_021799915.1 Actinomycetes bacterium
GGATCGAGCGTTCGGGGCGAGGGTGCCCCCGTCGTGTCGTCTGGCCCCCGACGAGCTCCCACCCCAGGTGGACACGGTCGTGGTGGCCGATCTCTCAGAAGACCTCGAGCGCTGGGCTGGGCCCGGACGTCGGGTGCTGGTCGAGGTCCGCACTCGTGACGAGGGACGCCTCGCGCGCGACGAGGGTGCCGACGGTGTGGTCATCCGGGGAAGCGAGGGAGGGGGGCGGATCGGCGAGGAGACGGCGTTCGTACTGCTCTCGGCGCTGGCGGCCGAGCTCGCCGTGCCGATCTGGGTCGGTGGGGGCATAGGGCTCCACACGGCGGCCGGCGCCGTTGCGGCCGGTGCGACCGGTGTCGTGCTCGACGGCCAGCTCGCCCTCCTCCGGGAGTCGGGAGCTCCCGCCGATCTGCGAGAGGTACTGCGGGCGATGGACGGGAGCGAGACGGTTGTCATCGGCGGGTACCGAGTGCTGTCGCGTCCGGGGAGCCTCGCGGCGAGCCTGGTCGGGCGCGATCCGGGCGCGGATCCATTGGCCGGCGCGGCGCAGGTCGACCCCGGTTCAGTCGAGGACCTCCTCGGCGGCGAGGACCTTTTGACCCAGCTCGTGCCGGTGGGTCAGGAGGGCGCGTTCGCGTCGGTGTTCGCAGATCGCTGGCGGACCGTCGAAGGCGTGGTGGCCGGCCTCCGTCGCCAGATCGTCGAGCACGTCGCCGCTGCTCGCTCCCTGGATCCCCTGGGACCTGGGTCACCGCTGGCCCGTGCCCACCAGATCAGCTACCCGGTGGCCCAAGGGCCGATGACCAGGGTCTCCGACCGGGCGAAATTCGCGTTCGAAGTGGCGGAAGCCGGTGGGCTCCCCTTTCTCGCGCTGGCGCTCATGACCGGCAAAGAGACGCGTGACCTCCTCGAAGAGACGGTGGAGATGATGGGGGACAGGACCTGGGGGGTGGGGGTGCTCGGGTTCGTGCCGGAGGAAGTCCGCTCGGAGCAGCTCGCGGTCGTCAACGACGTGCGGCCGCAGGTGGCCCTGATCGCCGGCGGCAGGCCGTCCCAGGCCCGGGTGTTGGAGCAAGCGGGCATCGCCACGTACCTCCACGTGCCGTCCCCCGCGCTGCTGGAGCGCTTCGTGAAAGACGGTGCCCGCCGTTTCGTCTTCGAGGGGCGCGAGTGCGGAGGGCACGTCGGCCCGCGCTCGAGCTTCGCCCTGTGGGAGGCACAGATCGACGTCCTGCTGCGGACTGGCGCTGCCGCAGACTCGAGCGTGCTGTTCGCCGGGGGAGTGCACGATGCCCGATCGGCGGCCGCGGTGGCGGCGTCCGGGGCTGGGTTGGCGCAGGCCGGCGCCAAGCTCGGGGTGCTCATGGGCACCGCGTACCTGTTCACCGAAGAGGCGGTCGCAGCCGGTGCCGTCGTCGCCGCGTACCAGGAGGAGGCTCTGGCCTGTCGCTCGACCGTCCTCCTCGAGACCTCGCCAGGGCATGCCACCCGGTGTGCCGAGACCGAGTACGTGCGGGCCTTCCGTGCGGAACGCCAGCGCCTGGCGAACGCCGGTGCCGATCCCCAAGAAGCCTGGGCTGCGCTCGAAGTGATGAACCTCGGCCGCCTGCGCCTGGCCTCCAAGGGCCTCGAGCACCAGGAGCAGGGCCTCGTCCCGGTCGCACCCGACGTGCAGCGCCGTGAAGGCATGTACATGCTCGGACAGGTGGCGGCCTCGATCAATGCGACGACGAGCATCGATGCGCTCCACGAGGATG
Organism: Actinomycetes bacterium; assembly: GCA_021799915.1. The sequence goes on from JAJYZN010000170.1 coordinate 1,758, forward strand.
TGAGCGCCGGCTCGACGCGGGTCCTCGACGAGGCCCAGACCCGGTGCGCCCGCTTCGACCTGGTGACACGTCCTCCTGCGCCGGCTCCCGCGGGCATCGCCATCGTGGGGATGGCCTGCGTGTTCCCCGGAGCGCCAGATGTCGAGACGTTCTGGTCCAACATCGTGGCCGGAGCTGACGCCGTCACCGAAGTGCCGCCGGATCGCTGGGAGCCCGACCTGTACTACGACCCCGACGCCGTCACGACCGGTGCCGGTCGCAAGACCCCTTCGAAGTGGGGTGGCTTTCTCCCGTCGGTTCCCTTCGATGCGCTCTCCTTCGGCATCCCCCCGAACTCCTTGGCCTCGATCGAACCGGTGCAGCTCCTGAGCCTGAAAGTGGCGGCTGACGCCCTCGCAGATGCCGGCTACGGGCCTGGCTCGCGTCGTGAGCTCTGCCGGGACCGGGTGTCGGTTGTCTTCGGGGCCGAAGCCGGGACGGACCTGGCGAGCGCCTACGGGTTCCGGTCGCTGGCGGCCCAGTATTTGGGAAGCGTGCCCAAGCACCTCGACGACTTCCTCCCCGTCCTCACCGAGGACTCCTTTCCGGGCCTCCTCACCAACGTGATCGCCGGGCGGATCGCGAACCGCCTCGATCTCGGAGGCGTGAACTTCACCGTCGACGCCGCCTGCGCATCTTCGCTGGCCGCGCTCGACGCCGCGGTGAAGGAGCTGCGCGCAGGGACGAGCGACATGGTGCTGTGCGGCGGTGCCGACCTGCACAACGGCATCAACGACTACCTGCTCTTCGCGGCAGTCCACGCGTTGTCTCCGACGGGAAGGTGTGCGAGCTTCGACGCGTCAGCTGACGGTATCGCGCTTGGAGAAGGCGTCGCCTGCGTCGTCCTGAAGCGTCTCGAGGACGCTCGGCGGGACGGCACACGGATCTACGCGGTGATCGAGGGGGTCGCCGGATCGAGCGACGGGCGCAGCCTCGGCCTCACCGCCCCGCGTCCCGAGGGCCAGCGCCGGGCGCTCGAGCGGGCCTACGAGCAGGCAGGGATCGGGCCGGACGAGGTTGGCCTGATCGAAGCCCACGGGACCGGGACGGTCGTCGGTGATCGGACCGAACTGGGTGTGCTCACCGAGATGTTCGCCGCATCAGGAGCCCTACCGGCATCCTGCGGGCTCGGTTCGGTCAAGTCGCAGATCGGCCATACGAAGTGTGCGGCGGGCCTGGCCTCGATCATCAAGGCGGCACGCGCCCTGCACCATGGCGTCCTGCCTCCGACGATCCACGTCACAGAGCCGAACCCCGCCTACGACCCCGAGCACGGGCCGTTCGCCATCCACACCAGCGCCCAGCCATGGTGCTCCGACCACCCGGTGGCGGGCGTGAGCGCGTTCGGCTTCGGGGGGACCAATTTCCATGCGGTCCTCCGTGCCGACGACCAGGCCGGCCGTAGCGACTTCGGGACTTCGGTGTGGCCCGAAGAGCTGTTCGTCGTCCGAGCCGCGACTCGTCACGATGCCGTGGCCTACCTCGACCAGCTCGAAACCTGGCTGGGCGCTCTGCCGGAGGGGGCAGGCAGGGCGGCGCTCCCCAACGACCTCTTGGCATCGGTCGCTTCGTCGGCGGCCAGGCGTTCGGGACCAGTCCACGCGTCGATCGTGGCCGGATCGCTCGAGGAGTTGCGCCAGCGGGCTGCCGTCGCCCGAGCGGCCCTCGCCGGCGACCACCGCGCCGGCACCCCTGACCACGTCACGGGTCCCGATGACGGCGTGCACGTCGCCGGCACCGAGCACAGAGAGGCTGGACGGCTCGCCTTCCTCTACCCGGGCCAGGGCAGCCAGCGCCCGGGAATGCTCGCCGAGCTCTTCGTGGCGTTTCCATGGTTGCAGCGCCATCTCGAGCCCGGTCGTCGGTTCCTCGGGACGCTCTTCCCACCTGCAGCGTTCACCCCGGCCGAGCGTCGGGCCCAGGCGGCGGCCATCACCGACACCCGCGTCGCCCAGCCGGCGCTCGGGCTGGTGGACCTGGCCATGGCCGATCTCCTCCAGCGTTTGGGGGTCGTGCCGCAGATGAGCGGTGGCCACAGCTACGGCGAGCTGGTGGCACTTGCCGCAGCCGGCGCCCTGCCTCGTGAGCGCCTCTGTGAGATCTCCGAGCGCAGGGCCCACGCCATCGTCGAGGCAGCCGGTGAGGACCCCGGTGCCATGGCCGCCGTGTCGGCCGGTGCCGATGCCATTGCCGACGTCCTGCGTGAGGTCCCAGAGGTCGTCCTCGGTAACGACAACTCACCAGGACAGGTCGTGGTGTCGGGGCCGACGGCGGCCGTGGAGAAGGTGGTTGCCCGCCTGCAGGAGGCTGGTCTTGCCAGCAAGCGCCTCCCGGTGGCGTGCGCGTTCCACAGCCCGGTGGTCGCCCCTGCGGCCGAAGCCTTCGGGGCCTACCTCGAAAGCGTCGAGCTGCGGCCACCTGCGAGCGAGGTCTGGTCGAACACCACGGCCGGACCGTACCCGCGTGACCCGGTACAGCTCAGGACCGTGTTGGCCGAGCAGCTCGCACGACCGGTCCGCTTTCGCGAGCAAGTGGAAGCAATGTACAAGGCCGGGGCCCGCACGTTCGTGGAGGTGGGGCCCGGCCGGGTGCTCACCGGGCTCGTTCACCGGATCCTGGGGGATCGCGAGCATCGGGCGCTCGCGCTCGAAGAGTCCAAGGGGTCTGCGATGCGCGGTCTGCTCGGCCTGCTCGGTCGCCTGGCGGTCGAGGGGGTCGATGTCGACTTCGCGCAGCTTTTCGATGGTCGGGTCGCGCCCCGAGACTTTGCCGGCTGGTCGCCGGCCGTTCCGGGATGGCTGGTGGACGGTGGCGCTGTGCGTACGGCCGACGGGACGGTGGTGCGCGGGGGCCTGCGGCCGGCCATGGAGCTCGGAGCAGCCCGGGACGCTCACGCTCAGGGGGAGCTGGCGGGAGTGGCTCCTTTCCGAGCGGGCGAGCCGGGTGAGGAGGTTGTCGTCGCCTACCTGCGCGCGATGCGCGAGATGGTGGCGGCGGGGCGAGAGGTGATGCTGGGCTATTTGGGGCGCGCGGACCCAGGAACCGCCGGCGTTGCCGGTTCCGACCGCGCAGAAGGGTATCGAGAAGAGTCTCTCGGCCCCGTCGAGGACCGAGAGCGCGCAAGCGGACCGAACGCCGCTCCCGTTGCAGCACGCGTCACGCTCACACTGCGCCAAGCGGTTCTCGACGTAGTGGCCGAGCGGACCGGCTACCCCGTGGACATGCTGGCGCCGGGGCTCGACTTGGAAGCGGACCTCAGCATCGACTCGATCAAGCGCCTCGAGATCGTCGGCGAGCTGGCCGAACGCCTCGGGCTGTCGGGCGAAGAGAGCGATGGGAACGAATCTGAGCTCGACGAAAGTGTCCTCGACGAACTTGTGGCGGTGAAGACCTTGGACGCGATGGTGGCTTGGCTGGAGGAGCGGATTGGGGGAGGTTCGCTCGGTGGCTCGGGCGCACCCGTCGACGTCGTCCGTCCGCAGGCTGAACCCGGTGGGATTGCCGTGACACAGCCGGCGACATTCTCGGTGGCATCTCCGGCCAGCGCGTCGAGGTTTGTCCTTCGTCTCGCGGACGTCGGCGACGAAGGGTCGATCGACGATCGCTGGGCGGACGGGCGTGACGTCGTGCTGTGCGGTGGAACCGAGATCGCCTCCGAACTGGCTCGCATCCTGCGCGGCCTGGGCGCGTCGGTTCGGCTCGAGGAACCGGGAGTGCCGATGGGTAGCGCCGAGGTGCTGGTGTACCTGGGGGCGCTCGATCCCGTCACGGGGCCTCCCGACGACGCGGTGATTGCCTGCTTCGAGTCCGTCCGCGAGGCCGTTCGGGTCGGGGCGACGACGGTGGTGGCGGTGACCGGGAGCGGTGGGCATTTCGGCATGGGGGGCGCTCGTCAGTCGCCCGCACCGGGGTCTGCGGCACCCGACGGGGTCGGTGCCATTGCCGCCTGGGCCGGCATCAGGGGCATCGTGAAGACGCTGGCGCGCGAGCACGACGATGTCAGGTCCCGGGTGATCGACGTGGACCCAGCGCTCGTGCCCGCAGAGCTCGGGGCGCTCCTGGCCAGCGAGCTCGCGCACGTCGACGCACCGGTCGAAGTCGGCCGGTGGGGGGAGCGGCGTGTGAGCGTCCGGGTGGTCGGCCCCGACCAGGCGGTCGAGCC
>JAJYZN010000171.1:0-3621 GCA_021799915.1 Actinomycetes bacterium
CAGGGTTGTACGCGCAGTGACCTCCGGCGATGACCAGCGGATCATGCACCCCACGATCAGCCGATCGCACTGGCATCCCAGCGAGATCCAGCAAATTCAGGACGTTGGTATAGACGAGCTCGGCAGAAAGGTTGAACGCGATCACGTCGAAGCTTCGAGCTGGCAAATGGTTCTCGAGCGAGAACAGCGGAACCCCGCTGGCCCTCATGGCACCTTCCATGTCGATCCATGGGGCGTACGCCCTCTCGGCAAGCGCGTCGTCACGCTCGTTCAGGATCTCGTAAAGAATCTGAAGGCCTTGGTTTGGAAGCCCGATCTCATAGGTATCGGGGTAGACCAGGAGCCAAGCGACCTTTCCGGATTGATGCACGGGGACGCGCGCCCCCATCTCACCTCCGATGTAGCGCGCTGGTTTCGCAACGCCAGCCAGCAACGGCTCGATCAGGGGCCAGAGTGATTCCACGAGATCCCTATGCTAGAGCGCTTCGCGGACAAGATCCGGCGGGCATGTGCGCGTTCGTCACCACTTCTTCCTTCCTGCGAACGACAGACGGTCATGATCGCTGGAAGTCGGACCCAGCGCCCAACGGGCAGCGCGAGCCGCTGCGTTCGCGAGCACGCCGTTCGTGACGGCGACGACCGCGACAATCGCCACCAGGTCGACGCGAAGAAACTGAGGATCACCCAGCACCGCTCCAAGCACGGCATATGCCAGCACCCCGACCACGCTGCCGGCCACGCCTATGAAAGGTGGGATCCACCAGATCTCCAACGTGAGCGTCCCGGTACTGGCGCCCACCGCGAACCCCACAAGGCAGTCGACCAGAGCTGAGAGACCCAGCGGGGTAGGGAGAAGGAGATCGGCCGCCATCCCGGCCAGGAAGCCCACGAGCGCTCCATCCTCAGGGCCACCCGCAATTCCGAAGACGATCGGGAGCAACAGCATGAGATCGGGGTGAGCTCCGGCAATGCGTACGTCCAGTCCGATAGTCGACTGGATGATGAGGGTGACCACCACCAAAAGAACGATGCGAGTCAACTTGCCGAGGCTCACCGCTCACACCCCTTCGTACAGCACGAACACGCCAGTGAGCGAGCAGGACGAGTCGCTGATCTCACAGTGTCGGGCTCCACTGGACTACGTACACATAAGCCAGGTCGCTCAAGTTTGCGACCGGTTGCACCTCGACAGATGCTTGACCGGTGCTGGTCGACATTCCCGACGCCTTCGCAGTAGCCACGGGGATGCCAGGCGGGAACTCTCCCCCGAGGAGACTGCTCGTCGAGAGCAGCTCGCCACGATGCAGTTTGACGCCCGTAGTGACGAGCTCGGCTGACATCGGGGCACCTACGCCCCGGCCGATCACCGTCGCCGCGGCTGAAGCGCCAAACGTCACTCCCACTCGCGACAGCCCATCGGTTACGAGACGGACTACCGATGTCGAGTGATTGGCCTCTACGACTTGCCCCACGAGGCCTCCTGCACCCACGACGGGATCATCCAGCGCAACCCCCTCCGAACGACCCTTGTCGATCCGGATAGTTGCAGCGAAGTTGGATGTCCCGACCCCCACGGTCGCAGCCATCACCGTCGACAAGCTATTGAGGTATGGAAGCTTCTCCATCGCCAAGAGCTTCTCGAGCTCTGCCATCTGCTTTGCGTCGAAAGACCTTTGGTCGAGCTGCATGCGGAGCTGGCCGAGCATCGACTGGAGCTTTCGGTTCTCTTGCTGCAAGGCCCCATAGTCGACCGCACCGGCGAAGAAGTTGCCGATGGGATCCAGCACGGCATTGACGCCTGATCTGAGCGGTGAGAACACATCGCTCGCAAGCGACTTCACGCCGGATGCAAGAGAATGGGTCCGACCGGACTGGTCCAAGGTGATCACGCTCACCGAGATGAGCACCAAGACCACCAGCGTGGTCAGCGTCCGGCGTGATCGCCGCCGTGCTTTCGCCACCTGGCCTCAGGTCACCCGCTCACCCGGTCAGCGCGAGGCGGACGTGATGAGCACTCGCTTCAGCGCTTCGAACTCCTCAAGACACTGACCGCTTCCCACAGCCACGCAATTGAGCGGATCGCGAGCAACTACGATCGGCATTCCAGTCTCGTGCTGCAGCCTGGAGTCGAGGCCGTGAAGCAAGGCCCCACCACCCGTAAGAACGATGCCCTGCTCCATGATGTCCGCAGCAAGCTCGGGAGGAGTCCGGTCCAAGGTGACCTTCACGGCGTCGACGATCGAAGAGACCGGCTCGTCGATCGCGTGACGGATCTCCTCGGTGGAGACAACGACCGTCTTGGGGAGGCCGGTCACGAGGTCTCGACCGCGGATCTCGGCGTGCAACTCCTCCTCCAGCGGGTACGCAGAACCCAGGGCGATCTTGATCTCTTCGGCCGTGCGCTCGCCCAACGCCAAGCTGAACTCCTTTTTCACGAACGAGACAATCGCCTCGTCCAGCTCGTCGCCACCGATCCTCACCGACTGGCTCGTCACAATGCCACCAAGAGAGATGACAGCCACTTCGGTCGTACCTCCGCCGATGTCGACCACCATGTTGCCCGTGGGCTCGTGCACCGGCAGGCCCGCCCCGATGGCTGCTGCCATCGGCTCCTCGATGATGTAGGCCTTACGGGCACCGGCATACTCGGCAGCCTCCATGACGGCTCGCTGCTCGACCCCGGTAATCCCTGACGGGACGCAGATGACCATCCGAGGCTTGGCAAACCTCCGCTGATGGACGCGGTGGATGAAGTAGCGGAGCATCTTCTCGCAGATCTCGAAGTCCGCGATCACTCCGTCTTTCAGAGGTCGGATCGCCTGGATATTGCTGGGCGTACGCCCGATCATCCGCTTCGCTTCGGCGCCGACAGCCAACGGCCTGCCATCCTTGACGTCCACGGCCACCACGGACGGTTCGTTCAACACGATCCCACGGCCACGGACATAGACCAGCGTATTGGCGGTTCCCAAGTCAACGGCCATATCACGGCCCAAAAGATTGAGGCGATTGTCTGCCATCACACCGTCATTCCTCTCGAATGCGAAAAGGGCTACTCATCCGACCGGCCACACACGTCCCGGCGATGTGCCGACCAAAGGTTAGGGGAAAACACCCAGTGGCACAAGAGCGCCGTCGCTCCTCGTGCGTGTGCCCCCGGGGTACCCCGGGCACACCCAGGCATGCCCCAAGACGATGCGGAGCCGGTGGACAGCCACCGGCGATCCCCAGCGAACGGAAATCCCCGACCGAGGCCCCGGACGAAAATTCCGGACCGAGGACCCGACCTCGGGAGTGACCTCAGACCAGGCCGGGAAAGAACAACTCGATCTCCCGAGCTGCGGACTCCGGGGAGTCCGAGCCATGGATCAGGTTCTCGGTCACTTCAAGTGCCAAGTCGCCCCTGATCGTCCCGGGCGCAGCCGCGGTGGGATTGGTGGAGCCCATGAGAGCCCTCACGACGGCGTAGGTGTCCTCGCCAGGACCTTCCACGACAAGGACCAGCGAGGGAGCACGCGTGATGAAGGCAACCAGTTCGTCGTAGAACGGCTTGCCAACGTGCTCAGCGTAGTGGCGACCCGCCAAGTCGCGGTCAATCTGCCTGATGTCGCCGGCAACCAA
>JAJYZN010000171.1:3631-5933 GCA_021799915.1 Actinomycetes bacterium
ACCAAGCGCAAGCCCTTGCGCTCCAACCGGGTCAAGATCTCCCCGGCAAGGCGCCGCTCGACGCCGTCGGGCTTCACGATCACGAGGGTGCGGCTCATGGGGCGTTGAGCGTAGCACCGCGCCACTGACGAACATTGGCCACGCGTTCAGTCCGGAGACTGCACCCGGTCGAGAAAGTAGGACCGAGCCTCCCCGACCACATAGAGAGAGCCGGCCGTCACCAAGAGACCGTCGCTTCCCAAAGTCGCGAGCACCGCCGAAATGGCTCCGGCGACACTCTCTTCGGTCGAAGCTGCCTGCCCCACGGCTCTCGCCGCATCGGCCACCGCCTTCGAGCTGATCGCCCGCGGAGAGCGCGGGGCACATGCGACGACGCGTTCGACGCCGGCTGCGCGAAGTGGTTCGAGCATCGCAATTGGATCCCGCCCTCCGAGCATTCCCACCACCGCCACTCGGTCCCCCGGCACGGCGAACTCCTCGCGCAGGGCAGTTGCCAACGCGTCCATGCCGGCGACATTGTGCGCGCCGTCGACGAGGCACAGCGGGTGCCTTCCCACGACTTCGAGCCGACCGGGCACAGCTACCGATCCCAGCGCGTTCGCCAGGACGTCTTCGGTCAAGGAAGCCCCGAGGAATGCCTCAGAGGCAGCGATGGCACACGAGGCGTTCAGCCCCTGATGGCGGCCATGGAGTGGGACCATGATGTCCTCGTGGGCTCCAAGAGGAGTCGATACGTCCACCAATCTCCCTCCAACGGCTGGAAGGTTCCGGACGCAATCGAACTCACGGCCACGCGCCCAGGTAGGTCCCGCCCCGACGTTGGTGGCCGCGTCCTCCATGATGCCCACCAGCGAAGGAGCGGTCTCACCGATCACGACCGAGCTGCCAGGTTTGATGATCCCGCTCTTGTCCCGAGCGATACCTTCCAACGTCGGACCGAGCACATCGGTGTGGTCATAGCTCACGTTCGTGAGCACGGCGACCCGACCGTCGACCACGTTCGTGCTGTCCCACGAACCCCCAAGGCCCACTTCGACCACCGCTACGTCGACCGCTTCATCCGAGAACCATCGAAGCGCAGCGCCGGTGAGCAGCTCGAAACGGGTTGCTCGCTCGCTCATGGAGGCCTCGGCGGCAGCAACGACGTTCATGAGCTCGACAAAGACCGAGTCCTCCACCTGGGCCCCATCCACTGCCATCCGTTCGTTGATCCGCTCCAAGTTCGGACTGGTGTACGTGCCCACCCGAAACCCGAGCTCTGCGAAAATGCTCGAGATCAGGGCGACCGTGGACCCCTTGCCGTTCGTCCCGGTCACATGGACTGCCGGGAACGACCTCTCGGGGGAACCCAAGAGCCCAGTCAGCTCCTGCATGCGAGAAAGCGTAGGGAGCGCCCGCCGGTTGGGGACGGAGGACTCGAGGTCCACATGGGCGTCCAGCCAGGACACCGCCTCGGCCATGGTGGTGAACCGCACAGGAAAGAGAGCGGGGGACCTCAGGACGCAGCTCGGCGGCTGCGACTGGGTTTCGCAGGCGGGGTGTCGACGGGGACCAGCGTCGGGTTCACGTGGTCGAGCACCACGGCTCGGTCGACGACGCACTTGCGGACGTCGGAGCGGCTCGGGAGCTCGTACATCACATCCAAGAGCACCTCTTCGAGTATCGCCCGCAGCCCGCGAGCTCCCGCTCCGCGGAGCAACGCCTGTTCCGCCACTGCCTCGAGCGCATCTTCTGCAAACTCCAGCTCGACGCCGTCGAGAGCGAACACGTGCTGGTACTGGCGGACCAGCGCGTTCTTGGGCTCCACCAGAATCCGGATCAGCGCGTCCTTGTAGAGCTGGCTCACCGTTCCCACGACCGGCAGGCGGCCGATGAACTCAGGAATGAGCCCGAACTTCATGAGGTCCTCGGGAAGGACCAAGCGCAGGATCTCCGCATCGTCGCGGCGAACCCGTTGATGCACCTCGGATCTGAAGCCGATCCCCTTGTGGCCGATCCGGTTCTCGATGATCTTGTCGAGACCGGCGAAAGCACCACCGCAGACGAAAAGGATGTTGGTCGTGTCGATCTGAATGAATTCCTGGTGAGGGTGCTTGCGGCCACCCTGTGGGGGCACCGAAGCGGTCGTCCCCTCCAGGATCTTCAGCAAGGCCTGCTGCACACCCTCGCCCGACACGTCCCGGGTGATCGAGGGGTTCTCGCTCTTGCGGGCGATCTTGTCGATCTCGTCGATAAAGATGATCCCGGTCTCCGCCCGCTTCACGTCGTAATCGGCGGCCTGGATGAGCTTGAGAAGAATGTT
>JAJYZN010000172.1 GCA_021799915.1 Actinomycetes bacterium
AGGAGGCACCGGCGCATTGTCGGCGATGAAGCGTTCGAGCGCGCCGATGGCGACGGGCGCGTCGCCCGCGAGCGACCAGCTGCACGCGCCCTCACACTGCAGCGCCTGGTCGCAGACCCTGCTGCAGATGTCAGGCAGGACACTGGTCCGCCGCAGGACTCGGTGTGCCTCGTCCAGATCGCCCACCGCCAGCGCCCGGATGAAGCCGGGAATGTCGTTGTGTGCCGGACACCCTCGGACACAGGTGGGGTCGGGGCAGTCCAGGCAACGGCTGGCCTCAGTCAGGGCTTGGCTCCAGTCGGAGATCGCCCGACGGGTCTCGGTGCGGTCGAATTCGAGCTGTGCCGGGTGGGTCGTGACCGCAGGGGAGCGCGGCTCGACCAGCATCGGTCCATCGACGGTGACCGCGGCAAACGGACAGGTCCTCACGCACTGCCGGCAGCCCACGCACGCCCCCTCGTCGGCCACCGCAGTCCAGGTCCCGGGGTCAAGATCGAGGGCCCCGGTGGGACAACGCACGATGCACTCCTGGCAGCCCGCACAGCGGTCCATGAGGATGTGCACATGCACGGCAGGACCCGAGCCCGGAGAACCGGTGTGCCCGTTGGTGCGAGGAGGAGGAAGCGTGATGGTCATGGCAGTCTCCCTTTCACGAGGCGGCGTGCATGATGACGTACAAGTAGCCGGCCACAGCGCCACATGCGACGACGAGTGACAGCGCTGCGACCCGGACGCCGATCGCTGAGGTGGCCCGCAACTCGAGGTCTCGCCTGGAGATCTTCCACGTGGCCCACAGCGATGCGGCAAGTCCCAGAGCCACGACGACGACCTGCGCCACGACGATCTGGGCATCCCCGAGGATCTGTGCGTGGTACAAGCTCGAGTGGGTCCCGCCGCCGACGCCGAACCAGCCACCCACCGCTGGAACGATGCGCAACGCGTGCTTGAAGAACTTCGGGAGCTGGCGAGCCAGGTAATCGGCGCCCACCACCGGGATCAAACCGTAGGCAACAGGCACGAAGAACGAGCGGAACCGGCTCGTGCGGTCCACGAAAGAGCGCGACCGGGACTGGATCGCCACCGTTGCGATCCTGCCGTCGATAGTCCCGACACCCTGTGCCTCCCCGGGCACCGCGCCGGATCCGAGCGAGCCTTCGGAGGTGCCCGATTCGGAGGTGCCCGATTCGGAGGTGCCCGAGACCATCAGACGACTGCCCAACCGGGCGAGCGCCGCGGTCGCCAAGGCCACGACGATGATGATCCCCACGTAGCCGACGGGGTTGGGGTAGGGACCCAGGTGCGTCACCCGGTTCAGCCAGGCGTCGGCCGCGGCATAGCCGTTCGTGCTGTTCACCTGCTGGAAAACCACCAGCCCCCACAGGCCCATGACCGCCCAGGCCACGTCTGCCCGCCGGCGGCGCGGGGCCACCACCGACGTCAGCGGCTTCTGGGCAAACAACCCGATGTTGTCCGACGGGCAGGCCTTGTAGCACTCGCTGCACAATCCGCACGTGAGGTTCGAGTCCGCGCTGCCCGGCCACGTGTACCACGGGCAGCCGAACCCCTCTGTGCCGCCTCGCATGCAGTCCTTGGTCTGGCAGCTCAGGCACACTTCCCGATCTCGCGTGCGAAAGCCGGCCGCGGAGCCCATGGCCCCCACGCTCCCGATGAGCGCCGACAGCGGGCAGAGGTACCGACAGAACGTCCGGCGCTCGAAAACCAAGAAGACCAGCACCGCACTGGCCACGATGCCGATCACCATGTAACTGGTGTCGGCCGGCGTACCTGGCCCGGCGATGTTGAACCTCTCTTCGATCCAGGTGAGGAGCACGAAGGTTCCGACCGAGAGCAGCAGTCCGTAGCGGGCGATCGGCTCAGGCAGCTTGCGGCCCAAGCCAAGTGCTTTCTGCGTGCGTTGCCAGAACGTCCGCCGCTGCAACCACTCGGCGAAGCCCCCGAATGGGCACATGGCGCACCACCCACGGCCGACCACGACCATGAGCACGAACACCAGGCAGAACCAGATGTACCAGGTGATCGCCGTGGCGAAGTTGAACCCGGGGATGACCGTCCCGAGGACACCGAAGAAGATCACCGCCCAGAAGATGATCTGGTTCGGCATGATCATCAGGAACTGGAATTTCCGGTTTCGCAGCGCTCTGGCAACCAAGGGGTGCCGTGCCAGGTCGGCACCGGGCGCGGGATCGGTGGCCTCGAAACGCTCACCCAGACCCTCTCGGTGCGGTGGCCGAAGGTGGACGGCCACCTGGATCGGCTTCGCCAGGGCCGGGGGGAGCTCATCGGCTGGGCGCTCTTTCCCGGGAGCAACAATCGTCATTCTGGCCCTCCCAATTCCCTCGATCCGCACGACCATACGGTTAGCGACTTACTGTACGTTTATCGACATAATATGAAAAAATCCTCCGTATGTCAAGTTGAGTGCTATACTTTTTGCTATGAACATGACGTTGTCGAAGCGGGGCGACTACGTGGTGCGCTCGGCGCTCGCCCTCGCACGTGCCTACCCGAGCGGCGAGGCGCGCAAGATCCGAGAGATCGTCGCCGAGATGGGCGTGCCCCAGACGTTCGCCTCACAGATCCTCGCCGACCTCGTACGGGCCGGGCTGGCTACCTCGAAGGCGGGAAAGGACGGAGGCTACCGCCTGGCGAGACCGCCAGAGGAGATCTCGACCCTCGATGTGGTCGAGGCCGGGGAAGGGCCGTTGCGGGCGGAGCGGTGCGCCCTCGGTGAGGGGCCCTGCCGCTGGGACACGGTCTGCCCACTGCACGAGACCTGGCGATCGGCGACCACTGCACTGCGAGATGTGCTCGCAGCCACGTCGCTCGCCGAACTGGCCCGGCAAGACGTCGCAATCGAGCAAGGCACGCTGACCGCCCCGTCTGACTCGCACCGCCATGGCGGCACCAGCATCGCCGTCGATGACTTCGTCCAGGTGGAGGCGTCGGCTGCCGCGGTCGCCGCGCACCTGCGACACGGACCGGCAGTGAGCGCGGCGGTGGCCGCCGCGTACCAGCAGGCTGAAGTGCTCAGGGCAGAGCTGGCCGAGGGCGGACCCGGATGGGCGCCGGTCGACGTGGCGGTGAGCTGCTTCGTCGATCGGAGCGCCGCTGCGCCGGGGTGTGAGGCCGGCGAAGATCCCTGCGGTGCCGTCGAGCTGTCCTTCGAGGCGCGTGGCCCGGGCGACACCGACTCCCATGGCGAGCTGATGGTGCAGGTCACCGACGTCGACCCTCTGCGCAGCGAGCTCCGGGCCACGGGCCAAGTTCGGCTCCCGCCGCTCCCCCCGTCCGGCACCGACCGCTCATTGGAGCACCGCTTGGCCCAGCTCCTGGTGCGCACGATGCTCCGCCGTCTGGCCCACGACTTCGAAGACCCGCTGCCGTCGGGCGACCTTGCCCCCAGCCGGCGACGGACCGCCGCTCGCTGATCCCGACGGCCGGGTCCCGACGTCGAGATGAGCAGTCGCAGGACCGACGTCGATGTGACGTTCGACCCTGGTGCACCGATCGGCTCCTGCGTAGCGTGACAACCGAAAGGCGTGCCGTACCCGTCGCCAGCACCCGTGGAGGTCTCACAGATGGGCGCAACATGCAGTGGGGAAGCGCAATGGGGGCATCGGCGACCGGGTGACGGATCCTGACGGATCGCCGTGCACAACCGACCCAAACCACACTTCGGCGCTCCTCGCTCCGAGCGACCGGCTGATCCGGGCAGCGATGACCGAGCCCAATCAGGCACCTTGCCCGTGTCTCGTTCGAAAGACCGGAAGTGGGCCGTCCTGCTCATCTTGTGCATCAGCCTGCTGGTGGTCAGCCTGGACGACACGGTCCTCAACGTGGCGCTCCCCGACATCGTCCGCTCCCTCCACGCTTCATCGAGTGACCTGCAATGGGTGGTCGACACGTACGCCGTGGTGTTTGCCGGGTTGCTCCTCGTGTTCGGCAGCCTCGGTGATCGACTGGGTCGCAAGTGGGTACTGCTGGGGGGCCTGGCGGTGTTCGGTTCCAGCTCGGCGGCTTCTGCGTTCGCCACGGCACCCGAAGGCCTGATTGCCGCCCGCGCGGTCATGGGCATCGGCGCGGCGGCCATCATGCCGTCAACCCTTTCAATCCTCACCAACGTCTTCGTCGTGCCGGACGAGCGGTCTCGAGCGATCGGCATCTGGTCGGGCACGACCGGGCTCGGTGTGGCGGTCGGGCCGGTGGTCGGGGGATGGCTGCTCTCCCGCTTCTGGTGGGGCTCGGTCTTCTTGGTGAACGTCCCAATCTGCCTGCTTGCTGTCGCCGCGGTCACTGCGCTCGTACCCAACTCCCGTGACAAGTCGGCCAAGCGACCAGACGCGCTTGGCGCAGGCCTGTCGACGGGAGGCATCGCCCTGCTCTTGTGGGGGATCATCGAAGCACCGACACAGGGCTGGTCATCGCTCAGGGTCATCGCCACGACGTGTGCGGGGATCATCGGGTTGGCCGGATTTGTCTTGTGGGAACGGCACTCGGACCACCCCATGCTCGAGCTGAGCCTCTTTCGCTCGCGTCGCTTCGCAGGCGCAGTCAGCGCCATGGCCCTCGTGATCTTCGGACTGATGGGCGGGTTGTTCCTCTTCACCCAGTACCTGCAGTTCGCGCTCGGTTTCAGCGCCCTCGAGACGGGTGTGCGCATCGCACCGATCGCCCTCGTCCTGATGGCGGTCGCGCCATTGTCCAGCGTGCTCGATCGACGGATCGGCACGAAACCAGTAGTCGCAACCGGGATGGCGCTCGTTGCCGTGGCGTTCGCCCTCCTGACCTCCACTTCGACCGCGAGCAGCTACTGGCAGTCCTTCCCTGCGTTCCTCTTGATGGGAATAGGCGTCGGGCTGGCCTTCGCTCCATGTACCGAGGCGGTGATGGGCTCGGTCGCGCTCGACAAAGCGGGCGTCGGCTCGGCGACCAACAGTGCATCGCTGCAGATCGGCGGCGCGACCGGGGTCGCAGTGCTCGGTAGCCTTCTCAATGCCCGCTACAAAGCGAGGATGTCGCGCACCCTCGCGCCCTACCATCTCACTCATTCGGTCACTGCGCTGATCGAGAGCTCTCTTGGTGGCGCGCTCGCCGTGGCGGAACGTGCTCCGGCCCATCTGGGGGCACTCCTCTCCTCGGCCGCCCGCGGAGCATTCGTGAGCGGCATGGACCTCGCAGTTGTGGCCGCGACCGGAGTTGTCGGTGCAGCCGTCTTCCTCGTCGTCGCAGCGCTGCCCAACCGTCCGAAGCTCCCCGACGACAAGGGCAGCCTCCTGGCCGCCGGGCGCGAGCAGAGTGGCACCGCAGCCGATCACGAAAGCGCTCGCCGAAGCTGAGCCGGTTCAGAAGAGAGGTGAAGCGGCTGCTCCTCGCGCGACCGCATCGCCATTGCGAAGAAGCGCCCGTCCTGCCGCTCGGGCCGGATGCGGGCGCCTCCTCTCGGTTGTCACCCCAGAACTGACGATTCGAGGGTACGACACCTGCGAGCCTTCCGGGCCCGGTGCCGCTGCAGCGCCCTCATCGAACGAGGACCGCCTGCCGGTCAACGGTGCCACCGCACCCTCCAGCCGTCAGCTCCGGTGCGGAGTCCCTACTCGGGTGACCCTGGTCATTGGACCTCGCCACCTCCTTTCAGATCCACTCGGTGATCCACTTCGTACAACACCCCGAACGCCCCGGCTATGCCCCGACGCCGCGTGGACGTCATCGGCGGCCAAAAGCCGAGAGTCGGTCGCCACTCCCGACACGGCCGGAGGGCTTCGCTCATGCCACGCACGCAGCGCATGCTGCAGTCACCACGGGCCCTGCACGTTGGAATTGGGGCTCCTCGCTAAATCGTGTGGATTTGGGGTAGCGGCAGCTTCCCGGCGATGAGGTAGATGATGGTGATCATCTTCTGCTTGGAG
>JAJYZN010000173.1:0-2991 GCA_021799915.1 Actinomycetes bacterium
TTCAGGTCGTCGTAGCGGATGGCGAGCCGCGCCGGGACGTCGCCGCGCAGGTTCGAATAGACGACGTCGGAGACCGCAACGAGGTCGCGCAGGACCTCACGACCGGCGTCGGTGGAGAGGTCGAGGGCGACGCTCCGCTTCCCGCGGTTGAAGGTCTGGAAGAACAGGCTGTCCTCTCCGGACTGGAACGGCGGCACGTAGCGTCCGACGTCCCCGCCCGTCGATGGGTCCTCCACCTTGACCACGTCCGCTCCAGCGTCGACGAGGTGCAGCGTGCCGAACGGGCCGGCACCGTACTGCTCGATCGCGACGACCCGGACGTCGTGGAGCGGCCGCGGCGGCTGACCGATGGTCGTGTGGGTGGTCATGTGGGCGCGACCGGACGAGGATGGGCGACGTCGATGGCCTCGTAGGTGGGCCGGATGTTCGCGAGGTGCTGCGCCATCGCGCTGGCCGCAGCCTCTCCGTCCCCCCGCTCGATCTTCTCGCAGATTGCTTCGTGGTCGGACCGCACCTGCTCCCAAAAGTCCGGCGGAGCCTGCTCGCGCAGGAACCGGACCTGCAGCGTCGCGAACAGCGGCTCCGTCGCCACTCTGAGCAGGCGATTGCCCGCAGCGGCGAGGACCAGTTCGTGGAACCCGCGGTTGGTCCCGAACGAGGCGACGGGCGCTCGCGCCATGGTGGTCGGCGGGATCGCCGCCCGGAGGCGCTGGAGATCCTCGTCGGAGCGCTTCAGGGCTGCCATCCGCGCGGCCGGCACCTCGAGGAGCTCTCGAACCTCGAGCAGCTCCGTGACCGTCACCTCCCGAGCGGCCGCCATCAGCGTGAGGGTCCCGGTGAGCGCCTGCACCACGCTGGCGGGGTCGGGCACCGAAGCGAACGACCCTCCGCTCGCCCCGCGGGTCGTCACGATGAGACCTTCGGTCGCGAGGGTGCGCAGTGCCTCCCGGACGGTTCCCCTGCTGACCCCGAACCTCTCGGCCAGCTCGAGCTCGTTGGGGAGCCGGTCCCCGGGCTGGAGCACTCCATGGACGAGCAACTCGCGGAGTTGGCTCGCCACCTGTTCGAACGCCTTTCGAATCGGCTGGACCGGAAGTCCCGGCGGATCCATTGCCATGAGCGTAAACATCGGACAACAGAGGGTCAAGCCAAAACTGACGGCTCCGAGGTCCAATGGCAGTCTAGACTTGCGTTACTGCCAGGGTCGTCATGGCGCTGTGCAGCGAAAATGGTGATGTCCGACATTTCTTCGTCCTCATCTCGGCGGTTCACGCCGGCCCCGCCATGGCGGCCGGCGGACCACTCGTTGCCGGTGCGGCCGCCCGTCCCCTCCGCCGGGGCCCTGCTCGCGCGGTGGGCGCGGGAGCGAGGGGACCGTCCGGCCCTCGCCGACCACCGGCAGACGATCACCTATGGACAGCTCGAACGATCGGTGGCGGCCGCGGCCGGCGCGATGGCGGGCCTCGGCGTACGCCAGGGCGACCGGGTGGCCGCCTCCATCCCAAGCGGTGTCGACGTGGTCGTCGCGTTCTGGGCGACCCAGTGCCTCGGAGCCGTGTGGGTCGGCGTGCTGCCGGCCCTCAGCGAACGCGAGCGCGCGGAACAGCTGGCCGACAGCGGCGCCATGCTCTACATCGCTACGCCGGAGACGGCGCGCCTCGGTCCCGAGCGGCCCGCGACGCTGGCGATCGTCGTCGAAGCAGGCAGCGAAGGGCCCGGGGGCTCGGAGTGGGATCGGCTCTGCGCGGCTGCCGAGCCGTCTGGCGGGACCGCGTTTCCCCCTCCCGACCCCGATGCGCCGGCGACGATCGCCTACACGAGCGGCACCACCGGGCGACCGAAAGGCGTCGTGCACAGCCAGCGCAACCTGCTCCTGCCAGGCTCGGTGCTCCTGTCGATGGGCCTGTACCGCCAGAAGTGGGTCTTCGGTGTCTGCCACCCCGTCACGCAACTCAATCTCATGCTCACCGGACCGGTGCTTGCCGCACTCGCAGGCCAGTGCTGCGTGCTCACCTCGACTACCGACCCCGTGGAGCTGTCCCGTTGGGTCCGGCGCTTCGGCGTCAATGCCATGGCGGTAGTGCCGACGGTGCTCCACGGGTTCGTGACGGAACCAGGCGTCCGGTCCGAGGACCTCCGCTCACTCGAGGGTCTGACGGTCGGGGGGGCACGGTGCCCAGTCGAGCTGCGCCACCAGCTTCGGGCGCGCCACGGCCTCGAGTTCACGCTCCGCTACGGCCAGACCGAGGTACCGACCGTGATCTCGCTCGAGCTCCCCGGCCTTCCGCTCCCGGTGGGCTCGGCCGGCCGGCCGGCTCCACACCTTCGGGTCCGAGCTGTCGACCGGGAGGGTCGGGCGCTCCCGGCAGGCGAGCAGGGCGAGATCTGCATCTTCCCGGCTGCCGACGGCCGGTGGGCGCGGGCATGGCGTCCGATGCTCGAGTACTGGCACCGACCCGGCGAGACGGCTGCGAGGCTTCGAGGCGGAATGCTGCACACGGGGGACATGGGTACGGTCGGTGAGGACGGCTCCCTCTTCCTCCTCGGGCGGCTCGACGACGTGGTGATCCGAGGCGGGGCGAACGTGTTCCCGGCCGAGGTCGAGCGCGTGATCCTCGAGGACGCCAGGGTGGACACCTGCGCGGTGTTCGGCGTCGCGGACGAGCGGCTCGGGGAGCAGATCGTGGCGGCCGTGACGGTGCGGCGCGGGTGCCACGTCACGCCGGAGGAGATCGTGTCCCGGTGCCGGGGCGGGCTCGCCCACTACAAGGTTCCCCACCACGTCGCGGTGGTCGAGGAGCTTCCGCGGACTCCTATCGGCAAGGTGGACCGGACCGCGCTGCGCCAGCTCCACGCCCCGGATCCGGAGGCGCCCGCCAGATGAGCGGCCGGAGCCAAGACATCGCCGATGCCACCGCGGCGACCATCGCCGACGAGGACGTCGAGCGCGCGCGCCGGCTCGTCGGAGTGGAGACCGCCATCAACCGCCGG
>JAJYZN010000173.1:3001-5908 GCA_021799915.1 Actinomycetes bacterium
ATTACCTCAGCGCGGCGACTCCCGACGCGATCCGTAACTTCGCCCTCTCGTACGGGGACGACAACCCGCTCTACATCGACGAGCGTTACGGGAGCCGCACGCGCTGGGGTAGCCAGATCGCGCCACCCACCATGCTCTTTGCCCTCCAAGGCCGGATGCGCGGCGATCCGGTGCCCGACGACGTTGCGCGGGCCGCAAGGGGCTTGTTCCGCGGCATCCACTCGTTCGTCGCCGGTAGCAGGTGGGAGTGGTACCGCCCCGTCCGCCCCGGCGACCGGATCTTCGCCTACGGCGGCGTCGAGGCGGTCGACGACCGGCCGTCGGCATTCGCCGGCCGCTCGGTCACCCAGACCAAGCGGGTCGTGAAGCTCGACCACCGGGGGCAGGTCGTCGCGATCGGCCGGACCCGCGTCGTCCACACCGCCCGGGGCGAAGCACGCGCGCGCGGCAAGTACTCGGCCGTCGAGCCTGCGGCCTACGACGACGACGATCTCGCCGCCATCGACGAGATCTACCGCAACGAGCGACGCCGAGGCTCGGACACGCGTTTCGCCGAGGACGTCGAGGTCGGCTCGGTGCTCCCTCCGATGGTGAAGGGCCCGCTCACGGTCACCGACGTCGTGGTCTTCCACGCGGGAGGGTTCGGGTTCCAGCCGTTCGGTCTCGCGACGGGCCGCATCGCCTACCGCAATCGGATGCGGATCCCGCGCTTCTACGTGAAGAACGACCAGGGGGTGCCCGACGTGTCCCAGAGGGTGCACTGGGACGGCGAGTGGGCGCGGGCGACCGGCAATCCTCACGCCTACGACTACGGCGCGATGCGCGAATGCTGGCTCCAGCACTACCTCACGGACTGGATGGGCGACGAGGGCTGGTTGGTCTCGCTCGACGACGAGATCAGGAGGTTCAACCACCTCGGCGACGTGCAGCACCTGTCGGGCACCGTCACCGCCCTGCAGTGCGCACCGGACGGGTGTTGGGCCGACCTGTCGCTTGCCTGCACCAACCAACGGGGAGAGGAGACGGTGTGCGCACGCGCGAGGGTCGCTCTCCCGAGCAGGAAGTTCGGTCCGGCCGTCGTCCCTCCGGTACCAGCCGCGGTCGCGGCCCGGGCAGCCGAGATGCTCGCGCGCAATGCGGAGCTGGTCGCCGAGACGGACGAGACCGACGACGCCCTTCCGTAGCCGGCACCTACGAGCCCTTCTCGCGGGATGCGAGGAGCGGGTGGGCCGGCATCCCGACCGGCTGGAGGTGCTGGCCGAGCACCTCGTGGAAGTGCTCCGCGACCTCGGCAGGGGTCCAACCGCCCTCGCGCCACATGGCCGCTACCTGGCGGGGGGTCTGGAAGAGGGTGAAGGCGAACCCGGTCCGACCGAGCACCTGCCCGTTCACGTAGGAGGCGCCCTCGGAGGCGAGGAAGGCCACGAGCGGAGCGTTGAGGGCGGGATCCTCGCTCGGCGGGGGCTCGGACCCGCCGAACAAGGGCTCGGTCATGCGCGTGTACCCGGAGGGCGCTACCGCGTTGACGGTGACGCCGTAGCGCCCGAGCTCCAGTGCCCAGACGAAGGTCATGCCCATGATCGCCGCCTTGGCGGCGCCGTAGTTGGTCTGCCCGAAGTTGCCGCGGAGCCCGGCGGAGGACGTCATGTTGACGATGCGCCCGTACCCCGCCTCCTTCATGATCGGCGCCGCATGCCGCGTCACGTTGAAGGTGCCTTTCTGGTGCACCGCCACCACCGCATCGAAGTCGGCCTCCGACATCTTGACGAGGGTGCGGTCCCGGACGATGCCGGCGTTGTTGACGACGATGTCGATGCGCCCGAAGGTCGACACCGCGGTCTCCACGATCAGTGCCGCCTGCTCGAAGTCGCTCACCGAGTGATGGTCGGCGACGGCTATTCCCCCAGCGTTCGCGATGTCCGACGTGACCGTCTCGGCGGGATCCTCCTCGTCGCGCTCCCCCGTGAGGGACACGCCCAGGTCGTTTACGACGACCGCCGCGCCCTCCGATGCCAGGCAGAGGGCGATGTCCCTCCCGATCCCCCGACCGGCACCGGTGACGAGTGCGACGCGTGTGTCCAGAAGACCCATGGCGAGGCAGCGTACCGGCAGCCACCGCGTGCGGCGCAAGCCACTGGCTCGGTCCTGGACCTTGACGGAGCTCCTGGCGCGGCCCACGACGACGCAGCAGGGGCAGGGAGACTTGGCAGCCGGCGTGGCCCGACCAGCCTTCTCCCCGTGCACCTCAGCTCAGACGACTCCCTCGGCACGGAGCCCGACGACGTCCTGCGGGGAGAAGCCCAGGCTTGCCAGCACCGAGTCAGTGTCCGCACCCAGGGAGGGGATGGGGTCGAGCCGCGGCGGCCACCCCGCGGCGGTGAACGGCGCCACGGTGGTGGGCAGCGGCCCGACTGGCGACGCGACCTCCCTCCATCGGCCACGGTCGGAGAGCTGGGGATGGTCGATGACGCTGCGGACGGTGTTGTACCGAGCGTTCCCGATGCCCGCGTCGTCCGCAGCCGACTGCACCTCGCGAAGCGTGCGCTGCCGCGTCCAGCCGGCGATCGCCTCGTCGATCTCGCCGCGGTGCTCGCACCGTCGCTCGTTGCTCGCGTACCGGCGGTCGTCGGCCATGTCGTCGCGCCCGAGAAGACGCCGGGCCAGGCGGTCCCATTCGCGGTCGTTCGTGGTGCCGAGCACGACGAGCTCCCCGTCGGACGTCGGGTACGCGCCATACGGGGCGACGATCGGCGTCTCCATCCCGAGCGGTGGCCGCTCGACGCCGGTGTGCATCGTGTACTGGAGCGCAAACCCCATCCACTCGGCCATCACGTCGAACATGGCGATGTCGATCGCGGTCCCGACGGCGGTGCGCTCGCGTTGGAGCAGGGCCGCGAGGACCGCGGA
>JAJYZN010000013.1 GCA_021799915.1 Actinomycetes bacterium
TGGGCATAGTTCTCACCCACGTCGGCCAGACCCGCCTGCGCCGCCGCCCTCCAGGCGTCGACACCGAACCCCTTGGTCACCGCCACGATCCGGATCCGCTCGCAGTCACCACCAGCGGCCGACACCCTCCGGCGGATGTTCGTGAGGTTCCAGGCCACCGTCTCTGCGAGCAGCTCGGAGTGGGCCGAGGACGGCTCAGTCGGCACGGCCCCGCCGGCGGAAGCCACAGCACCTCACATCGGAGAACTGGCCATGGGGGACGCTCAGCGGAGGAACGACGGCACGTCGAAGTCGTCGTCGCCGAGGTCGACGCCGCTCTCGGAAGCTTCGGCGAAGATATCGGCGGGTTCGATCGGGTCGAGCCCCAGGACCTGGCTCGAGCCCGTGGTCCGGCCCGATGCCGAGTCGGCGCCCCCGGTAGGACGGCCCCCGTCCTCCCATCGCTCGAACCCGGCGGCGATGACCGTCACCCGAACCTCGTCGCCCATGTTGTCGTCGATGACTGCACCGAAGATGATGTTGGCGTCGGGATGGGCCACCGAGTGGATGATCTCGGCCGCCTCGTTCACCTCGAACAGCCCGAGATCGGTCCCTCCGGCGATGTTGAGGAGGATGCCCCGGGCCCCTTCGATAGACGCCTCCAGCAGCGGGCTGGTGATGGCGGCACGGGCCGCGTTCACCGCCCGTCCTTCACCGCTGGACCCGCCGATACCCATGATCGCCGTCCCGGCATTGGTCATGACCATCTTGACGTCGGCGAAGTCGGTGTTGATCAGCCCCGGAACGGTGATGAGGTCGGTGATACCGCGCACCCCCTGGAGGAGCACCTCGTCCGCCATCTTGAACGCGTTCACCATCGACGTCTTGTCATTCGACACCGAGAGGAGCCGGTCGTTCGGGATGACGATGAGGGTGTCGACCTTCTCCTTCAGGACCTGAATGCCCTTCTCGGCCTGCATGGCTCGACGACGCCCCTCGAAGGTGAACGGTCTGGTGACCACGCCGATCGTGAGAGCGCCCACGCCCTTGGCCACCTCGGCCACCACCGGGGCGGCCCCCGTGCCGGTGCCGCCTCCCTTCCCGGCGGTGATGAACACCATGTCGGCTCCCTGCAGGGCTTCTTCGATCTCGCCCCGGTGCTCCTCGGCGGCCTGCCGACCCACTTCGGGATCGCTTCCCGCACCCAAGCCCCTGGTGAGCTGCCGGCCGATATCCAGCTTGAGGTCGGCGTCGCTCATGAGGAGGGCCTGCGCGTCGGTGTTGGCGGCGATGAACTCGACATTGCGGAGACCCGAGTCGATCATCCGATTGACGGCGTTCACACCACCGCCCCCGACTCCCACCACCTTGATCACTGCCAGGTAGTTACCCTGTGACGGAACAGTCATGAGCTCCCTCGATGCTGGGGCGACCGCCGGCCGATCGCGCTGCCCAGTGCCCCCTCACGCGCCGGCGACGCAACGGGTCGAAGCCTGCTGGACGTCCGTGCCCTCACCCTCACCGAGAGGTTGACCGTGGACGACCGCCGGCATGCTCGCACCATAGGAAGGGTAGCCGACCCGGTCAAGCATCGTCGTCGAGCCGCCGCCGCCGGCTCCGCACCGGTCGGTCGTGCCAGCCCCCCGGCCATCATCCCTGGTCCACGACGGGTGCCCGCGGGACGCTGACGTCGATCACGTCACCGGCCACGAGCTTGGCCCCGGCCAGGATCGCGGCCACGTCCTCGTACTTCGCCGGCAGCTGCACGACGTTCCCGAGGTCGACGGAGATCGGCGTGCTCATGGTCAAGGTGACCACGCCGCCGTGACCGACGACCACGCCGGTGACTTGGGCCGAGAACGCCTTGGGGAGCGACGCGGCCACCGCCAGTCCCGGGGCCGCCGCGGATCCCACGTTCGTGCCCGGGACCCCGGGCGACACCGGTGCCACCACCGGCACCAGGCCCGCCGGGGGCGACGACACGTCGGCCAGCACCCGCCCGGTGCGATCGACCTCGGCCCATCCCCGAAGCGATGGGACCGGGCCACCGGCAGCTCCCCGAGACCTCGGAGCATCGAGAGCCGGTTCGGACTGGCGGATCACCGCCACCGGCGTCCGTTCCACGACCGTGATGCGAAGACCGTCAGGCCACTGGCGATCGACGGCTGCCGTGGCGATCCACGGAAGGCGCTCCAGGCGGGACGCCACGGCCCCGGGATCGACGTCGACGAGGGGGGGATGGGTCGTCACCCCGGCCACCGCTTCGATCTCCTGGGCCGACGTATGCACTTCGCCCTGCACCGTGACCACCCGGGCTGCGAACAGCGAAGTGTGGAGGAGGAACCACCCCCCGGTCAGGACCCCGAGGACGACGATCGTGGCCAGCATGAGACGCCGGCGCCTCCGGCCGAGCTGGCGGGTGACCTCTGCTCGCCGGACTCGGATACGCGGGTCGACCGGAGGGCGCTTTGGACCTCTGGGCCCACGGTCGGATGGACGGACCCCGATCCGATCTGGCGCCTTGGTCGGGCTCAACTGATCCCCCTGCTCACCGTGCCCGACGGGCCGGAACTCCCGGAGCCACCGCCGGCTTGCCGATGCGCGACACGCTCACGACCGTCATTCTCTCCTTCGGGGAACCCCACCGGGTGGATCTCGGTGCGCAGGTCGATCCCGCTGCGCTCGAGCACTACCCGGTGGACGTGAGCCATGAGCCTCGAGACGTCGGCCGCCGACCCCCCCCGGTCGGCCACGATGAAGTTGGCGTGCTTCTCGGACACCCGAGCCGAACCGAGCCTGAACCCCTTCAGGCCGGCATCTTCGACCAGGCGCCCGGCGGAGTCACCCGGGGGGTTGACAAACACCGACCCGGCGTTGCCGCCGCCGGGTTGGTGCTCCCTGCGCCAGCGGACGATGTCGGAGATCGCGGCCCGGCCGGCCTCCACCGGACCGGGGTGGGTGGCGAACTCGGCCCACACGACTACCTGGGTGCTCGTCAGGCTCGACACGCGGTAGCCGAACTGGAGCCTCTCGGGTCCGTCCTCGCCGGATCCGTCGCCGTCGACGGCGGGGTCCACATCGACCCATCGGTACCGCACCAGGCACGACGCGACGTCGGCTCCGTGCCCACCGGCGTTCATCCGGACCGCCCCCCCGACCGAGCCGGGAACGCCGACGGCCCATTCGAGCCCGGAGAGACCGGCCTCGACCGTGCGGCGGGCCAGCACCGGCAAGCCGGCGGCGGCTCCCGCCCGCACGACGACCGGGTCGGGTTCGGGTTGCAGGCCGCCGTCGGCCGGCAAGCCCGGCTCGGCGACGCCGGGGATCGTCATCTGGGTGAACTGCCTCCCCAGTCGGACCACCAGTCCGGGGAACCCGGTGTCGGCCACCAGGAGGTTCGAGCCGTTCCCGAGGAACAGCACCGGCACGTTGTGCCCACTGAGGGCCCGCCTCACGTCGACCAGGTCCGCTTCGGAGGTCGCCTCCATCATGAGGGCCGCCGGCCCGCCCACCCGGTAGGTGGTGAGCGCGCCGAAAGGTTGGTCACGGGCGACACGGTCGCCCAAGGCGGCGGCCACGGCGTCGAGCCCGTGACCCGGCGCGCCGCTCACCACCGAGGGTCGTCCTGGAGCTCGTCGGCGAGGGTGGTGAGATCGCCGGCGCCGAGGGTGAGGCAGAGGTCTCCGGGCCGGAGTAGGCCCGCCACCCGTTCGACGAGCGCGTCACGCGACGGTGCGTAGTACACCGGCTTGGATCGCTCGGCCGACGACACGCTGTCGGCCACCAACTGGCCCGATACCCCCGGCACCGGTTGCTCACCGGCGCTGAACACATCGGTGACGACCACGACGTCGGCATCGGCGAAGGCTCCGGCGAATGTCCCGGCCAGCGCCGCGGTGCGCGTGTAACGGTGGGGCTGGAACACGGCGACGATCCGCGACCACCGGCCGGTGCGGCCAGCCGCCAACGCCGCTTCGACTTCCGTCGGGAGGTGGGCATAGTCGTCGACGAACGTCACGCCGTGGACCTCACCCCTGAACTCGAACCGCCTCGGGACCCCGGTGAAGCGGGCCAGGGACGACACGATGTCTTCGGGCGACGCACCCACCGCTGACGCCGCGACCGCGGCCACGGCGGCGTTGCGGGCGTTGTGCAACCCGGGGACCGGGACGCGCAGCGTCCCGAGCACCCCATCTGGACCCTCCAGTTCGAACTTCACCGCGCTCCTGGTGAGCTCCAGGTCCACCATGCGGTACGTGGCGTCGGCCGAGATGCCGACGCTCCGGGCCCCGTGGGCACGACCAATCGCCGCGGCGACCGGGTCGTCGGCGCCGGTGACGGTGGCCCCGGTGGCGCTCTCCACGTAGCGATCGAACGCGCTCCGCAGCGTCTCGACCGAGCCGTAATGGTCGAGGTGATCGGCTTCGACGTTGGTGAGGACAGCCACCTCGGGGAGGATGCTCTTGAACGAGCCGTAGCTCTCGTCGGCTTCGACCACCACCCACTCACCCCGATCCCACACGGCGTTCGTTCCGATCTCGTTCACGTCGGCACCGATCAGGAACGACGGCTGGAAGCCTGACTCCGCCAAGATGAGCGAGAGCATCGATGCCGTCGTGGTCTTCCCGTGCGTACCGGCCACGGCGATGCAGCGTCGGAGGGACGCGATGTGGCCGAGCATCGCCGAGCGCTCCACCACCGGGACGCCCCGCCGGCGCGCCTCTACCAGCTCCACGTTGTCGCCGGCGATCGCCGGGGAGTGGGTCAGCAGCTCGGCTCCAGCGACGTTGTCGGCCCGATGGCCGATAGACACGGAGATGCCCTGTCCCCTTAGGCGTTCCACGACCGGCGACGTCTTCAAGTCACTGCCCGACACCGAGTGACCCATCGCGGCCAGCACGCCGGCGATGGCGCTCATCCCGGCGCCGCCGATCCCCACCACGTGGACCCGCCGGGGGGTGGCCTCGTCCAGGGTCTGTGACACGATCTCCTCCTCGCCGGTCGTCGGGTCAGCGGGCATGGCGCACCACCACTTCGGCCACCCGGGCCGCGGCGTCAGGATGGCCCAGCAGGCGCGCCGCCGTGGCCATGGCATCGAGGCGACCGGGGTCGCTCAGGAGCTCTTCGAGCGCGTTCGCCAGGCGAGCACCGTCGCACTCGGCATCGGGGAGCAGCACCGCAGCACCGGCTGTCGCCAGGGAGCGGGCGTTGGCCGTCTGGTGGTCAGACGGAGCGCCGGGAAGTGGGACCAAGACGGCCGGGATCCCCACCACCGCCAGCTCGGCCACCGTCACCGCCCCGGCCCGGCAGACCATGACGTCAGCCGCCTGGTAGAGCAGCTCCATCCGGTCTTCGAAGGGGACCCTGCGGTAGCACAGCTTCCCTGACACCACGTCGGCGCCATCATCGAATCCACGGCCCTCGGGGTCCCACGCACGGCGACCGGTCACGTGGTAGAGCGTGCGGTCCCCGCGCTCCGACCACCGGCGAGCCAGAGTGGCCACGGCTTCGTTGATCGTCCGGGCTCCGAGCGAACCGCCGAAGGCCGCCACGGTCGTGCGCTCGACGGGAATGCCCAATGCCGACCGAGCCCGGCGTGCCGTGTCCGGCGATCGCAGGACACCGACTACCTCGTCGCGGACCGGGGTCCCGGTGACCACCGTACGGGGAAGCGGCGTGCCGGCGAAGGCCACGGCGCTGGCTGCAGCGCGGCGCCCTAGGAGGCGGTGGACCAGGCCGGGAACGGCATCGATGTTCACGAGCACCAGGGGAACCCTCCAGGCCACGGCGGCGACGGCGGCGGGGAAGCTGGCGTACCCTCCGACCGAGACCACCACCCGGGGCCGTCGGATCGCCATGGCTGCCCACGCCCGCAGCGTCGCCCACACCGTCCCGGCGACGGCGCCGGTGTTGGCCAGGACGTCCTTCGGGCCCATGCGCCGGACGATCCCGCGCCCGGGGAGCAGGGTCAAGGGGAACCCGGTCGTGGCTAAGAGGGTGGCTTCCTGGCCCCGTCGAGAACCGACGATCTCGATCTCTTCGGGCTCGTGGCCGGCATCGCAAAGGGCTCGGGCCACGGCCAGCGCCTCGAACACGTGCCCACCGGTACCGCCGCCGGCCACGATGGCGTAACGGCGCCGGCTCACAGAGCACGAACGCGATCGCCCCGGTGGGAGTGCCCGTCCCTGGCGTGCGCCCGGGACCGGGCGCCACCCCCGATCGACCGTTCGTGACGGGCGATGTTGGCCAGCATCCCCGCGGCGAGCATGGTGATGACGAGCGACGATCCCCCGTAGGAGATGAACGGGAGGGGGATGCCGGTCACCGGGAGGAGGCCGACCACGGCCCCCACGTTGATGACCGCTTCGGCGGCGATCCACGCGGCCAGGGCCAGGCCCAGCAGGCGGCCGAAGCGGTCCGGCGCCCGGACGGCGGCACGCGTGCCCAGCCACACGAAGGCCGACAGCAGGGCAAGGACGCACAGGGCGCCGATCATCCCCAGCTCCTCACCTACGACCGAGAAGATGAAGTCGGTATGGGCGTTCGGCAGGTACCCCCACTTCTCCCGACCGTTGCCGAGCCCGACCCCGAACACCCCCCCGGACCCCATGCCGATGAGGGACTGGAGGACCTGGTACCCCGATCCCGAAGAATGGGCGCCGGGGTTCAGGAAGGAAAGGAGCCGCTGTCGTCGGTAGGGGTCGATCATCCCGGCCACGAAGGCCAGTGCCGCCAGCGCACCCCCGAGCTTCAGGATCGGACGCATGGGAACGCCCGAGGCGAACAGTAGGACCAGGCTGATGCACCCGATCACCAGCGCCGTCCCGAGGTCGGGCTGGAGAATTATGAGGCCGGCAGCCGCTCCGGTGAGGAGCAAGAGGGGTCCTACGATGGTCCGGTAGGCACCGCCACGCTGCTCACGTCGGGTGATCAGGTCGGCACCGGCGACCGCCAGCGCCAGCTTCATCAGCTCGGAAGGCTGGATCACGATGGGGCCGAACCCGATCCAACGACTCGATCCCCCGGCGTGGGTCCCGATCCCGGGCACGAGGACGACGAGGAGGAGGAGGAACGTCACCACCAGGAGCGGACGGCTGAGCCTCTGCCAGCGGTGGTAGTCGAAGCGATAGGCGAAGACCAGGACCGCCGCGCCCAGCACCATCCACAGGCACTCTCGTATGAAGATCGACCAGGGTGATCCGTAGGTCTCGATCGAGATGACGGGGGAAGCTGAACCCACCATCACCAACCCGAAGATGCACAGGACGGTGACCACGGCCAGGATCGCCGTCGCGGTGGGGAACCGGCGTGCTGCCGCCACCCATCGGGCCCGACCGGTGGTCTGGGTCCCACCCCGGCTCACGCCCGGGCGGCGCCCGTGCCCGCCACCGCTTCGGGTCTCCAGCCGCAAGGCTGCGGTCGAGCGCGAGCCGGTCACGTGAGGTGCGTCCCGGAGAGGAACTCGGCGTAGAAGATCCCCAGGCCCAGAGCGGCGAACAGTCCGCCGAGGATCCAGAAGCGGACGATCACCGTGGTCTCGGGCCAGCCCAGCAGCTCGAAGTGGTGGTGCACCGGGGCCATGCGGAAGATGCGCCGTCCGAACATGCGGAACGAGACCACCTGGGCCATCACCGAGAGGGTCTCGAGGACGAAGAGGCCGCCGATGATCGGGAGGAGCAGATCCACGTTCATGAGGAGGCACAGCGCGGCCAGTCCCGAACCAATGGCCAGCGACCCGGTGTCGCCCATGATGATCCGGGCCGGAGCGGCGTTCCACCACAAAAAGCCGAGGCACCCTCCGGCCAATGCCACCGATGCGAGGGCCAGATCGATGGCCGAAGCCGGGAGGAGGTGGTATGTCCGGACGTGCCGGAACAGCCAGTAGCCGATGATGGCCAGCACGGCGAAGCAGAACGTCGAAGAACCCGCGGCCAGGCCGTCCAGTCCGTCGGTCAGGTTCACGGCATTGGAAGATCCCACCAGGACCAGCACGGCGAAGGCCACCCAACCCCACTCGCCCAGAGCGAGCCCCGGCGTTGTCATCTTGGTGAACGAGAGAGACGTCGCGGTGTGGGCCCAGTGCTCGGCCAGTTCGGCGAAGAGCACCGAAGCCAGAATCTGAGCAACCAGCTTGCCCCGCTTGTTCAGGCCGAGACTGCGCTTGTGGCGAACTTTGATCCAGTCGTCGACGAACCCGATGGCCCCGAACATGAACACGGCGATCACCACCAGGTAGCCGGCGGCCGAGAACTTCACCTGCGTCCCGAAGTGAGCCACGGCGTACCCCACGATCACCGCGCCGACGATGGCGATGCCGCCCATCGTGGGCGTGCCGGCCTTGACCGAGTGGGACGCCGGTCCGTCCTCTCGTATCTGCTGGCCGATGCGGCGCCTCTCCAGCCAACGCAGGAGGATCGGAGTCCCCAAGAGGGCGACGACGAGCGCCACCCCACCCGATGCCATGAGCGCCAACACGGCCTCAGTCCCCCGCTCCCCGGGGCTTCACCCACGAGCTCGGATCGCCGCCCCACCGCTCGCCGAGAAGCTTGGCAACGACATCGCGGTCGCTGTACGCCTGGACTTCGACGCCGAGGTCCTGGGTGGTCTCGTGGCCCTTGCCGGCCACCAGCACCACGTCTCCGGGACGAGCCGACCCGAGCGTCCGCCATATCGCCGACGTGCGGTCGAGGTCGGTCAGGATCTCGGCACCTGGCGGCGCCCCCCGGGCCGAACCCTCGGCACCGGCCAGGATGGCGTCGACGATGACCGCAGGGTCCTCCCTGCGGGGATTGTCGGTCGTCACCATCACCGCGTCGGCCAGCCGAGCCGCCACCGCCCCCATGAGGGGACGCTTCTCGACGTCCCGTTCGCCGCCGCAGCCGAACACGACGTGCACCCGCCCG
Organism: Actinomycetes bacterium; assembly: GCA_021799915.1. The sequence goes on from JAJYZN010000013.1 coordinate 8,883, forward strand.
CGTTCGCCCGCCAGGCGACGAGCGTCGAGAAGGGCTGCCTCCAGCCCGGCCGGCGTGTGGGCGAAGTCGACGAGCACGGTGAACGGCGGACCTTCGCCGCCGGCCAGAGCCACCGCTTCCAGGCGGCCCGGGACGGAAGCCGCCGCGCCGAGACCGGCGGCCACCACCGGCGGCTCCACCCCCAAGGCCACTGCCGCTTCTGCTGCGATGACGGAGTTCTGCACGCCGATGGCGCCGGTCATCGCCACCTCCACCCGCTGTGTCCTCCAGCGAAAGCACGATCGTCCGGCTTCGAGGCGTACGTCGGACGCGTCGTCGGATCGCACCGCCACCAGCGGGATCCGGGCGTCCTCCAGAAGGCGTCGTCCCCATTGGTCGTCGGCGTTGACCACTCCTCTGACCGCCCGCTCAGGGGTGAAGAGCGAAGCTTTGGCGTCGAAGTACGCCTCCATCGTCCCGTGGAAGTCGAGGTGCTCGTGGCTGAGGTTGGTGAACACGGCGACGTCGAAGTGCACTGCGTCGACGCGCGACTGCACGAGGGCGTGACTCGACACTTCCATGGCCACGGCCGGCACGAGACCCTCCGTCGCCCCACCCGCCACCTTACGTGCGTCCCGGACCCCGGCCAGGATCCGCTGGAGCTCGGTGGACTCGGGAGTGGTGCGGGTCCCAGTGAGCGTGCCAACGACGGTGGTGGCGTGCCCGGCGTGCTCGAGCACCGACGCCAGCAGGTGGGTCACGGTGGTCTTGCCGTTCGTGCCAGTCGTACCGGCCATGAGAAGCTGACGGGAAGGGAAGCCCCAGAACGCGGCGGCGATCCGGGCCATGGCCGGCCGACCCCGCCCGGGTCCCACGATCGCCTGGGGCACCTTGTCGCCACCGTGCACGCCGGCGAGCTCCGCACTGGCGATCCGGCGCTCGCACACCAGGCCCACCGCGCCGCGAAGCAGTGCCTCGCGGGCGTGGCGATGACCGTCGGTTCCGGACCCGGGAATGCAGCAGAACAGGTCCCCGGCAACCACCCGGCGGCTGTCGTGCTCCACGCCCTGGACGTCGGCCGAAGCGAGGTCCCCCGCCGTCTCGAGCAGGTCGACGTCGTCGAGCAGGAGGTTCATCTGCACGGGAGGAAGGTTCGGGGCCGTGTGCTCGGTGCGGCCCATCCGCAGCCGTGGCCGGTCCACGCCGCCACGATGCTAGCCGCGGCCGCGGCCGGTCCGGTCGGGCTCATTTGCCGCTCCCCGGCGGCGGTCCTGTCGCTCCGGTGATCTGCCCCTGCCCGGACACTGTGACGCCGGTGACCTGCGGCTGGCCCGGACCGGGCGCACCGGGTGTGGTGGGGATGTCGTAGTGGTGAAGGGCGTAGCTCATGACCTGTGCAAACACCGGCGCGGCCACCGACCCCCCGTAGATGGGAGTGGGGCGGTTCAGCACGACGATGGCCGACAGCACCGGGTTCCGGGCCGGGGCAAAGCCCACGAAGGTGGCCATGAAGGCACCCGGGATGTACCCGGCCTGCCCTGTCATCGGGATCTGGGCCGTCCCGGTCTTGCCGGCGACGATGTAGCCAGGGACGACGGCGTTCATTCCCGTCCCGTTGTCGACCACCTGCTCGTACATCTTTCGCATCTCTGTGGCTACCCAGCCCGGCATGACCCGCTGCGACGGCGACGGCTTGGTGGCGATGGCGTCGCCCTGGCCGTTCACCGTGGCTCGTACCAGGCGCGGCCGCACCAGCAGCCCGCCGTTGGCCACCGAGTTGTAGGCGTCGAGGATCTGTATCGGGGTGACGGCGTCGACCTGCCCGATGGGAAGCGAGACGTAGTTGGTCGGTGACCACTGTGTGGCGCCGGCGATGATCCCGGCCTCCTCTCCGGGGAACCCGAGGCCGCTCAGCCGGCCGAACCCGAGCTTCCCCACCTGGGCCAGAAGGCGCTGCTCTCCCAGCTCCTGGGTGATCTCGGACGTGCCGACGTTCGAGGACTGGGCCAGGATCTGAGTGGCGGTCATCTGCATGGTGGGGTGAGGTGTGGCGTCGTGGAACAGGGCGCCGTCGAAGACGATCTGGTCGGGCACGGTGAAGGTCGAGCTGGGCTTGATCACGCCGTCGCCCAGGGCTGCCGAGAACGGCACGATCTTGAACACGGAACCGGGCTCGAAGACCATGGACACCGCCAGGTTCGACGGCGCCTGGGAGACGGCGTCTGTCGGTCCGATTGGCACCACGGTCCCGGGCCGGGCCACCCCCTTCGAAACCGTCGGCACCGAGGCGGCCGCGGCTTTCCCCGGATTCGCGGCCAGACTGGCCATGGACAAGATGTCGCCGTTCCGCACGTCCATCACGATGGCCGTCCCGCTGACGGCTCCCGATGCCAGGATCTCCGCCGCCAGTGCCTGCTCGGTGGTGTACTGCAGCGGCTCGTCGAGCGTGAGCTCCACTCCGGTCCCGGGATGGGCCACCTTGTGCTCCGCCACGGGGGTCCCGGGCAGCACCACCCCTCCTGGGGACTCGAGGAGGGTCTCGCTCCCCGCCTGGCCGGCCAGCAGCTTGTTGTACTCGTACTCCAGGCCCGCTGCCCCCGACCCTGTGGCGTGCACCGCCCCCAGCACTGCGCCGGCCAAGCTCCCGTCGGGGTACTCACGGATCGAGCTGTCGACCATGGTGATGCCCGGGAACGCCAGTGTGGCGATCCGATTGGCCTTGGACATCGGGACGTTCTTGGCCAGGATCACGTAGCCGGAGTGCTCGTGCAGGAGCGCGGCCACAGAGCTTGCAGCCATACCGAGAAGCGGGGCCAGCGCCCGGGCCTCGGTCACGGGGTGCGCGACCTGAAAGTCGTCGGCGACGACCGTCTTGGTCGGCACCGACAGGGCCATGACTTCGCCGTTACGCGCGTAGATGGCACCCCTGAGTGCGGGGATGGTCACCGGTTGGGTGAGCTCCTCCCCCGCCGCCTGCCGGTAGTGGCCGGACTCGACCACTTGGACGTCGATCAGTCGTCCGACGAACACCAGTACGACGACGGCGAGGGCGAGGCGTACGAACCGAAGCCTCCGCCCGAAGAGGTCCTGACGGGATCGGACCGACCCGGGCTGGTGGCGGCCCGGTGGGCGCCGGGTCTGCGGGCGCCTGCGGTCGCGACCCCCGTCGAAACCGTGGCCAGGCCGGCGCCCGGTCCGGCGCGGGTGCCCGACCTCGGTGCCGGGTCGGCGCCTCGCCGCGGCCGGCGCGTCCACGGGCCGGGAGCGTCGCGGTGGTGCCGAGGACCCCGGAGGAATGCTCACCCGGCCGGCACCGGGACCGAAGCGGGTGTCGCCGGCGCGTAGGCCGGCACCGCTTGGGCCGATGTGTTGGCGGGCGCCGATGTCCCCGAAGGGGGCGTCGCCGCCACCGTCGGCGCCGGCAGAGGGGTGCTCAGCGAGACCGCCGGAACCTGGATGACCTGGACCGGCGACGTCATGTGGAGCTTCGCCTGGGCTTCGCCGACGATTCGTGTCGGTGCCTCCAGCATGGATACCGTCAAGACTTCCTGGCGCTGGAGGTTCTGGGCACCGGCAATAGCCGATTGGACGCCGGTCAGACGGATCTGCCCCTGGGCCAGGACCGCGTGTCCGGCCACCACCGCCAGCAGGCTGGCGACCACCATCCCGAGGGCCATGATCAGCGGGAGGCGACGCGGGCGATCACGCCGGGCCGACCCGCGAACCTCTTTGGCATCGACGACGCGGAGCGGCGGCCGGGCGGCCTGGACCGTACGGACCTGCTCGGTCCGGCGAAGGCGGCTTGGCGCCGACCGGCGTGCGGGGGCCGTCGTCGGGCTCACGGCGTGTCCACGATGCGCTCGATGGCCCGGAGGCGGGCGCTCTTGGCCCGCGGGTTGTCCCGCACTTCGTCGGCTGACGGCTGGTGCGAGCCGCGGAACACGAGCCGGTGACGTACCTGAGCCCCGCAGACGCACGGGAAGCCGGGTGGGCAGACGCAACCACCGGTCGCCGCATCCGCCAGAGCGGCCTTGACCAGCCGATCTTCCCCCGAATGGTACGAGAGCACGACCAGCCTGCCCCCGGGAGCCAGCAACGAGAGTGCGTCGGGCAGCACCGCCCCGAGTTCCCCCGTCTCGTCGTTCACGGCGATCCTGATCGCCTGGAACACCCGGCTGGCCGGATGGCCCCTGCGTCGACCGGCCGCGGGCACGGCACCGGCCACGACCTCCGCCAGGTCGGCCGTGGTGAACAGGGGACGGGCCTCCACCACCGCCCGGGCGATCCGGCGGGCCAGTCGACCCTCCCCGTTGGACCGGAACAGCTCGGTGAGCTCGTCGACGCCGGCTCTGTTGACCAAGTCGAACGCGCCCGCGCCCGACTCGGGGTCCATGCGCATATCCAGGGGCCCTTCGCTCCGGTAGGAGAAGCCACGCTCGGGTCGATCGAGCTGCGGGGAGCTCACCCCCAGGTCCAGCAGCACTCCCGAGAGCCCGGGGTGAGCATCTGCGCCCCCGACCGGCTCGTGGGAGGGGCTTTCCAGCTCCGGCCAGGAGCCCGGACCCGACCGGAAGGCTTGTTCGACTTCGGTCTCCAGATCCGAGAACCTCGCCCGGCGGAGGGCGACCCGGCCCCCGAACCGTCGCAGGCGGATCGACGCCGCCCTGACGGCCTCAGGATCCCGGTCCAGGCCCAGAACCCCGAGATGTGGGCACGCGTCGAGCATCGCGGCGGTGTGCCCCCCTCCGCCGACGGTCGCGTCCACCACGACACCCGGCGGAACCTCTTTCATGAGGTCCACCACCTCGTCCACCAGGACTGGTTGATGCGAGTACTCGTAGGCCATCCGCAGCCCCTCGACTGGCGATGTGATCCCGGGAGAACCCGGTGGACCAGCGGGGAAGAGGGCGGAGGAAAGATCTTCCACCGCACCGGTCGAGGGGCTGCGCATGGTCCAGTGGCCGCAGACCGTCCCAGGACGCCCCGGGGATCCGGCTTTGCCGGCCCGGGCCTGGTGCCGTGCGCGCCGCGTAGGAAGTGATCGATCCTCGCTTTCTCTCCTGGTCAGTCGTCCTCGTCCTGGAGGAACCACTGCTCCTCTGGGACGACCCGCGTCTCCCACACCGCAGGACTCCACACCTCGACTCGGTCGATAGCACCGTGGATGAGCACTTCGTCCTCGAGGCCGGCGAAGGTCCGAAGGTGGATGGGTATGGGCATCCGCCCCTGACGGTCGATCTCCACCTCGTGCGAGTTGGCAGCCCACAGGCGAGCACGGTTGCGTTGGACCCGTCCGGTGCCGGCCTGTTCGAGCATCGCCGCCATCTGCAGCTCGAACTCCTCCGGCGTCCACAGCGCCAGGCAGCCCTCCCGGTTCTCGGCCAGGTACCCGCCCCGTTCGAACGGACCACGAAATTTGGCAGGGAGGATGACCCTCCCCTTGGTGTCGAGCGAGTGCTCGAACCTGCCGACGAACCGTGCCACTGGTCTCTCCCACGACGCTCCCTGGACCGCGTCCTCATCCACCCCTTTGCACCACTTTTCGCCACCCTACTCCCTTATCTTCCACTGGTCAACAATTCTCCACCCCGCGGCGCGCTCCCGCCCCCATCAAGAGAGTGGAAATTGGAGAGGGGTGCGGCTCGAGGAGAGGCGGTTGTCCGGCGCGCGCCGACGGGACCCGAGCGGGAAGACGGCGCTCGCCGACCGGGACCCGGGCGGCTCAGGCTTCGAGGGCCGTCGGTCGTCCCTCGATCGACCACGGGCGTCCGCGCGGTAGCTGGCGCCACAGCTCGTCCACCGAGAGCGGCGCAGGCGCCAGGTCGAAAAGCCCCGCAGCCACCGAGGAGAGCTCGCTCCTCATCACCTCACGCTCCCCGTCGGGCACCGAGAGCACATCCACCAAAGCACCCGGGTCCCAGTGCCGGTAGGCGCTGATCCGAAAGAGCGACCCCTCCCGAGACCGCCACTGAGCTACTCCGACCACCTTGCGACCACCGGCCAGGACCTCGCCGGGGCCCGTCCCGGCGAAGCACACCTGCTCGGACCACCGGTTCTGGATGATGGGGCCGGTGTGGACGGTCACATCCCGAACGCCTCGGGCCAGCAGGACCGCCGCCCACCATCTCCCGACCCACCCCGCCGCCGCCGCCACGTCGTGTTCCCAGAGGGGGTCGTCCTTCGGAAGCCACACGTCGACCCACACGTGGTCCCCGGGTCGGAGGAGGACCGCGCCACCGCCGGTGCGTCGCCTGACCACGGTGATCCCCGCCGCCACCGCTCGCGCCGCGTCGATGACCTGCGGCGATTGGGTGCTGCCGAGGACGACGGTCGGGGACGCCACCGCTCGATGGACCAGGACCCGCTCGCCTGCCTGGCGGAACCGCTCGACATCCGACCACGGTGCCGCTTCTGCGGGGGTCCGAGGCCGGTCGTGGGGGTTCAGGACGCCGCGGCCAGGAACGGCTCCCACAGGGGGTCCATCTCGGCCAGATGGCGGAGGCGCCACAGGTGCCCGTCGGGCGCGCTGGGCTTGAACGGGAGCGACCAACCGAGCTCCGAGAGAAGCTGGTCCCCCTTCAGGAAGTTGTCGCGCTTGCATGACGCCACGACATTGGACCACTCGTGCCGACCACCTCGGCTACGCGGGATGACGTGGTCCACGGTGTCGGCCACGTCCGAGCAGTACACGCAACGCCCTTCGTCCCGTCGTAGGACGGCCCGACGGGTGAGCGGCGGGGTCCGGGCCCAGCGCGGGATCCGCACCATGTGGAGAAGCCGGACGATCGCCGGGACCTCCACCGACAGCGTGGAGGAGTGGAAGATCTGCGGCTCGGGGCGCGTGGCGATCGACTCCACCCGCCCACTGATCAGCAGCACGACGGCGCGGCGCTCGGAAAGGAGCGCCAGCGGCTCGAAGGTCGCGTTGAGCAGGAGAACCCGCTCCATGGCGAACGATGCTACCAACCTCGGCCCGCCGCGCTCGGCCACGCTCACTCCGTGCTCCGACCCTCACGTCGGTACCACTCGAGGAATTCGACGACCTCAGTCGGCGTTGGCGCGGCGTCGCTCCGCCCGAGCGCCGTGACCATACGGAAACGCCAGTAGTCGCCGTCGGGGACCGGGCTGAAGGGTCGGAGGCGCCACCAGCCGGGTCGAGCCATACGAGCCACGACGACCAAGGCCGTGGGCCAGAGCCGGGGACGGGCGACGACCGACGGCACCACGGCCGAGACGACGCGCCCCCACCGGGGCTCTCTCGTCGAACGTCGCCCCACCCGAGGCCGACGCTCACCAGGTGTCGGATCCCCCGTCACCGCACCCGCTTCTCCCAGATCACCATCCCGGTCCCGAGCCAACCCACGGCGCCGGCACCGACGAGGGGACCTCGGGCACCGAGACCGGCCGGCACGATCTCGGTGCCGGCCGAGAAGGCCATGCCGGCACGAGCATGGAGCTCGTGGCGGGCGGCCTCGAAAAACGGTTCACCGAACCCCAGCGCCACCGATCCGGCCACCACGGCCAGCGACAGGTCCAGGAGGTTCGCCACCGACGCCACGGCTCGTCCCACCATCGCACCGCAGCGCGCGACGATCTCGGAGGGCGCGTTCGCCGGTTCGCCACCGGTGATGGCGGCGATGGCCGTTCCCGACGCTTCGGCCTCCAGGCAACCTCGTCCGCCGCATACACAAGGCCTCCCCTCCGGCTCGACGACCACGTGCCCGATGTGGCCGGCGTTGCCCAGACGGCCGTCGAGAAGCCTCCCGTCGAGGACGATCCCCCCTCCGACACCGGTGGAGACCACCATCGCCAAGTAGTCGCGTCGGCCCCGAGCAGCGCCCTTCCATCCTTCGCCCACAGCCAAGGCCTTGGCGTCGTTGTCGAGGAACGTCGCCGTCCCGGTGAGGTCGGACAGCCGTTGCCTGAGCGGGAATGTCTGCCATGCTGGGATGTTGAGCGGGGAGACCAGGCCTTGCTCCAGTGACATCGGCCCACCGCAACCGACCCCGCACACCGTCACCAACCCCACCTCCTGGGCCTGACGGCGCTCGTCTTCCACCAGCTCGGCGAGATCGCTCCAGACGAGCTCGGGGGCACCGGTGTGGGGGGTCGGACGGTGTCGGGAATGGATCAATTCACCGGTGCGGTCGACCAACCCCACGGCCAGCTTCGTCCCGCCGATGTCGACTGCGAGGCTGAGCTCGTTCACGGAACTGGGCGAGGTCACCGTCCGGAGCCGGCTCGCTGGTCAGCACAGCCGAGCCGCGGTTCAGCGCAGCGGAGCCGGCGGACGGCTCAGCTCTCCCGACGGAAGAGATGGGAACGGAACCAGTCACGGGTGTGGTGAACGGCGTGCTCGATGCCGCTCCCTCCTTCAGGCGGCTGCTCTTCGTGCAAGGACCGCCGGAAGTCGTGCCACCCGGCCTTGCCCATGCGCCGGAGGTTGCGCTCGAACACGACTGCCGAGGCGAACATGACCGCCACTCCGACCAGCCCGAGGAGGACCGACTGCGAGTAGAAGGCCACCAGGATCACGACGCCGAGGACGAAGCCGGCCCCGGCCCACTTGATGTGGCGACCGGAGTGCCGGTAGACGGTCTCGGACTTGACCTTCTGGGCGAAGCGAGGGTCGTGCCGGGTGAGCGAGTCTTCCAGCTCGGCCAGAATGCGTTGCTCGTGCTCAGAAAGCGGCACCTTGCCCCCCCTCCTCTCTCGATCTCGGCGACGCCTTCGATCTCGAAGCGGGCCGGCTCTCCGTGACTTCGGCAGACATGTTCGCGCGACTCCCCTTCTCGGACAACACTCACCCGTCTGGCTGAGCCCGCCGCGTCTGGCCGAGCCCACCCCTCTGGGAGACAACGTCAGTTTATGGCCGGCGGGCACCTTTCGGTGGCGCGCCCGGGGGGCCACGCCCCGGCACCAGGGGGGCCACGCCCCGGCACCCGGAGGTCTATGGTGCAAGTGTGGATGCCTACAGGTCGGCCACGGAGCTGGCCGCAGATGTCCGGGCTCGCCGCCTCAGCCCGGTCGAGCTCCTGGACCACTGCCTGGAGCGGATCGACCGGCTGAACCCCGGGCTCTTGGCCGTCGTCTGGCGGAACGACGACGAAGCCCGCAAGCTGGCGCGGGCGTTGGAGGACACCATCGCCGGTGGGGAGGAGGACCTCCCGGCCTTCGCCGGCGTCCCCATCCCGATCAAGGACCTCACGCCAGTGGCCGGATGGCCGCTCACCTACGGTTCCTTCGCCGCCCCCGAGGACCTCGGCACGGCCGACGAGCTGGTGGTCGCCGCCTTCCGCCGGGCCGGGTTCGTCGTGACCGCCCGTACCAACACCCCCGAGTTCGGTCCCATCCCAGCCACGGAGAACGTCCGTTACGGCATCACCCGGAACCCGTGGGACCGGTCCCGAACCCCAGGTGGCTCCAGCGGGGGGGCTGCCGCGGCCGTTACCGCCGGGATGTTCCCGATCGCCCACGGGAACGACGGCGGCGGGTCGATCCGGATCCCGGCCTCGTGCACCGGTCTGGTCGGCCTGAAGGCCAGCCGAGGACGGGTCCCGGCCATCGTGCCCGGATGGTTGGGGGCGTCGGTGGAGGGTGTCCTGGCCCGGACCGTCGCCGATGCCGCCGGGGTCCTCGACGCCATCAGCGGACCCGACCCGCTCTGCTGGAACAGCGCGCCCGCTCCGGCCCGTCCCTTCGCCGCGGAGCTGGGGACCGATCCCGGGGCCCTGCGAGTGGCCGTGCTGGCCAAAGCGCCGCTCGGGGTGCCGGTCCACGAGACAGCTCGAGCGGCGGTCGAGAACGCCGGAACCCTCCTCGAACGCCTGGGGCACCACGTCGAAGAGGTGGACTTCGAGCTCTTCCCGGTCGAAGTGCTGGCTTCGTTCTTGCCGCTCATGAACGCCGCCTTCGGCGACTACGACGGCATCGACGTGGCCCGGATGGAGCCCCACAACGTGGCGTCGTACCAGGCCGCCCAGCAGGTGGACAGCATTGCCGTCGTCCGGGCCCTTGGCGAGCTCCAGCGGATCTCACGGGTGATCGCCGCCCGGTGGGGAAAGGACTTCGACCTCCTCGTGACGCCGACCACCGCCATCCTCCCGCCGGAAGCCGGCTCCATCCTCCGCCAGGTGCACGAGGATCCGGGGGGGATGCCGATGGACGTGCTGTCGATGGCGATCTTCACCGCCCCGTTCAACGTGAGCGGCCAGCCCGCGGTGAGCCTCCCCTTGCACCACAGCACCGGCGGGCTTCCCGTCGGGGTCCAATTGGTGGCCGGGCCGTGGCGCGAGGACCTGCTGATCCAAGTGGCCTCCCAGCTCGAGGAGGCCGAGCGTTGGCAGGACCGTCACCCCACACTCGACCAAACCTGACGGCCTCTCGTCTTGACCGGCAGACCGGCAGACCCGCAGGGGAGCCGATCCTCGGCGCGACGAGGTGTGCCCCTCAGTCCTCCGGCCCGTCCCGGCGGCGACCCCGGACGAACCGGGACAGGAGCACCGAGACCAGCGAGCCGAGCAGCACCGAGATGGCCACCACGACGATGAGGGGGGACTTCGTCGACACCACCCAGAAGTGGATCTCGACGTCTTGGAGATTGGCCAGAGCGAACCACACCAGCAACACCGCCGCCACCCCGGTGGACACCAGGCGGGCGTCGCGTCGGCGATCCCTGACGACCGGCTCGCCGCCACCGTCTCCACTGCCCATGCTCTCGCTCATCGTGCCCCCTTGTGCCGGTGGTCAGCCCTATCCTGGCACGTCGCCCGCGACCTCGGCCCGACACCGGGCGCGCCGGGAAGTCCGTGAGGGAGAATGGTCGCCGAGCCGGGACGGCCCTGCGACCGGGACCACTCGCGGCCCGTGGCCGGTCAGACCTTGAACCGTGGAGGACCATTGACTACCCAGACCCACCCGATCACCGGTGCCCGCACCATGTGGGAGCTGGTCGAGCGCCGAGCCCAGGCCACGCCGGACCACCCCATGCTGATCGACGCCACAGACAACACGCTTACGTTCGGCGAATTCCGCGACCGGGTGCTCAGCGTGGCCGCCGGTCTGCACTCCCGTGGGGTCGGCCCAGGGAGCGTGATCTCATGGCAGCTTCCCACCCGCATCGACACCGTAGTCCTCTCGATGGCCCTCAGCCGCCTCGGCGCTGTCCAGAACCCGATCATCCACCTCTACCGGGAGCGCGAGGTCGGTTTCGCCCTCCGCCAGACCGGATCGGAGCTGTTCGTCATCCCCCGGGAGTGGAGGGGGACCGACTATGTGGATCTGGCCGAGCGCTCCCTGCCGGGATCGGAGCGGCGGCCTCACGTCCTCGTCATCGACGACGGCCTTCCCACCGGTGATCCCGGCACCCTGCCGGCCCCGGAGGTGGGCGCCGACGACGCCGAGGCGCCAATTCGCTGGATCTACTACACGTCGGGCAGCACGGCCGATCCCAAGGGGGTCCGCCACACCGACTCGACCCTCATCGCCGGTGGCTGGGGCCTGGCGGTCGCCCTCGACATGTCCCCCGACGACGTGGGGTCCATCGCCTTCCCCTTCGCTCACATCGCCGGTCCCGACTACCTGGTCACCATGTTGTGCCTGGGCTTCCCGGCCGTGCTGGTCGAGTCCTTCTCGGCGCCCGACCTCCTGCCGCTCTTCCGCCGGCACGGCGTGACCATGGTCGGTGGCAGCACCGCCTTCTACGTGGCGTACCTGGCCGAGCAGCGACGCCAGCCGGGAGAACCCATCCTTCCCACCCTGCGCCTCATGTCGGGCGGGGGAGCGCCGAAGCCCCCGGAGATCCACTTCGAGGTCCGTGACGAGATCGGCGGTCGGGGCGTGGTCCACGGCTACGGCATGACCGAAGTGCCCATGATCGCCAACGGCTCCCCCCACGACACCGACGAGCAGCTGGCCCACACCGACGGGCGCCCGGTGGAGGGCGCCCAGGTCCGCATCGTCCGCCTGGACGGCGGGGTGGCCGGTCCCGGAGAGGAGGGAGAGATCCGGGTACGAGGACCCATGGTGTGCCACGGGTACACCGATCCAGCCCTGAACGCCGAGGCCTTCGACGCCGAGGGGTACTTCCGGACCGGTGATCTCGGCCTGCTCCGGGCCGATGGCCACCTGGTGATCACCGGGAGGATCAAGGACGTCATCGTCCGCAAGGGAGAGAACATCAGTGCCACCGAGGTGGAGGCCGTGCTGTACCAGCACCCGGCCGTGGCCGAAGTGGCGGTCATCGGACTGCCCGACGAGGAGCGCGGCGAGCGGGTGTGCGCCGTCGTGCAGCTGAACGACGGAGTCGGCGACCTGACCCTCGACGAGCTGGTGACGTTCTGCCGCCAGGCCGGGCTCATGGTCCAGAAGATCCCCGAGCAGCTCGAGCTACGGAGCGAGTGGCCCCGGGCCGGGACGGGGAAGATCGTGAAGAAGGCCTTGCGGGACCAGTATGCCGGCGGGCCCGGTCCTCGCACGCAGCCGACCCGCTCGCCGGGGTAGGGGGCCGCCATGCGCTCCCCCTTCGTGGTCGAGTACGAGGGAGCGTTCGACCTGTCGCTCCCGCCGGCCGAGGTGTGGGAGGCGATCGGGCGGACCGAGCAGTTCGAGGCCTGGTGGCCGTGGCTCGGGGAGCTGCGCCTCGACGGCGACGGGCTGGTGTCCGGGGCCCACCTCCACGGCGTGGTGACGCCGCCGCTGCCCTACCGTATGCGTATCGACATCGAGCTCCAGACCTGCGTCGCTCCCGAGCGCATCGAGGCCTCGGTGCACGGTGACCTCGAAGGTCGGGCCCGGCTCCTCCTGACCCCGACGGAGTCGGCGTCGGGATCGGTCGGGACCAGGGCCGTGATCGGGTGGACTATCGAGATGATGCAAAGCCCGATGCGGGTGGCGGCCATCTTCACCTACCCGGTGCTCCGGTGGGGCCACGACCGGGTGGTCGACGCCAGCATCGACGGGTTCAGACGTCACGTCGAGGGATCGGCGGCTACCTCCACAGGTGGGCCAGCACCAGGGTGAGGGCCAGGGCCATCACCGCCCAGGACAGGAGCCGGAGGGTCGCCTCCAGAGGCGCCAGCAACGTCGCCCGGTCCAGAGGGATCACCGTGCCGTCCTTCATGACCACGCTCCCCTCCACCCTCGCCCCGCGCCGGCGCAGCATCCGGGCCGGGGTGGACAGGGCCCGCTGGGCCCCCGACACCAAGGCCGCGGCCACGGCGAGGGCGACGGCCGCCGGGGGGATGTCACCGGCCTGCGCGTACGCCGCCGTGAGCACGGGGAAGGCGCCCCAGGCCAGGGCGAACCCGAGGTCGGTGTGGATGCGCCCGCCGAACAGCTCCAAGTTGTACCCCAGGACGAGAACCGCGCCGACCACGACGAACCCGACCAGCCCCGGACCGATCCGCTCGACGCCGACCACGCCGATGGTCACGGCCCCGGCCAGGGCGACGGCAGCCGCCGTGACCAAGGTCCACGTCGGCAACGTCGTGTCCAGCGGCCGACCCCTGAGCTCGTCGAGGCAGTGGGCGGCGACCCCGACGGCCAGGAAGAAGGCCAGGACCGTCGCCCCCAGGACTCCCCAGTGCACCGATCTGACGACGAGCCCGCCGAGCAGCACGTAGGACAGGTGCCACGCCGTGTAGGGCGGGTGGAGGAGGGCGACCACGTCGCGGCGGATCCCGCGGCGCCCGGTGGCGTAGTAGGCCGGGCCGTCCGTTCCCGCGGGGACCCGGCCCCCGAATCTCCCCGCCCGGACCGCAGCCACGTCGCTCAGGCCCCGGCGCCCGGCCCGGCTCTGGTCCCCCACATGACCAGTCCCCCCCCGAGCGACATCCGCCGGACGCCCACCTGTTGCATGCCCGCCCGCTCCCATGCACCCACGGTCCAAGAGACCGGGTAGCGACGGTAGTGGCCAGAGATGTTCGGTCCGAGGAAGCGCCCCACCTCGAACCACTCGCGCCCGCCGGTCATCCAACCGGCGACCGGGAGCACGCCGCGGGTGTAGCACCACCACAGCGCCCGCCAGACAGCCGAATCCGGAAGGTGGAACTCCAGGCTGGCCATCACCCCTCCGGGCCGGACCACCCGGGCCAACTCGGCGACGGTGCCCTCGGGGTCAGGGACGTAGCGCAGGAGGTAGGTGAAGGTCACGGCGTCGAACACCCCGTCGGCAAAGGGAAGGGTGTCGCCACTGCCCTGGACCAGTGCGACACGCTCTTCGCCGCGGCGGGCGATGTTCCGGCGGGCCTCGGCCAACATCGGCCACGTGAGGTCGAGCCCCACGACACTGGAGCCGGTATGACGCCGGAGGGCGAAGGCCACTCCTCCGGGTCCAGTGGCCACGTCGAGCACGCGGCCTCCCGGGTTGCGGGGGATCTTCTCCACCGTGGCCCGCCTCCACCTGCGGTCCTGGCCGAGCGACAGCAGGGCCCCCAGACGATCGTACCGGGGGGGCAGGCCGTCGAAGAGCTCGGTGGCGAACCGCTGCCGATCGCTGTCCGTCGTCTGGGCCACCGGCACACCTCCTGGTTCCGTCGTCGTCCAGCGTAGGCGAGCCGTCACCGGCCCACCCCGACGACGGTCACCTCCGATGCCCGGGCCGCCGGAGAGTACGTTGGCCGGCGTGACCCGTCGTGACTTCGACGCCGTCGTGGTCGGCGCCGGCCCGGGGGGCAGCATGGCGGCGCTGGAGCTGGCCTCGGGTGGCGCCCGGGTGGCGCTGGTGGACAAGGCACAGTTCCCCCGCGACAAGGCCTGCGGCGATCTGGTCGGACCCCGGGGCGTGGCGCTGCTCACCGAGCGGGGCCTCGCTCCCGAGCGGTACCTGGCGCTGGGCGACATGGAGGTGATCGGCCCGGGCGGTGGACGTGTCGTGCTCCCGGCCCGGTCCGGGCGGGACTACCCCGGGGTGGCCTGGGCCGTGCCTCGGCGGGACCTCGACGACCTCGTGCGCCGGGCCGCGGTGGCCGCCGGGGCCGAGCAGGTCCGGGCCCGGGCGACCGGCGTGCGCTCGGAGGACGGCGCCATCACCGTGGCGTTGGCTGGTGCCCCCGACCTGCGGGCCCGCGTGGTCATCGGCGCCGACGGCGCTGGCAGCACGGTCGCCGCCTCGGCCGGTTTGGTCGACACCGGCCGGGTCCAGCTGGGTTTCGCCGTGCGGACCTACCTCGAGACCGACGTCACGCTCCCGGTCATCGTCCTGCTCGAGGACGCGCCGGGCACCGGGTTCCCCGGGTACGGCTGGCTGTTCCCCGGCCCCGGGGGACTGGCGAACGCCGGCCTTGGGGTCGGCGTGGGCGCGGACCGGCGAGCCGGAGCCATCGCCACCCGCCGGCTCGAGGCCTTCCTCGCCCACCTGGCCGAGCTCGGGCTGGTGCCGCCCGGCACCGGGACCGGGCCTCGGTTGGGAGGATGGCTGAAGATGGGGATGGTGGGGACCGCCGCCGCCAGGGGTCGGGTGCTCTTGGTCGGCGACGCCGCCGGGCTGGTGAACCCCCTCCAGGGGGAGGGCATCTCCCAGGCCATGGAGAGCGGGGTGGCCGCGGCCCGGGCGATCATGGGCGCCGCCGACGCGGGACCCGACGCCGCCGTTGCCTACGGGAGGTGGCTGGCCCGCCACCAGGCCGGGTACCAGGGACCGGCGGCTGTGCTCCAGCGGGTGCTGCTCTCCCGACCGCGGGTGATCTCACGCGCTGCGCGGACCCTCACCTGGCCGCCGCTGGGCCGACGTCTGGCCCCGGGATGGGCGCTGTACTGGAACGACCTGGTGGCCGGGGCGACCCCCGGACCGGGGAGGTGGACCGCCGCCCTGGCGTGGTCGATGGCCCGGGCCGTCACCGCTCCGGG